>DATLRJ010000118.1:0-26484 GCA_035534715.1 Acidimicrobiales bacterium | reverse complement strand
TCTACGCCTACATGGCCGGAAGCGTGTTCGGCTCGATCACCGGATCTCTGTACGGCTCCGCGTTCATCGCGATCGCTCCGCCGAGCTTCGGGTTCAACGAGTCGCTGCTCGTCGTGATGGCTGTGTCGATCGGCGGGATCGGCAGCATCTGGGGCGGTCTGCTCGGAGCGGGGATCGTCGTCGCCTTCCCCGAGGTGTTCCGCCAGTTCGCGCAGGCGCGGCTGCTCGTCTTCGGAGTCGTGCTGGTGCTCATCATGGTGCTGCGCCCGCAGGGAGTGTGGCCCGAAAGCGGCCTCGGGCTCGACCGTGCTGCTCGCTTCGTCGCGCGGTTCCCCGGGCGGCGCGGTGAGGCCATCGCCGCGCGACGTCGTGCCGCGGGCGTCGAACGGACGCCGTGATGTCCCGTCTCGCAGTCGACGGGCTCTCGCTGCGCTTCGGCGGGCTCGAGGCGCTCGCAGGGATCTCGCTGGACATCGCCGAGCACGCGCTCTACGCGGTGATCGGCCCGAACGGTGCCGGCAAGACGTCGTTCTTCAACTGCCTCACCGGCTACTACCGCCCGAGCGCCGGGACCGTGAGCTTGGACGGGCGCGACATCACGCGGATGGCGGTGCCCGACGTCGCTGCGCTCGGGATCCGGCGCACCTTCCAGAACGTACGCGTCTTTCCGCGGCTCTCAGCGCACGAGAACGTCCTCGCCGGAGCCCACCTGCGATCGAGCGCGAGTCTGGTCGGCACCTTGCTCGGCACGCCGGCGATGCGTCGCGCCGAGCGAGCGCTCGCCGACGAGGCACAGCGCTGGCTGGAGTATGTCGGCCTCGCCGACAAGTCACGGGTGCTCGCGGCCGACCTGCCCTACGGGATGCGCAAGCGACTCGAGGTGGCCCGCGCGCTGATGGGGCAGCCGAGCGTGCTGCTGCTCGACGAGCCCGCCGCAGGGGTGAGCTCGGTCGAGCGCGAGGAGCTCGTCGCGGTGATCCGGCGCACGTGGGAGAGCGGCGTCACGGTCGTGATGATCGAGCACGACGTCGAGCTCGTGATGCAGCTCGCCACGCGGGTGGCGGTGCTCCAGCGCGGCCGCCTGCTCGTAGAAGGGAGCCCCGAAGACGTGCGGACCGACCAACGGGTCGTCGAGGCGTACCTCGGAAGGCGGCGCGGATGAACGTCATCTCCCTGAGCGACATGACGGTCTTCTACGGGCCGGTGCGCGGGGTCTCGGGAGTGTCCCTGACCGTCGGAGAGGGTGAGATCGTGGCGCTGCTCGGAGCGAACGGCGCCGGCAAGTCGACGGTCCTGAAGGCGATCTCGGGACTCGTCAAACCTCGTGAGGGCGAGCTCGTCTTCCGCGGCGACGACTTGCGCCGCATCGCTCCGGCCACGCGTGTGCGCCGCGGGCTCGTGCAGGTTCCCGAGGGTAGGCGGATCTTCCCCTCGCTCACCGTCCGCGAGAACCTGGAGCTCGCCGGGTTCGGAGTCGGCGGGGGCCGGGCGCAGCGGCGCGAGCGCCTGCAGGCGGTCCTCGAGCGGTTTCCCCTGCTCGGCGACCACCTTCCGAGGCTCGCCGGCATGCTCTCCGGTGGCGAGCAGCAGGTTCTCGCGATCGCCCGGGGAATGATGGCCGAGCCGAAGCTGCTGATGGTGGACGAGCCGTCGCTCGGCCTCGCGCCGCAGATGGTCGAGTCGGTGTACGACCTGCTCGTCCAGATCGCCTCGGAGGGCACCGCGGTGCTCCTCGTCGAGCAGAACGTGACGCTGGCCTTCGAGATCACGAACCGTGCGTACGTCCTGCAGCAGGGCGAGGTGGTGTTGTCCGGGCCGAGCAGCGAGCTCGCCGACGACCCGCGGGTCGTCGCCGCGTACCTGGGCCGTGCTGCGGCCAGCCCGGCAGCCGGCTCATGAGCACCGGCGGCTTCCCGCCCACGCCCGCCTCGACCGCGCACGCGATGATGCCGCCGATGCGGGCCCGATCGGCGTCGAACGAGCTGCTGGCGGTCGACGCGCACGCGGCCGGCGAGCCGGGCCGCGTGGTCGTGGGTGGCGTCGGCGACGTGCCCGGACGCTCGATGTTCGAGAAGATGCGCTATCTCGCCGAGCACGGCGACGAGCTGAGGTTGCGCATGCTCCGCGAGCCGCGCGGGTACCCTGCGGCGAACTGCAACCTCGTGCTCGCTCCCACCGACCCCGCCGCCGACGCCGGGTTCGTCGTCATGGAGCAGGTCGAGTACCCGCCGATGTCCGGGAGCAACACGATCTGCGTCGCCACTGTGCTCGTCGAGACGGGCATGGTCGAGGTGTCGGAGCCCATCACGGATCTCGTGCTCGAGACCCCGGCCGGCCTCGTCGCGGTCCGAGTCGAGGTGGAGAGCGGTCGGGCTCGCAGTGTGACGTTCGAGAACCTCCCGAGCTTCGCCATGGCCCTCGACGTGCCGATCGAGGTGCCCGGGCTCGGCACCGTGGTGGTCGATCTCGCGTACGGCGGGATGATCTTCGTGATCGCGGACGCGACGCCCCTTGGCTTGTCGCTGTCGGCGGACGAAGGGCGCGACCTCGTCCGCATCGGCGAGTGCATCAAGGCGGCGGCGCGCGAACAGGCGCCGCAGGCGCATCCCGACCACCCGGACGTCGTCGGGCCCACCATCGCCTGTCTCGTCGGTGCGCCGAGCGGGCCACATGCCGACCAGCGAAACGCCGTGGTGGTCTCCACGGGCTCGCTCGACTGGGACCGTCCCGACACCTGGACCGGCGTTCTCGACCGGTCGCCGTGCGGGACCGCGACCTGCGCGCGCATGGCGGTCTTGCATGCCCGCGGGCTGTTGCCGCTCGGGCGCGACCTCCGGAACGAGGGTCCACTCGGCACGGTGTTCACCGGGCGACTCGTCCGAGAGACCTGTGTGCACGCCACGCCCGCCGTCGTGCCGACGATCACCGGTGCCGCGTGGATCACCGGGTACGCGCGCTACGTGCTCGACCCGGGTGATCCGTTTCCTGCCGGCTTCACCGTCGGAGATATCTGGGGGTCCGGCATATGAGCGATCACATGCGCATCGAGCAGATGTCGGTGTACGCCTACACGCTCACCTACGCGCACGGCACCTATGTGATGTCTGGCGAGCGGAGGATCACGACGCTCGAGAGCACGGTCGTCGCGTTGCGGGCGAGCGACGGCACGACGGGCTACGGCGAGGTCTGCCCGCTCGGGAGCACGTACCTGCCCGCGTCGGCGCGTGGCGCGCGCGCCGCGCTCGCCGAACTGGGCGACGCGGTCGTCGGCCAGGACCCGACGAACCTCGGCGCGCTGCGCGCGTCGATGGATGGCGTCCTCGCCGGCCATGGCTACGCGAAGAGCGTGGTCGACATCGCGGCGCACGACCTGTTCGGCAAGATCTGCGGCACGTCTGCGTGCGAGCTGCTCGGTGGGCGGCGCGCCGGCGAGGTGCCTCTGTACGTCGCGGTGCCGCTCGGACCGGTGGGACAGATGGTCGAGTTCGTCCTCGGACAGCGCGAGCGGGGCATCCACCGATTCCAGCTGAAGGTCGGCAGCTCGCCCGAACGCGACGCGGAGCGTGTCCGCGCGGTGCTCGAGGCGACGGCTGCCGAGGACCTCATCGTGGCCGATGCCAACGGAGCGTGGCGGCTCCCCGACGCCGTGCACGCCATCGGGCTCCTCGAAGGGCTCCCGCGCCTTCGCATCGAGCAACCGTGCGCGTCGTTCGACGAGTGCGCGCAGGTGCGCCGGCGGACGTCTCTTCCGATGGTCCTCGACGAGGTGATCGTCGACGTTCGGTCGCTCGTGCGTGCCGCTGCCGAGCACGTCGCCGAGGCGGTCAACCTGAAGATCAGCCGCGTCGGTGGCCTCGGTCCGGCTCGAGTGCTGCGCGACCTCGCCGTCGAGCTCGGCCTCGGGCTGACGATCGAGGACACGTGGGGTGGTGACCTCTGCAGCGCCGCCGTGTCCTGCCTCGCCGGATCGACATCGCCCGGCTCGCTGTTCGCAGCGTCGTACATGAACGACTGGACGCTCGAACACGTGGCGGGCTATCGGCCGCGCTCGCTCGACGGCCGCGGCCCGGTCCCGGAGGCGCCGGGGCTCGGCGTCGACGTCGACGAATCGACGCTCGGCGAGGCCCTGCTCGGCTTTTCGGCCGCGCCCGGCTGATCGGCGCAGATCCACTTCCCGGCGGGCCCGGCCGGGAGCCGGGGCCCTGTGGGCGGGCGCTCGCGGGCCGGCGGGTTTCTCGGGCGCGCCCCGTTGCGGGCATCTCGCACGCCGGGACGGGGCGACCGCCGCGCCGCGGATGATGCTGACCATCGCTGGACAGGCGCGCCGCGAGGTGTGTAACCCCACTTGACAGTCGTCCGCAACTCGGCCAACACTGCACGCTCGAGGCGTGAGCGCGCATTCGTGCCCGACGCGGCCGTCCGGGTCGTCCAGGTGCCGCCACGTGGTCATCGCGAGGACGGAGACGCGGCGTGCATCACGTAGCAGCCTGGGACTGGGAGTTCGAGGGAGGGGCGGGGATCTACGCGCCGCACTCCTCGGGGTACGCACGACGGGATCTGATCGGGCGAGCGACGGGCTCGGTCCACACGGACGTCGGTCTCCACCGCCTGGCACCGTCGGGCAGTGTCGACCGCCACGTCCACTCCTTCGAAACCTGCGCGTACGTGCTCGGGGGTCGGCCGGCGGTCAGCGTCGGGGAGCGCTCGTACCGGCTTCGTGCCGGGGACTTCGTGCTGTTCCCGGTCGGGAACGCGCACGGTTGGTGGAACGACGAGCCGGACGAGGCGCGCTGGATCGAGATCGCGACACCCCTGCCGGCTCCGTCGCCCCACGTTGCCGGTGGCGCCGACACGCTGTTCCTCCCCGCCGCGCCCCGGGCTGCGCAACCGGAGGCTCCCGACATCGGGAACCCGATGACCACGCTGGTCGGACGGTACGCGGGCACCCCACCCCAGCAGGAGGCGCTGGCCGTCGACGGTCCCGCGCGCGGCAGGGGTCCGGCCGGCATGGACACCGCGCTGCTCGCCTACAGCGGGATCTCGGTGAAGATGATGGTCGACAGCACGCTCGGCGCCGACCTGCTCACGATGTTCATGGTCGACTACGAGCCAGGCGGTGCCGCACAGGTGCACGACCATCCCTTCGAAGAGGTCTACTTCTTCCTCGAGGGCGAGATCGAGGGCGAGGTCGACGGCGAGGTGCGAACGTACCGCGCGGGAGAGGTGCTCTTCTGCGGCGTTGGTGTCGTGCACGGCTTCTTCAACTCCGGCGAGGGGCGCGTGCGCTGGATCGAGACCCAGGCGCCCCAGCCGCCGCGCCGGCACTCGTACCGCTGGCCGGCGCATTGGAAGCACCTCGCCGATCAGCTCTCGACCGATCGGTAGGAGCTCGGACACCCGGACGTAGTGTCGCGCTCGACACCGCACCGCCGCTGCTCCTCGTCGGTCAAGACCGATGAGCTGCACACTTGCAGGGGCTTTCGCATTCACGTGTCGTCAAGTGTTCATCCGTTGACGACACCGTGCAGCCACGCGATACTCACGCTGCGGCGACACGGGTCCGTGTGTCGCTGTGCTTATCAGCGCAATGGTCTGGGACGGGGGCCAGGCCACACGATCCGGAGCGGCGCCGTCGCGACGCCCGGCAGTGTCATGGACGCGTCACGGGTCCTCAGCGCCCAGTCCTCGGGCGGTTCGAGCCTCGCGTTCACCGTTCTCGCGGGCGTCGTGGTCGGCAGCACGAGCATCCGCGGCGGGGCAGGAGCGGTATGGCGGTCGGTGGTCGGCGTCCTGTTCGTCGCGCTGGTCGGCAGCCGCTTCGACCTGCTCGGGCTCGACCCGCTCTACGAGCAGACCAGCCTTGGTGCGCGTCCGATCCTCGCAGTCGGGCTCGGCGCGTGGACGCGTATGGACCGGTCGTGAGGGTGGGTCGCCGGGCAGTCGAGCGAATGGGAGAGAGATGGACTCCGGATCTGTCGTGATCGTGGGCGGGACGTCGGGCATCGGGCGCGAGCTGGCGGTCGAGTTCGCCGGGCGCGGGAGGAGCGTCGTCGTCACCGGCCGGGACCCCGGCCGTGCGGCCGCCGTCGCCCGGGAGATCGGCGGAGCCACGACGGGTGTCGGCGTCGACCTGGCCGAGCCCGACGCGATCGGGAGGGCGCTCGCGGGAGTCGGTCCGGTTCGCGAGCTCGTGATCGCGGCGATCGAGCGGGACGTGAACCACATCGCGTCGTACGACCTCGACCGCGCGCGGCGACTTGTCACGCTGAAGCTCGTCGGTTACCCGGAAGTGGTCCACACCCTGCGGGACCGTCTCGCCGCCGACGCCTCGATCGTGCTGTTCGGTGGGCTCGCGAAGGAGCGGCCGTACGACGGCTCCACGACCGTCAGCACGGTGAACGGCGGCGTGTCGGGCCTCGTCCGGACGCTCGCATGCGAGCTCGCACCAGTGCGGGTGAACGCGATCCACCCCGGGATCATCGGGGACAGCCCCTACTGGATGGACAAGCCGCGGGATGCCTTCGTCGGGCGAACCCCCATCGGGCGCCTCGTCACCATGCGCGAGATCGTCGAGGCGACGATCTTCCTCCTCGAATGCGGGGGCATGAATGGCACCGACTTGTTCGTCGATGGCGGGTGGCTCCTGCGATGAGGGGAGCGAGCACGTGAACGCGATCCCGGGCGAGCGGTGCGGCCCACACCCGCGCGTCTACAGCGATTGGATGCTCGGCCCGGGCGACCCGGCGTTCTTCGCCATCCCGCACTCGTTCGACCGCTACCGGACCTGCATTTGCCGCACGTTCGCGCTCCAGTACAGCCACGGCGTCGGGCTCTCGATCTGGAAGAGGCCGATCGTCAGCCGTCTCGTCTCCTTCGAGCATCCCGAAGTCTTCGAGCCGGGGATGGTCTTCGCCTGCGAGACCTACTGGCCCGCGAGCGACGGGGTCTCCGCCGCGCGCATCGAGGAGGAGATCGTCGTGCCGGGGGGCCGGCCGACCACACGAACCCCCCGTGTCCGGGCCGGGGGCATCACGAGCCGGGCGGGCAGCGGTCGAGCACGAACCAGACCGCGCGCACGAGCGTCGTGCCCGCGTTCCAGAAGCGGTGTGGCGTCGTCGCGTCGAACGCGAGCGAGTCGCCCTCGTCGAGCACGTACTGCTCGAAGCCGATCTGAACGGCGAGGGTGCCCTCGAGGATGAGGCAGTAGTCACGCCCGTTGTGCCGCACCGCGTGGCCGGTCGGGCTCGATCCTCCGCCGGCGGGGTAGTGCACCTCGAGGAACTCCGCTCCTGACTCCGGCACGGGCGTCAGCAGCTCCCAGCGCACTCCTTGCTCGAGCTCGATCGTGCGACGGCCCCCGTGACGCTGGATGATCGAGTGCTCCCGGGCGTCCGGCTCCGTGGGTGCCTCGGCATCCGCGGCGTCGATGCGAGCGTCGCGCGTCCGCGCGAGCTCGACGAGGTTGCCGAGATCGGGTCGTAGCCTCACGTGTGGCTCGAGGAAGAGGCTGTCCATCGAGACGCCGAGCGCGTTCGTGAGCGTGTAGAGGGTGCTCACCGACGGGACGACGCGACCCAGCTCGATCTGCGAGATCAGGCTCGCGGACACGTCGAGCTGCCGCGCGAGCTCCCGGACGCCGAAGCCGAGCTTCAGCCGTGCCTCACGAAGCCGCCCACCCATCAGCTCCTGGCTCTGGCCGCGCTCCTCACCCGAGGTGGACACCGGGTGACCGGCCGCGACGCGTGCCTCCGATGCGGCCGTCGTACTCGACTGCTGTGTCATCGCCCGTGCCGCCTATGTCGTCCGATGGTGCGTGCGGTCGGCAACGGATCGAGCGCACGGCCGCAGCCGGATCGCGAAATTCTAGCTGAAGTGGCCTGGGACGCCCGGGGCCGGCTGCTCGCCGGGTGTTCGTGGCCTAACGGGCGGGGAGTGTCTCGGCTGCTTCGCCGCGCACCCGCGCGGCGGCGATCCAGCGGGTCGCGTTGCGATGTGACGTCCCGAGCCGCTGCTGCACCGCTCGGGTCGGAGCCTCGGGGTGGCCGGCGACGATGCGCTCGACCTCGTCGAGGAGGTCGTCGTCGATCACGCGACGCGTCCCGCCGCGCGGCGGACCGGGCTGCAGCCCGAGCAGGGCGGCCGGCAGTAGTGGGAGCGTGCCGTCGGCACGAGCCCCGAGCTGGTCGAACACGGTGAACGCATGGGCAACGCGCCTGCGCACCTCCTTGACGATCGCCGCCAGCGGAAGCTCTCGGAGCAGCGACTGGCCGATCGGCGGCTCGCCCGCGGAGCGCGACAGGGTGAGCCTCGTGAGCACGAGCTTCCCGCCGTCGACCTCGAGGCGAAGCTCGAGGTCAGGGCAACCTGGGAGCTGGGCTCGCACGAGTATCGGGCTCGTGACCGGCACGCCGGAGCTGAGGGCGAGCGCCGTGACCGGCTCGCCCTGGGGAAGCTCGTAGGTCGTGCGCATCGCAGTCAATGGCTGCTCGTCGGCCATGCCGGGAGGATAAGCAGCCGCGGACGCCGTGTCGAGGAGGCCGTGGTGTGCGCGATCGCGCTCGATAGCTCCGCCGCGCACCTCGAAGGGGCGATCGCGGACTGTCTTGAGAGGCGGATCGGTTCATCGGCATATGCCGATATAGTGATTACCCGATGGAGTTCGACGACGAAGTCATACAGCCCCCGTCACCGGTGGCCGTTCTCGGTCCGTGCCTCGCGCTCGAGCTCGCCTGGGCCGTGCGAGCTGCGGCCGTGCCGGAGCTCCGCTCCCGCCACGCCGCGCTCCTGCGGCTCTTCGAGGACCAACCGGAGCTCGTCGGATCGTTCGAGGCGCTCTGGTCGGACGGGCTCCGCGGCGCGCCCGAGCTGCTGGTCGCTGCGCATCACGCCGGTGCGCTCGGCATCACCGGTTACGCGATGCTGCGATGGGAGCTCGACCAAGCCTGGCCGACCGTCAACCTCGCGCCTGACCTGCGATCCGAGACCCCGGAGGACCGGGCGACGATTCGCGCCCGCCTGGCCGACCTCGCGCAGTCGCGAGCGAGACGGCGGATATACCTGGAGCTGCTGGGCGACGTCTGGTCCTCGCTCGAGAGATGGTGGACCACAGAAGGTCAGGCGCGAGCCCGGGCCGCGTCGACCGTCGCGATCCGGGAGGTCGGCACCGGAGCGACGTGGGCTGACATCGTCGCCCGCTCGTCTGCCGCCCGCCATGTCGCGGGACGTGCAGCCGTCGTGGCATCCGCCTTCGAATGCGGCGTGTCCGGCCCGGCGTCGATCGCCCATTGCGTCGAGGGCGCCGACATCGGGGCGGGCGCCGTGATCGCCGGCGCCTCACGCCTGCTGCGATCGACGAGCCTCCCGATGCTGCTCGTCCCCGCCATGTTGTCGGGACCGGGGACCTTTCTCGAGCTTCCCGGAGCGGTGCTCGTCGGCTTCGACGCGAGCCGCGGGGGTCCGGCCACGCCGATGGCCGGCGGCCCGACGTCGGAGCAGCTCGTTCGCCGCCTGAGGGCGCTCGCGGACCCCACGCGAGTCGAGATCCTCGGCCGCCTGGCGACGGGAGCGAGCTCGGTCGGAGAGCTCTCGACGGAGCTCGGCGTCGCGCAGGCGACGGTGAGTGGCCACGTCAAGCTTCTGCGCGACGCCGGCATCGTGAGCGGGACCCGCCGGGCGGGACGGGTCGACCTCGAGATTCGCCGCGACGCCGTCGAGGAGCTCGCGCACGAGCTCGCGACGTCGTTCGGCACTCGGGCGACTTCGTGAGCCGTCTCACGAGCGACGCGTCCCTGCAGCGGCCGCGTCGTCACGACCGGTCCATCTAGGCTTGGGCGCCGATGGACGACCACGAGCACACGCAGGGACCGGCCGCACCTCGGGCCGAGGGCACGTCGGGATCGATCGCCGTCGGCGTCGACTTCGGCACCGAGTCGGGAAGGGTGCTGCTGCTCGACCTGGCGTCGGGCCAGGAGCTCGCCGTCGAGGAGGTCCGCTACGACCGCGGAGTG
The DNA here is from genome assembly GCA_035534715.1 of Acidimicrobiales bacterium. Lineage (GTDB taxonomy): Bacteria > Actinomycetota > Acidimicrobiia > Acidimicrobiales > Bog-793 > JAJZBW01. Next base: position 16,477 of record DATLRJ010000118.1, on the reverse strand, counting down.
ATCGACGGGCTGCTACCGGACACGGGTCAGCCGCTCGCGCCGGACTGGGCGTTGCAGGACCCCGCCGACTACCTCGCCGTGCTCGAGCGGGGCGTGCCGGCGGCGGTGCGCGCGAGCGGCGTCGACCCGAGACGGATCGTCGGCATCGGCGTCGACTTCACCTCGTGCACCGTGCTACCGGTCGCGGCGGACGGGACACCGCTCTCGAGCATCGAGCGGTGGCGCGGCCGCCCGCACGCATGGACGAAGCTGTGGAAGCACCACGCCGCGCAGCCGTACGCGGACCGGTTGACCCAGGTCGCGATCGAGCGCGGCGAGGGTTTCCTCGCGCGGTACGGGGGACGGATCTCCTCTGAGTGGTACTTCCCGAAGCTGCTCGAGCTCTTTCACGAGGACCGGGACGTGTACGAGGCCGCCGATGCATTCGTGGAGGCGACCGACTGGATCGTCTGGCAGCTGACCGGAGACCTCGTGAGGTCTGCGTGCGCGGCGGGCTACAAGGCGTTCTGGTCCGACCGAGACGGCCTGCCCCCGGTCGAGTACTTCCGGGCGGCCTACCCGGGCTTCGGCGCGCCCGGCGAGAAGCTCGGCTCGCGCTTCGCCCCGATCGGAGCGCACGCGGGGACGGTTCGACCCGAGCTCGCGGAGCGTCTCGGGCTCCCCGCCGGCGTGGCGGTGGCGGTCGGCAACGTCGACTCGTTCGTCTCGGTGCCGGGCGCAGGCGTCGACCGTGCGGGCACGTTCGTCATGGTGGTCGGGACCTCGATCTGCGACATGCTGGTACACGACAAGGAGGTACTCCTCACCGGGATCACCGGGGTCGTCCCGGACGGGATCCTCCCCGGCCGCTACGGCTACGAGGCGGGCCAGCCGGCGGTCGGCGACATGTTCGCGTGGTTCGTCGACCGACTCCTCGGTGCGGACGGCTCGGCTCGAGGTGCTCGCTACGCCGAGCTCGAAGCGGGGGCGGCGGAGATCGCGCCTGGCGCGACGGGGCTCGTCGCGCTCGACTGGTGGAATGGCAACCGCTCGATCCTCGCGGACGCCGACCTCACGGGGGCGATCGTCGGCTTCGGCCTCTCCACCACGCCCGACGAGGTGTACCGCGCGCTGCTCGAGTCGGTCGCGTACGGGACGCGTCGTATCGTCGACAACTTCGACGACAACGGCTTGGGGGTCGACGAGATCGTCGCGTGCGGCGGGATCGCGGAGAAGAGCCCGCTGCTCATGCAGCTGATCGCGGACGTGACCGCCCGGCCGGTCGCCGTTCCGACCTCGCCGCAGATCCCGGCGAGAGGCGCAGCGATCTTCGGCGCTGTCGCAGCGGGGTCGAAGGCCGGCGGCTTCGACGACGTGGCGTCCGCGGTCGAGATGCTCCGCCCGGACGTCGCGGCCCGCTACACACCTGACCGAGCGGCGGGCGAGACGTACGCAGCGACCTACGAGGTCTACCGCGGTCTCCATGACGCGCTCGGGCGGGATCGTGTCCAGTGGATGCACTCGCTGAAGGACCTGAAGCGGCGCTCGACTGCCGCCGGTGCCTCCGGGCAGCGGACGTAGGAGGGCCGGACCACAGGTGCTCGACGATCTGAAGCAGCAGGTCCTCGCCGCGAACCTCGCGCTCCCTGCGCACGGGCTCGTCGCGCTCACCTGGGGCAACGTGAGCGGCATCGATCGGGATCGGAGCCTCGTCGTGATCAAGGGGAGCGGCGTCCCGTACTCGAGCATGTCCGTCGAGGACATGGTCGTGGTCGACATGGACGGTCGGGTCGTGGAGGGCGCGCGCCCGTCGACGGACACGCCGACGCACCTCGCGCTCTACCGGGCGTACGCGGAGATCGGCGGCGTCGTCCACACGCACTCGACGTGGGCGGCAGCGTGGGCCCAGGCGGAGCGTCCGATCCCGATACTCGGGACGACGCACGCGGACCTCTCCCCCCACGACGTGCCGCTCGCGCGTCCGCTGACGGACGAGGAGGTCGCGGGCGAGTACGAGGCGCGGACCGGTGACGTCGTCGTCGAAGCCATCGGTGAGCGATCGGCCGCGGAGGTCCCCGCCGTGCTCGTGCGCTCGCACGGCCCGTTCGCGTGGGGAACGACCCCGAGCGCCGCGGTCGAGGCGGCCGTGACCCTCGAGGAGGTCGCCCACATGGCGTTGCTCACCGAGCTGTTGTCGCCGAACGCGCCCGCGCTCGGCGACGCGGTCCGCGAGAAGCACTTCTCGCGAAAGCACGGACCGAACGCCTACTACGGCCAGGGAACGTGACGGTCGGAGACGTGTCCGACCCGGAGGACGCTGGGGCCGCCACCTCGCCGTGCCCGTCGTGTGGCCTCGAGCACGTCGTCCCCGTCGAGCACGTCGTCGTGGGACGAGCGGCGCGAAGCGAGCTCGGGCGCTTCCTGGACGAGCGAGGTCTGAGGCGCGTGCTCGTCGTCGAGGACGCGAACACTGCGGAGGTGCTCGGCGACGACCTGTCGGCGGACCTCGCGGCCGCCGGTCACGTGGTCTCGACCCGGCGGTTTGCCCAACGGGCCGGGCTGCTCGCTGACGAGGACGCCGTCGGCGCCGTGCGCGACGCGATCGCCTCCCGGCGCCCGGACGTCGTGCTCGCGGTGGGCTCGGGCGTGCTCACCGACGTCACGCGTTACGCGACGTTCCTCCACGCGAAACCCTTCGTCTCGGTTCCGACCGCGCCGTCGATGGACGGCTACGCGTCGACAGTCGCCGCGATGCAGTTCGACGGTGTGAAGATCACGCTTCCGAGCCACGCCCCGCTCGCGATCTTCGCCGATACCGGTGTGCTCGCCGCGGCTCCGCGCGAGATGATCCTTTCCGGGTTCGGCGATCTCGCCGGCAAGGCATCGGCACGATTCGACTGGGAGCTCGCCGCGGGCGTGGCCGGCGAGCCGTACTGCGAAGCGGTCGCCGAGCGGGTCGCGGTGCCGCTCGAGCAGTGCCTCGAGGACACAGCGGGCCTGCTCGCCGGCGACGAGGGTCGCGTCGCGTCGCTGACCGGCGGGCTCGTGGAATCCGGGCTCGCGATGGCGATGGTCGGAAACTCCCGGCCCGCGAGCGGCTGCGAGCACCACGCCTCGCACTTCCTCGATCTGCTCGCGTTCCGAGGGCTGCGCGCGCACGCTGCCCACGGTCTCCAGGTCGCCTACGCGACGCGCTTCGCGCTCGCGATCCAGCGGCTCGCGCTGGAGAATCTCGGTGATCCGCTCCTCCAACCGGCAGGCGGCGGCGGCGGCGAAGACGAGCGATGGTGGTTCGGCGAGCAGTACCTGGCGCTGGGGCCCGTGCACGACGAGAAGCAGGTGTGGTTCGCCGAACACGCGGACGCGTGGCCGGGCACATCGGGCCACCTTGCCGAGGTGCACGAGCGGCTCGCCCGATCGAGCGCCCGATTCGAGCGCGTGGGGACCGCGCTCGGGGCCGCCGGCGTGCCCGCGACGACGGGCTTCCTCGGAACCGACGGCGCGATGTTGCGGGCGACGTTCCGTTACGCGAACCGGATCCGGAGCCGCTTCACCGTGCTCGATCTGCTCGAGAGCCAACGCCACATCGAGCCCGTGCTCGACGCGGTGATCCCCGGGGATTCGTAGGGCGCTGCGAGGCGGGAGTCAGATCACCGTCGGCTTCGCGCCTCGACGGATCGCGAGACCGGCGAGGACCTCGAGCACGACACGGTGCGCGTTGTTCACCGTGAGGTCCGCCCAGTCGTACGCGGGGCAGACCTCGACGACGTCGAGCGCTACCAGCGGCACCTCGATCGCGAGGCGGCGCACCGCTCGGAGCAGGTCCACCGGGGCGAGCCCGCCCGGCTCGGGCGTGCCCGTCCCGGGCGCGAATCCCGGGTCGAGAACGTCGATGTCGACAGAGAGGTAGACCGCATCACAGCCGTCCATTGCTTGCGAGACGGCGTCTGCGACGACCGCGTCGAGCCCTCGCTCCCACACCTCGTGCATCAGGTGGTAGCGCATCGACTGCTCGCGCATCCAGGCGAACGTCTCCGCCGGCGGCCAGTAGCCGCGGAGACCGATCTGCACGAAGTTGCGCCCGAGCACCGCACCGGACTCGATGAGACGGCGCATCGGCGTGCCGTGGCTCGCGAGGTTGCCGTCGATCGAGTCGGCCGTGTCCGCGTGCGCGTCGAAGTGGACGACCCCCACTCGTCCCCATCCCCGCGCGCGGGCGACCGCGGTCGCGGCCGGCCAGGTGATCGAGTGGTCCCCGCCGAGCACCACCGGGAAGATGCCGAGGTCGGCAACCGTCGCGACGCGCTCGCGGATCGCCGCGTGCGCGGCGTCGACTAGGCCGTGGGGGCAGATCGCGTCGCCGAAGTCGACGACCTCGAGATGGTCGAAGATCTCGATCCCGAGGTCGAGGTGGAACGTGCCCGGGCCGTAGGCGAGGGCCCGGAGCGCCCGCGGGCCGAAGCGAGCGCCGGGGCGGTGCGTCGTCGAGTCGTCCCACGGCGCGCCGACGACGGCCACGTCCGGGTCCCAGTCGGCGAGGTCGGACTGCTCGGTGAGCAGGGGACGCTGGGCGAACGTCGCGAGTCCCTGGAACGACGGGCCGCCGAGCTGAGCCCGGAGCCCCGGCGGGAGGTCGGGTCGTTTCCCGGCGTCGCCCGAGCCGCCCGCGGATGACCCGGGGGCGGGCGCGTTGCCCGGGCGGGACGATCCCGATGAGCTCATGGGCACGACCCCACCCTACGCCCGGCCGATCCGGTCGGCCCTGCGCGCCTGCGCGCCTGCGCGCCTGCGCCCCTGCGGGCTCTGGCGTCGGGAGATCTCCGCGTCGTGGCTCGCGCGACGCGGCCGCGTCGGCTTGCGCTTCGCGCCAACGTCGCGGCCACTCGGTCCACTACACTCCCGACGGACGCAGAGCGTGTCCTGGTCGCTCGGTTAGCAGTGGCCCCGGACGGGGTTCCCGGCAGCCGCAGGGACGAGTCAACTGCGTCGAGAGAGACGGGGACACGGTGGCGATAGCCGAGCAGTTCGACGCGCCGTCGCGTGGCGCTCGGGAGCACCCAGGCGAGACGATCGTCGGCGCCGACGGTGCCGGGGACGCTGACCGACCGCAGGTCGACGGCGCCGGCGAGGTGCAGCTCGCGCAACAGGTGGTGACCGGGTTGCTCGTGTTCGGCCCGTTCCTCGGGGTCGCGATCGCGCTGCCCCTGCTGTGGGACGGGCTCGTGAACGCGACGGACCTCGTGATGAGCGCGGTCTTCTACGTCGTCGCGTGCGCGGGCGTGACCGTCGGGTACCACCGCCTCTTCACCCACCGGAGCTTCACGGCGACCCGCGCCCTTCGGATCGTGCTCGCGGTCGCAGGCTCGCTCGCGGTCGAGGGGTCTGTCACGGATTGGGTCGCGACGCACCGTCGCCACCATCGCTACAGCGACAATGTCGGCGACCCCCACTCGCCGCACCGCTTCGGCGAAGGGAGCGCCGCCCTCGTTCGAGGCTTCGTCTTCGCACACGTGGGATGGCTGTTCGTGAGCGACGCGACGTCGGTGGAACGCTACGCGCCGGACCTTCTCGCCGACCGGGACATCGCGCGGATCGGGCGCTGGTTCCCGGGCCTCGCGATCGCTTCGCTCGCCCTTCCCTTCGCGCTCGGGTACGCGCTCTCCGGCACGCTCTCCGGCGCGTTCGGGGCGTTCGTGTGGGCGGGGCTCGTGCGGATGGCGTTCCTCCATCACGTCACGTGGAGCGTGAACTCGCTCTGCCACATGTTCGGGAGCCGGCGGTACGAGACGAACGACCGCTCGACCGATGTCCGGATCCTCGCGCTGCTCTCGCTCGGGGAGTCCTGGCACAACGGGCACCACGCGCACCCCGCCTGCGCGCGGCACGGCGCCGAGAAGGGCCAGATCGACTTGTCGGCCGGTATCATCCGGTTGCTGGAGCGTGCCGGCTGGGCGACGAAGGTGCGCTGGCCTTCCGCACGCGCGTGCGCAGTGCCGCTGGAGCAGACCGCCACCCGCTGAGCGCGCGGCACGAGGTGGCGCTCGTGGGAGGAGGGCCGGTGGACGTCGGTGACGTGGTCGGGGAGTTCTCGCTTCGCGACGAACAGGGTGTCGAGCGATCGCTTTCCGAGCTACTCTCCGGCGGGCCACTCGTGCTGTACTTCTACCCCGCGGCGATGACGAAGGGTTGCACGGCCGAGAGCTGCCACTTTCGTGACCTCGCGGCGGAGTTCGCCGCGCTCGGCGCCCGGCGCGTCGGTGTGAGCGCAGACCCCGTGGAGCGCCAGCGGGAGTTCTCCGATGCGCACGGTTTCGACTTCCCGCTCCTGTCCGACCCCGACGGGACGGTCGCGAGGATGTTCGGGGTGAAGCGGTCGTTCGGCCCGCTGCCCATGAAGCGCTGGACGTTCGTCATCGACGCGGACGCGACGGTGCTCGCGGTGGTCCGCAGCGAGACACGGATGGCCGTCCACGCGGACCGCGCGCTCGAGGTGCTGAAGGAGCGGGCCGCGCAGTCGTGACGCCGGACCGCCCGGGCGGCACAGCACGCGTCGATCGCTAACCTGCCGTGCGTGGCGCGGCCGAGGCTCCTCGTAGACCTCTCGCCGCTGCGGCAGTTCCCGCAGTACCGGGTGCTCTGGTCCGGGTACCTCATCACGACGCTCGGCAACCAGCTGACTGTCGTCGCGGTGCCGTACCAGATCTACCGGATCACGCACTCGTCGCTCGACGTCGGCCTCGTGAGCCTCGTGCAGATCGTGCCGCTTCTCGCGGGCTCGCTCATCGGCGGCGCCGTGGCGGACTCCTTCGACCGTCGCCGTCTGCTCATGGTCTCGCAGCTGTTGCTCGCGTCGACGAGCCTCGGGCTCGCGCTCAACGCCTCCTCGGCCCGACCGGCGCTCTGGCCACTATTCGTGTGCAGCGCCTTTCAGGCGGGCTTCTCCGGCGTCGACAGCCCGACTCGATCCGCGCTCGTGGTCAGCCTCGTGGACCGCGAGTCGCTCGTCGGGGCGAACGCGCTCTGGCAGGTTCTGTTCCAGTTCGGCCAGATCGGAGGCCCGGCGGTCGCCGGTCTGCTGCTCGGCAGGCTCGGGGTCGGCCCCGTGTACTGGATCGACCTCGCGACGTTCACGGTGTCGCTCGTGAGCCTCGTGCGGCTCCGCACGGTCCGCGTGGAGCGTCCCGACGGTGGACGAGAGCTCGGCTTCGCGGCGATGGTCGGCGGAATTCGGTTCCTGCGCGGTCACCGCGTGCTTCAGGCGATCTTCCTCGCGGACCTCAACGCGATGATCTTCGGCATGCCCCGGGCGCTCTTCCCTGCGCTCGGGCTCACGCACTTCCACGGCGGCGCCGGCACGGTCGGACTCCTGTACGCGGCCCCCGGGGTTGGCGCCTTCGCCGGTGCGGTGCTCACCGGCTGGGTCGCGCGCGTCCGCCGCCAGGGTCGGGCGGTGCTCGTCGCGATCGGCGTCTGGGGCGGCGCGATCGCCCTGTTCGGCGTCGTGCCAGAGCTCGCCGTCGCGCTCGTGCTGCTCGGCGTCGCGGGCGCCGCGGATGTCGTGTCTGCGGTGTTCCGCGCGACGATCCTGCAGTTCGAGGCGCCGCACGAGCTCCTCGGTCGTCTGCAAGCCGTGCAGACCGCGGTCGTCACGGGGGGCCCGCGGCTCGGCGACCTCGAGTCCGGCGTCGTCGCGTCGCTCGCCGGGACCGAGGTCTCGGTGGTGTCGGGCGGTCTGCTCTGTCTCCTCGGCGTCGTGCTGCTCGCCCGCCTGATACCGCGCTTCGCCGGGCTCGAGCTCGCCTCGACGCGCGCCGGAAGGGCCGCGGGGAGCACGGAGGCCGGGGGGTCGGGTGTCGGTGGGACCGGTGTGGAAGGGTAGGGAGATGGACGTCGGGATCATCGGTGGGACTGGACCGGCAGGACGGGCGCTCGCGGTGCGGCTCGCTTCGTGCGGTCCGAGCGTCGTCGTCGGATCGCGGGACGCGGCGCGAGGCGAGGAGATCGCGGCCGAGCTGCGCGCCGCGTGGCCGGATCGCGATCTCACGCTGTCGGGCACGGACAACGCGGGTGCCGCGCGGTGCGGGATCGTCGTGCTCGCGACCCCGTACGAGGCGGCGGCCGAGACCGCGCTCGACCTGGCGGACGCGCTCGAGGGCCGGGTCGTCGTCTCCATGGTGAACGCGATCGGCCGCGTCGGGCGCGAGCTACAGGCGATCGTGCCCGCGCGGGGGTCGGTGGCCGCGACGCTCCAGTCGGTGCTGCCGGGGTCCGAGGTGAGCGCGGCCTTCCAACATCTGCCTGCGCGTGACCTGGCGGCGCTCGACCGCCCCCTCGACGCGGACGTGCTCGTGTGCGCGGACTCAGAGCGCGCCGCGAGCGAGACCGCCGCACTCGTCGAAGCCGTCCCCGGCCTGCGTGCGGTGAACGCCGGCTCGCTCGCGTCCGCGGGGCCGGTCGAGGCGCTCACCGCGGTGCTCGTGAACGTGAACATCCGCTACCGGTCGCACGTCGCGCTCAAGCTCACCGGCCTTCGCTCACACGGGTCGTGATCCGGTGACGATTCGCCTCTACGACACGGCGAGGCAGGCCATCGTGCCGTTCTCGCCCGGCCCCGTCGTGTCCATCTACACGTGCGGGATCACCCCGTACGACGCCGCGCACCTCGGTCATGCCGCGACGTACCTCGCGTACGACGTGCTCCAGCGACGCCTCCGCGACCTCGGACACATCACGCGTTGCGTGCGCAACGTGACCGATGTCGACGACGACATCCTGCGCAAGGCGCGCGAGCTGGACGTGCACTACCTGGACCTCGCAGCGGACGAGATCGCCCGCTTCGACGAGCAGATGGCCGCGCTGAACGTGCTCGTGCCGTACCGCGAGCCCCGCGCGACCTCGGCGATCCCCGACATCCTCGGGTTCGTCGCGATGGTGCTCGACTCCGGGCACGCCTACCGAGCTGGCGGCGCGGTCTACTTCGACGTCTCGTCGTTCGAGCGGTTCGGCCAGATCAGCCACCTCGGCAGGGACGAGATGGTGGAGCTCGCGCGCGAGCGCGGCGGCAATCCCGACGACCCGAACAAGCGCGACCCCCTTGACTTCGTGCTCTGGCAGCCGTCGCTCCCGGACGAGCCGTCGTGGGAGTCGCTCTGGGGGCCCGGTCGTCCCGGGTGGCACATCGAGTGCTCGGCGCTGGCGATGCGCGAGCTCGGGCTGCCGATCGACCTGCACGGCGGAGGGTCGGACCTCATCTTCCCGCACCACGAATGCGAGGCCGCGCAGTCCGAGGCGGCGACCGGCGAGACCTTCGTCCGCCACTGGATGCACGTGGGTATGGTCCGTCTCGGCGGCGAGAAGATGTCGAAGTCCCTCGGGAACCTCGTGTTCGTCGGCGAGCTGCTGAAAGAGCACGAGGGCGTTGCGATCAGGCTCGCGCTGCTCTCGCAGCACTACCGGACGACGTGGGAGTGGCGTCCCGAGCTGCTCGACGAGGCGAACGACCGGCTCGCTGCATGGCGGGCCGCCGGTCCGGGTGAGGGGGCGATCGACGAGGTGCGCGCGCGCCTGGACGACGACCTCGACACGCCGGGCGCCCTGGGCGCGCTGGACGCGGCCGTGGCGGAGGGGAGCGGGGTGAGCGCGACGGCGTCGGCGCTTCTCGGCGTGGAGCTCGTCTGAGCAGTCGGACGCGGCCCGAGCGGCGCGGGCGCTGCCGGTAGGATCGCCACGTCCGACCACCGCTTGGGAGTCACGTGACCACCGACACGCGCGAAGAGATCGTCGTCCACCTCCCCGACGGCTCCTCGAGGACGCTGCCCGCGGGCGCGACGGTGGCGGACCTCGCTGCGGCGATCGGGCGCCGGCTCGCGAGGGACGCCGTAGCGGGCGAGATCGACGGGATCGCGGTCGATCTGTCCGCGCCGCTCGGCGACGGTGTGACCGCGAGGATCCTCACCGGGGAGTCCGACGGCGGGCGGCACGTGCTGCGCCACTCGACCGCGCACGTCCTCGCCCAGGCCGTGACCTCGCTCTGGCCGGGCGCACGATTCGCGATCGGGCCGGCGATCGCGGACGGCTTCTACTACGACTTCGAGCTGCCCGGCGGCGAGCGGTTCTCCGAGGACGACCTCGCGCGCATCGAGGCGCGCATGCGGGAGATCATCGCTGTAGACCAGGCGTTCGTGCGCGAGGAGCATTCGCTCGAGGAGGGGCTCGCGCTCTTCGCGGCACAGCCGTACAAGTGCGAGATCATCGAAGGCGTCTCCTCGAGCGCGGGCGCGGACGAGGAGCTCACGACCGAGCTCGCGCTCGGGGGGGGTCCGGGCGCCGGGGCGCCGATCGTGACCGCCTACCGCAACTCCGACGCGTTCGTCGACCTGTGCCGCGGCCCGCACGTGCCGTCGACCGGCAGGCTCGGGCATTTCAAGCTCACGCGGGTCGCCGGCGCGTACTGGCGCGGCGACGAGCACCGCCAGCAGCTCCAGCGCATCTACGGGACCGCCTGGGAGAGCGAAGCAGCGCTCGCCGAGCACCTGCACCGTCTCGAGGAGGCGGAGCGCCGGGACCACCGCAAGCTCGGCGCCGAGCTCGACCTGTTCTCGTTCCCCGAGGAGATCGGCTCGGGACTGGCCGTGTTCCATCCGAAAGGCGGCCTCGTCCGCCGCGTCATGGAGGAGTACTCACGCGCCCGCCACGTCGCGGCGGGTTACGAGTTCGTGAACACGCCGCACATCACGAAGTCCGAGCTGTTCGAGACGTCCGGCCATCTCGACTGGTTCGCCGAGGGCATGTTCCCGCCGATGACCCTCGACGGCGAGCAGAAGTACTACCTGAAGCCGATGAACTGCCCGTTCCACATCCTCGTCTTCCGCAGCCGCCAGCGTTCGTACCGCGAGCTCCCGATGCGGCTGTTCGAGTTCGGCTCCGTGTACCGCTACGAGAAGTCGGGAGTCGTCCACGGGCTCACGCGGGTGCGCGGCATGACCCAGGACGACGCGCACATCTTCTGCACCCGCGAGCAGATGGACGAGGAGCTCGACTCGCTGCTCGATTTCGTGCTCGGCCTGCTTCGCGATTTCGGCCTCGAGGACTTCTACCTCGAGCTGTCGACACGGCCGGAAGGCAAGGCCGTCGGGAGCGACGAGGAGTGGCAGGTCGCGACCGAGGCACTGCGCACGGTCGCGCTGTCGAAAGGCCTCGAGCTCGTCCTCGACGAGGGCGGCGGGGCCTTCTACGGTCCGAAGATCTCGGTCCAGGCGCGTGACGCGATCGGCAGGACGTGGCAGATGTCGACCATCCAGGTCGACCTCCAGCTCCCGCAGCGCTTCGAGCTGTCGTACGTCGGCGCGGACAACACGCGGCACCGCCCCGTGATGATCCACCGGGCGCTGTTCGGCTCGGTCGAGCGTTTCTTCGCGGTGCTGCTCGAGCACTACGCGGGAGCGTTTCCGACGTGGCTCGCGCCTGTGCAGGCGGTCGTGCTCCCCGTGCGCGACGCGCACGAGGAGCTCGCCGGTTCGGTTCGGACGCGCCTTCGTGACGCCGGGGTCCGGGCCGAGGTCGACGGCGCGTCGGAGCCGCTCGGCTCGCGCATCCGCCGGGGCAAGCTCGAGAAGGTGCCCTACGTGCTCGTGGTCGGCGACGACGACCTCGCGGCGGGAACCGTCGGCGTGAACACGCGAGGCGCCGCCGCGCCCGAGCGCGGCGTCCCGGTCGACGAGCTCGTCGCGCGGCTGCGCGCGGACGCGGCACCACCGGCGGGCCGGTAGGCGAGGCTCGTGAGCCTCGACCACCTCTGGGCGGGGTGGCGCTCCGCGTACGTCGCGTCCGTCGTGGACCCGGTGGTTCCGCCGTCGGGGTCCGACACCGGCGAGCCGGCGTGCGTGTTCTGCGACCTGTTCGCCTCACAGGCGAGCGACGACCAGCGCTACGTCGTGCACGAGGACTCGCTCGCTGTCGTAGTTCTCAACGCGTTCCCCTACGCGAGCGGTCACATGCTCGTGATGCCACGCCGCCACGTGGGCGAGCTCGGCGACCTCGACGCGGCCGAGTCGGCCGCGGTGTGGGAGACCGCGCGCGTGGCGGTGGCCGTGCTCGGCGCCGCGTACGCGCCCGACGGCGTGAACCTCGGCGCGAATCTCGGTCGGGCGGCGGGTGCGGGCATCCCGCGACACGTCCATCTCCACGTGCTGCCGCGTTGGATCGGCGACACCAACTTCATGACCGCGGTCGCCGCGACGCGCGTGCTGCCGGAGGCGCTGTCGGACTCCTGGGCGAAGCTCCGTGCCGCATGGCCCAGATGACCGGGGCGCTGCCCTTCGAGTCGTACGTCGACGCGATCGGCGAGGAGCTCGAGCGGATCGAGCGACTCGCGGCGCGCGGCCTCGACTCACCGGTGCCCAGCTGCCCGGGCTGGGTGGTCGGGGACGTCGTCGCGCACGTCGTGACCGCGTGCCGGCAGTGGGCCGTGCAGGTCGAGGCCGCGGACGCCGAAGCGTTCACCGAGCCCGGTCCGGCTGCGGGACGCGGCGGGCGTGCGGGTCGCGACGCGCGTGACGCCGCGGTCAGGGCCGGGGCCACGGCCGCAGTGCGGGACGATCTCGAGCCCGCGGCGGCCGCGCTGCTCGCGACGCTCGAGCGCTCGGGGCCGCTCGCGCCGTGCTGGAACTGGTCGGGGTCCGATCTCGTCGCCGGGTGGGTCGCGCGACGGCTCGCGATCGAGCTCGCGCTCCATCGCGTGGACTGCGAGCAGGCGTTCGGGCGGTCGACCCCGATCGAGCGCGAGCTCGCGGTCGACGGAGTGGACGAGCGCCTCGACGTGCACCTGCGCTCGAACCTCGGGCGCGTCCCCGGGCGCGTCCTCGGCGGGTCGATGTGCCTCGTCGCGAGCGACGCGGACGCGTCGTGGACGGTCGAGTCGACGCGCGGCCAGATCCGCTGGCGCCGGGCCCGCGGGCCGGCCGACGTGGTCCTCGTCGCCACGGCGTCGGAGCTGCTCCAATTCGTCTGGAACCGGGTCGACGCGGACGTCCTCGCGCGCACCGGACGGCGGGAGGTCGCGCTCGCGTGGCGGTCCGTCCCGGCCTGAGCGTCACGGAACGGCGCCGGCGCCGGCTCGGGCCACGTGGGTGCCCAGGCTGCGGCGAGCACGTGCTCTGGTAGCCTGGGTGTGCCGCATCGAGGAGGGTCCATGATCGACGGCCGGCGTGGTCGCACGGCGCAGGGGCAGTCCGAGGGGCCCGTGCGGAGCGGACAGGAGCCAGGTGGGGCGCGGCCTGGCGTAGGAGCCCGGCTCGTGCGGCTCGGCATCTCGGCCGACCACGTGACGGTCGCCGGCGTGCTCCTCGCGGTCGCGAACTCGGTCGTCATCGCCTCCGGCCTGCTCTACGTCGCATGCGGCCTGCTCATCGTCGGCGGGCTGATGGACACGCTCGACGGCGTGGTCGCGAAGGCGGCAGGGACGTCCTCGCCGCGCGGGGCGTTCTTCGACTCGGTCGCGGACCGGGTCGCGGACGGGTTCCTGTTCGGCGGACTCGCCTGGTACCTCGCGGTCGGACCGCACCCGCGGGAGGCGCTCCTTCCCGTCGCGATCCTCGCGGTCGGCTCGATCATCTCCTACGAGCGCGCGAAGGCGGAGTCGCTCGGCTTCTCCGGGCGCGGCGGGCTCATGGAGCGCGCGGAGCGGCTCATCGTGTTCGGCCTCGCGATGCTCGTGCACGTCGTGATGGTCCCGATCCTCTGGGCGCTGCTCGCGCTCACGACCGGGACAGCCGTCGGACGCTTCGTCCGCGTGTGGCGGCAGGCGAGCGGGACTGTTCCCGCGAGGCCGCCCGTCGGCGCGCGCTCGTGGCGGCGCGGGCGAGTGGACTCGAGGTGGCGTCAGCTTCGCGAGACCGGGAGCACCGCGCCGGCACGCCTCGCGGCGGGCCAGGGCGCTCGCTGGCGCAACCGCCGGAGCACGGCCACGCTGTCCACGAGGCTTCGCGGCGTGCTCAACGTCGAGCACTCGGGCGGAAGGGCGACGCGTCACGCGCGCGCCGCGCGCCCAGGCCGACCGGCGAGGGCGGCCCGGCGCTGGACCGACGGCGGTAGCGCGCGCTGATCGGCGAGCCGCCCGACCGCAGGCCGAGCGCCGGCGGCCGTGATCGAGACCCCTATCGCAGGTACCGGTCGCTCGCTGCCGTGTTGCGCATCCTCCCGCGGCCGATCGGCATCGCCGCGGCCGCCGCAGCGGGCCGTGTCGTCGCCGAGCGCTCGCCCGAGACCCGCGCGGTCGTGCGCCGGAACCTGCGGCGAGTCGTCGGGCCCGACGTCGGGGACGAGGAGCTCGAGCGGCTCGTGCGGCGCGCGTTCGCCTCGTACGGACGGTACTGGGCGGATTCCGCGTCGCTGCGCCCGACGAGCCGACGGGTGCTCGCTCGGAGGTTCACGGTCGAAGGGATCGAGCACCTCGACGCCGCGTCACGGGCGGGTCGGGGAGCGGTGCTCGTCCTGCCTCATCTCGGGTCGTGGGAGATCGGCGCGCTGTGGGTGGCACGGCGCGGCCTTCCACTCACGACCGTCGCGGAGCCTGTCGAGCCTCCGGAGCTGTTCGACTGGCTCGTCGCGGAGCGCGAGGCGCTCGGCATGCGCGTGCTCCCGCTCGGCCCGGACGCGGCGTCCGAACTGCTCGCAACCCTCGGTCGCGGCGGATTCGTCGCGCTGCTCGCGGACCGGGACCTCGTCGGCGACGGAATCGAGGTCGAGCTGTTCGGTGAGACGACGAGGATCCCCGCGGGGCCTGCGGTGCTCGCGCTGCGCAGCGGGGCACCGCTGATCGCGGCTGCGATCTACATGCGCCCGGGGGACGGTCACCACGTGCTCGTGCGCCCGCCGCTCGACACCGAGCGTCGGGGTCGGCTCCGTGAGGACGTGCGCAGGGTCACGATCGAGCTCGCGGGCGAGCTCGAGCAACTCATCCGGCTCGCTCCCGAGCAGTGGCACGTCTTCAGACCGAACTGGCCGGCCGACGTCCCCGCACCGGCGCGCACGTGAGCCGAGGCGGGTCGGCGCAGTGCGGGTAGCGACCGTCTGCCCGTACGCGCTCTCGGTGCCCGGCGGTGTACAGGGGCAGGTGATCTCCATCGCGAGTGCGCTCGCCGCGCTGGGCTGCGAGGTCGCCGTGGTCGCGCCCGACGACGTCGACAGCCGCGCGCGGGGCGGCCTGGCCGACGACCTCGCGCGCTCCGGGATCGTGGTCGTGCCGGCCGGCCGCACGGTCGCGGTCCGTGCGAACGGCTCTCTGGCGCCGGTCGCGCTCTCGCCGGTGGGGGTGCGAGGTGCGCTCCGGGCGGTGCGCGCCTGGCGGCCGGACGTGGTGCACGTGCACGAGCCGCTCGTCCCCGCGGTCGCGATCTCCGCGGTGCTCGCGCGGATCGCCCCGGCGATCGGGACGTTCCACCGTGCGGGAGCGGGGCGGCTGTACCGCGCGGCCAGGCCGCTCGCCCGGGCGTGCCTCGCACGCCTGGACGACGTCGTCGCAGTGTCCGCCGCGGCGCGCGACACGCTGCTCGCCGTGGCGGGTGCAGGTGCGTCACGCTGCGCGATCGTGCCGAACGGAGTCGCGACCAGCCGTTTCGAAGCGGCGGAGCCGTGGCCGTCGTCTGGGCCGACGGTCGTGTTCGTGGGCAGGCACGAGCCCCGCAAGGGGGTCTCCGTCCTCCTGGAGGCGCTCGACTCCCTCCCCGGCTCGACGCGCGTCTGGCTCGTCGGCGACGGGCCCGAGACCGCGTCGCTGCGTGCCCGCTTCGGCGCGGACCCGCGCGTCGAGTGGTGCGGCAGGATCGACGACGGGGCGCTCGCGCGGCGCCTGTC
Source organism: Acidimicrobiales bacterium (assembly GCA_035534715.1). Lineage (GTDB taxonomy): Bacteria > Actinomycetota > Acidimicrobiia > Acidimicrobiales > Bog-793 > JAJZBW01. The sequence continues at coordinate 646 of DATLRJ010000118.1, read as the reverse complement.
CGGCGCAGACGTGCTCGTCGCGCCCTCGCTCTCCGGGGAGTCGTTCGGTGTCGTCCTGCTCGAGGCCATGGCCGCGGGCACCGCGGTCGTGGCCTCGGACCTCCCGGGCTATCGGATGGCGGCCGGGGACGCGGCCCGCTACGTCCCGCCCGGCGACGCCCTCGCGCTCGGTCGCGCGCTCCGCGTGCTCCTCGAGGACGCCGACGCCCGCCGTAGCCTCGTCGCCGCGGGACGAGCCCGCGCTGCCACGTGCTCCGTGGACCAGGTCGCGCGCGCGTACCTGGCCCGCTACGAGGTGCTCGCGGGCGGGGGGTCGGGCGCCACCTAGACTCGGCGCTCATGGCGCAGAGCTCGAGGCGGCGCGGCGGCGGGCCACACCGTCCCGCACACCAAGGCGGCGACGGCACGCGGCGGGCGCCGGGTCGCGCTCGAAGCGGCGAGGTGGCGACCGGAGGCGCGCGGGGAGGCGCGCCCGGCACGCACGCCCGGTCCCGCCCGCCGGCCCGGACGGCGGGTGCGCCGGGTCGCTCGCCCGCCGGTCGCGCCACGGCACCACGCGGCGGCGCGCCGGGGGTGACGAGCGTGGCCGATCGACCGGTGTCGGTCGCGCCACCCGGCCCACGGGGCGCGCGGTCGGGAGGTGTCC
>DATLRJ010000117.1:0-4590 GCA_035534715.1 Acidimicrobiales bacterium | reverse complement strand
TGCGGACATGGTCGCGGCATCGCTCGTCTCCTCGCTCGCGCTCCTCGCGGCGACAGCCTCCTCGCATGCGGCCACGCCCCACACGGCCGCCGCGCCTGGGACGTGCGCGACCGTGCCGGTCCGGCTTCTCGACGCCGAGCTCGCGATCTCGGCCGTGGCCGTGAGCTCGGTGCACCCGGCGTCGCCCAAAGGCTCGCTCATCTGCTCCTACTACGGTGCCTCGGGCCACGCCGCGAACCAGGCGACGATCGTCTTCCTGCGGGCGAACGCCGTCGAGTTCGCGGGCATCCGCCGCCGCGTGTCGGACGCACACCGCGTGACGGGCGTCGCACACCTCGGCGCGGCGGCGTTCTCGTACTCCGCGCCCCCGGAGACCTACCTCTACCTGCTCGACGGGCCCCACCTCGTCGAGATCTACGCCGCCGTCCGCGTGCAGCGGCTCGAGGCGCTCGGCCACCGGGTCGTCCTGCTGCTGCGATAGCGAGGTCGAGCGGCACCGGCCGGCTCGTCCTGAACCCGACCGGATCGCCCCTCGGCGGCCGTGCGCGACGCGCCGCGCGCGTGCAATGGTCGGCGTCGTGGCCGTCCGCGGATCTCGACCGCTCGAGCTCGGGAGCGGCGAGCTGGACGCCCGCCGCCGGATCGCCGTCCTCGCGATCTGCTGCTCGAGCCTTTTCATCGTCGGGCTCGACAACACGATCGTCAACGTCGCGTTGCCCTCCATCGAACGGGACCTGCACACGACGGTGTCCGGGCTCCAGTGGACCGTCGACGCGTACACCCTCGTGCTCGCGAGCCTGCTCCTGCTCGCAGGATCGATGGGGGACCGGCTGGGACGCCGGAGGACGTTCCGGACGGGCCTGCTCGTCTTCGCTCTCGGCTCGCTGCTGTGCAGCGCCGCGCCGAACCTCGAGTGCCTCGTCGCGTTCCGGATGGTCCAGGCGGTCGGCGGCTCGATGCTCAACCCCGTCGCGATGTCGATCATCACGAACACCTTCACCGTCGCGCGCGAGCGGGCGCAGGCGATCGGCGTGTGGGGCGCGGTCCTCGGCACCTCCATGGCCCTCGGTCCGGTCGTAGGCGGCGAGCTCGTGACCGCGATCGGCTGGCGCTCGATCTTCTGGATAAACGTCCCGATCGCCGTCGCGGCGTACGTGGGGGCCGGCCGGATCGTCCCGGAGTCGCGTGCCGAGCACGCCCGCCGAGCCGATCCCGTCGGCCAGGCGCTCGTCGTCGTCATGCTCGCCGCCACCGTGTACGCGATCATCGAGGTGCGCTCCGCCGGCCCGCTCTCGCCGCGCATCGTCGTCGCGGTGCTGCTCGCGCTCTTCGCGCTCTTCGCGCTCGCGATCTACGAGCCGAGGCGCGACGAGCCCCTCATCGATCTGAGGTTCTTTCGCAGCGCCCCGTTCTCGGGCGCGACGGCGATCGCCGTGCTCTCGTTCGGCTCCCTCGGCGGCTTCCTCTTCCTCAACACGCTCTACCTCCAGCAGGGTCGTGGCGCGTCGGCGCTCGCCGCAGGAATCGACACGCTCCCGATGGCCGTCATGGTCGCGCTCGCCGCGCCCGTGTCGGGGCGGATCGTCGGGACGCGCGGCTCGCGCACGCCCCTCGTCGCAGGAGGCGCGGGGATGACCGCCGGCTGCGTCGCGCTCACGCGAGTGACGACGGGGACGTCTCTCGCGGTCTTGTTCGGCGCATACGTCCTCTTCGGGAGCGGTTTCGGGCTCGCGAACGCCCCGATCACGCACACCGCGGTCTCTGGCATGCCGCGCGAGCAGGCAGGCGTCGCCGCGGGGATCTCCTCGATGAGCAGGCAGGTCGGTCAGTCCCTCGGCGTCGCAGTCGTCGGCGCGCTCGCGGTCTTCCCGCCGCACGCGCGCGCCGGAGCGCCCGCGAGCGGCGCGGCGGGCTGGTGGGTGCTCGCGGGGTGCGGTGCCGCGATCGTCGTCCTCGGGGTCGTGACGACCACGGCCTGGGCTCGTCGCACCGCGGTCGCGGCAGCGCGCCTCATGCCGGGCGGATGACCCGTCGCCGGGGGCGCCCCGGCGAGAGCGATGGCCGCGCCGTGGCGAGCTAGCCTGCTCGAGAGGGACGGGCGGCGGTGCCCGCTCCCGAGCCGGGGTGCCGAATGGTCGCGCGCCCCCGTCGCCTCGAGAGGTGCGCCGTGCCCGCAGCGATCGAGGTGAGCGATCTCGTCAAGCGCTTCGCGGGCGGCGTGATCGCTCTCGACGGGGTGAGCTTCGCCGTCGAGCGAGGATCCGTCTTCGGCCTTCTCGGACCGAACGGCGCCGGGAAGACGACCGTCGTGCGCATCCTCACGACGATCCTCAGGCCGGACTCGGGCAGCGCATCTGTGCTCGGCCACGACGTCGTGCGCGAGCCGGAGCTCGTGCGGAGCCTCTTCGGGCTCGCGGGCCAGTATGCGGCGGTCGACGAGAACCTCACCGGGCGCGAGAACCTCAGGATGGTCGGCCGCCTGAACCACCTCTCGAAGCCCGTCGTCGAGGCCCGTGGCGCTGCGCTCCTCGAGCAGTTCGATCTGAGCGACGCGGCCGATCGCACCCTCAAGACCTACTCGGGCGGAATGCGCCGCAGGCTCGACCTCGCGGCGGCCCTCGTCGCGCGCCCGGGGGTCCTCTTCCTCGACGAGCCGACGACCGGGCTCGACCCGCAGGCGCGCATCGGGCTGTGGGGCGTCATCGAAGGCCTCGTCGATCAGGGCACGACCGTGCTGCTCACGACCCAGTACCTCGAGGAGGCGGACCGGCTCGCGAGCCGCGTCGCCGTCGTCGACCACGGCCGGCTGATCGCCCAGGGCACGCCCGCGGCGCTCAAGGCGGACCTCGGGGCGACGGTGCTCGAGATCGGTCTGCACGATCCGGACACGGCTGCACGGGCGGCGCGCGCGCTCGAGGGCGTGGGTGCGAAGCGACTGCGGCTCGCGGGGAGCGACGTCGAGCTCCCCGCCGACGGCGGGCCCCGGGTGGCGATGGAGGCGCTCCGGGCACTCGACCAGGCGGGCATCGAGCCGGTGCGGTTCGCGCTGCGAGAGCCGAGCCTCGACGACGTGTTCCTCTCGCTCACGGGGCACATGGCCGAGGCCGAGGCCGCGCGCGCCTCGGCCGCGACCGTGGGCGACGACGGCCAGGGCGGCATGCGCCGATGAGTGTCGCGGCCGACCTCGCCGACGCTCCGCACGGGGGCAGGCTGCCCGACGGGCCGGGCGCCCGGCTCCGCTGGGCGATGGCGGACACCGCGACCCTCACGACCCGCAATCTCATCAACTACACGCGCGTGCCCGAGGCGCTCTTCTTCTCGAGCGTGCAGCCGATCATGTTCGTCTTGCTCTTCCGGTACGTCTTCGGCGGCGCGATCCATCCGCCCGGCGTCAGCTACGTGAACTTCCTCATCCCCGGGATATTCGTGCAGACCGTCGCGTTCGGCTCCATAGGCACCTCCATCGGTCTCGCGGAGGACCTCCAGAAGGGGATCGTCGAGCGCTTCAGGGCACTGCCGATGGCGCGCTCGGCCGTCCTCGCGGGCCGCACGATCGCAGACCTGGTCCGCAACGTGTTCGTCGCGGCGCTCATCACGGGAATCGGATACGCGGTCGGCTTTCGCGTCCAGACCAGCGCGGCGCTGTTCGTCGCCGGCATCGGCGTGATCCTGCTCTTCGCGTACGCGCTCTCGTGGGGCTTCGCGCTCATCGGTCTCTCCGCGCCGAACAGCGAGACCGCCCAGGTGATGTCGTTCCCGCTGCTCTTCCCGCTCACGTTCGCGTCATCGGCCTTCGTCCCGGTCCAGACCATGCCGCACTGGCTCCAGGGCTTCGCGAACCACCAGCCCTTCAGCGTGGTCGTGAACACGGCTCGGGCGCTCATGCTCGGGGGACCGACCGCGTCGCTCGTCTGGCAGAGCCTGGCGTGGACCCTCGGCATCATCGTCGTGCTCGCGCCCCTCGCGGTGCGCCGCTACCGGCGAACCGCCTGAGGAAGGGCCCGCGCCGCGACCCGGGCCCGGGCCCGGGCGCGGTGCGGGGCCCGGACGCGGCCGGGACGAGCGCGCCCGGGCCCGGACGCGGCCGGGACGAGCGCGCCCTGGCGCGGACATGGCCGGGACGAGCGCAGCGCTCAGGAGCCGTCCGTGCCGGGCTCGGCGACCCTCGACGCGCCTGGCGCGCTCGGGTCGGCATCGACGAGCGGCATGACGTAACCCGCGATGGCCCCGACCGAGCCGAGGAGCATGAGGCCCATCCCGGCGAGCCGTGCCGCCTGCACGACGGCGAGCGCGCCGCCGACCCCGGCGAGCGCGAGCCCGATGAGACCCGTGACGGCGCCTGCGCGGACGTAGCGTTCGAGGCCCCGGGCGCGCTCGACGATCGCGATCGCGGCGACCGCTAGGAGGAGGCCGAGCACGGCGTGGGCGAGGTATTCGGGACGTCCGCGGTCGGGCGCGAGCACGGTCCCGCGGTGGAACGGCACGGTGAACAGCGCCGCGACGCCGAGCACGAGGTCGAGCGCGACGAGAGAGCTCATCGTGATCGCGACCTGCCTCGCTCCGTGCGGCAGTGCGTCGCGCTCGCGCGCG
>DATLRJ010000116.1:0-6063 GCA_035534715.1 Acidimicrobiales bacterium | reverse complement strand
GAGCGCCTTCAGCCTGCCGGTCGAGAAGTCCGCGAGCCCCCGCTCCCGAAGGCCCTGGCGAAGGTCGCCGTGGATCGCCGCAGCGGCGACGCCGTTCGCGAGGAGGTCGTCGACGAGACGGTCGACGCCGCGCTTGGTCCGGACGAAGATGATCGTCTTCTCCGCGCCGGACGCGATGGCCGCGGCGACCTTGGCCTTGTCGAGCTGGTGCACCTTCAAGAACACGTGCTCCATCTCGTCCACGGTCACCTGCCGGGACTGGATCTCGTGGAACACGGGATCGGTGAGGTATCGCTTCACGAGCTGGTCGACCGCTGAGTCGAGCGTCGCGGAGAACAGAAGTGTCTGGCGGCTCGCGGTCATGTGCCGGAGCAGCCACTCGACCTGCGGCATGAAGCCCATGTCCGCCATCCGGTCCGCCTCGTCGACGACGAGCGTGGTGACCCCCGACAGGTCGATCGCTCCGCGGTCCGCGAGGTCGATGAGCCGGCCGGGCGTCGCGACCACGACGTCGAGGCCGCGACCGAGGCGCTTGACCTGCCGGTCGAGGTCCGCGCCGCCGTAGACGGCGCCGACGCGCCGGCGGATCGCCTTGCCGAGCGGCTCGAGAACCTCGGTGACCTGGACCGCGAGCTCACGCGTCGGGACGAGGACGAGCGAGAGCGGCCGGCTCGGCTCGGCACGCGGCGTCCGCATCAGCATCGGCAGGCCGAACGCGAGGGTCTTGCCCGATCCGGTCTTCGCCTTGCCGCAGACGTCCCTGCCGGCGATCGCGTCGGGGATCGTGAGCGCCTGGACGGGGAACGGCGACTCGATCCCGGCGGCGGCGAGGGCGTCGACGAGCGCGGGGTCGACGCCGAGCGCGGCGAACGTCGGGGGTGTGGTCACCCCTCAATTCTGCCACTTCGGCGTGCTCGACCGTTCAGCGCTGGGAGATCGCGCCCTTCGCAGGGGTCCGGGGGACCGCCGTGTGTATTGTCGCTGATGCTCGCCGAGGGCGGTCCCGAGGCGCGAGGAGGATCAATGGCGAAGCTCTCACCTGGCGACCCGGCTCCCGGCTTCAGCCTCCCCGACCAGGACGGCGAGACGGTCGCGCTCGACGGCTTCGCCGGCCGCCGCGTGGTCGTCTACTTCTACCCCGCGGACGACACGCCCGGCTGCACGAAGGAGGCGTGCCAGTTCAACGACAACCTCACGGAGTTCGGGCACGCCGGCACCGAGGTGCTCGGCATCTCGCCGGACGGCGCGCAGTCGCACCGCAGGTTCCGCGAGCGATACGGGCTCGAGGTGCGGCTCCTCAGCGACACGGACCACGCCGTCATGGAGCGGTACGGGGCGTGGGGCGAGAAGACCCTGTACGGCAGGACCTCGGTCGGGGTGATCCGTTCGACGTTCCTCGTCGGTCCCGACGGCCGGATCGAGCAGGCCTGGTACAACGTGCGGGCCGACGGGCACGCGACCAAGGTGCTCGACGTCGTGAGGGGCTGAGCGCGATGCCTCCCGAGAAGCCGCAGTGGGCCGAGCTGTTCCGAGAGGTCGTGACGTCCGGCGCGTGCACCGGGTGCGCGGCGTGCGTCGTCACGTGCCCCTACGACGTGCTCGGCTACGACGACGCCGAGGGCCACTACCGGCCGTTCCACGTCGACGAGGACGGTGGGCCGGAGGACTGCACGCACGGTGTGCGTGGCTGCACGCTGTGCACGCGCGCGTGCCCGCGCTTTCGCAGCTGGGAGCCGGAGATCGACAGCCACCTGTTCGGCCGGGAGCACGAGCCCGAGGAGGTCTACGGCGTCGCGCGCCGCGTCCTGCTCGCCCGCGCGACGGATCCCGAGCTGCTCGCTGCCGGCCAGGACGGCGGGCTCGTGTCCGCGCTGCTCGTCTACGCGCTCGAGCACGACGTCATCGACGCGGCCCTCGTCTCCTATCTCGAGGGTGACGGCTCGAGCTGGAAGGCGATCCCCGGCGTCGCGCGCACCCGCGCGGACGTCGTGGCCTCGGCCGGGTCGCGCTACACCTACTCGGCCAACACGCTCGCGTTCGCCGAGGCGACGGCGGGCGGGGCGGAGCGGATCGGCCTCGTCGGGATGGGCTGTCAGGCGTCCGCTCCCGGAGCGATGTCGGCGCGAAAGGCGGGCAAGGTCGCCCGCCGCTTCCAGCTGAGCGTCGGCCTGCTCTGCTCGAAGACCTTCGACGACGCGATCTTCCCGGAGCTGTTCGAGCAGCGCTACGGGCTCCGCCGCGAGGACATCGTGAAGATGAACATCAAGGGCGTCTTCCAGGTCTGGACGCGCGACGGCGCCTACCACGAGGTGCCGCTGAAGGAGGCCCACGCGTGGACCCGCGAGGGCTGCATGCAGTGCCCCGACTTCGCGGCGGAGCACGCGGACATCTCGACCGGCGGCATCGGCGCGTTCGGCGACTGGACGCTCACGATCGTGCGGACCGAGCGGGGCGCCGAGCTGCTCGACGCGATGGAGCGCGACGGCGTGGTCGAGACCCGGCCGGTCGAGGACGATCCCGGCGTGGTCCCGCTCCTCGAGAAGCTCTCGCGCGTGAGCCGCCGGCGCGGTCCGGGCACGACCCCGAGGCTCATCCCGGTCGCGTCGGGCTGACCGCGCGCGTGCGCGGCGCCGTCGGTGTCCCGATGCCGGCCACGCTACGTTTGGCGCTATGCCAACTCGGTCGAAGGCCGCGGCGCGGACGACCGTCGTGTGCTTCGTGCGCCACGGGACGACACCGACGACCGGCAAGGTCCTGCCCGGGCGAGCGCGGGGTCTCCACCTGTCCGAGCAGGGCCACGCGGAGGCGGACCGTGCCGGCGAGCGCCTCGCCCGGCTCGGCTCGGTGCGCGCGGTCTACAGCTCGCCGCTCGAACGCGCGCGGGAGACCGCGCGCCACGTAGCGAGCCACCTCGCCCTGCCCGTGTCCGTCGATCGCGGCCTTCTCGAGTGCGACTTCGGCGAGTGGACGGGAGCGGAGCTCGCGGCGCTGCGCAAGCTCGACGCCTGGGACGCGGTGCAGCGCCATCCCGCAGGCTTCCGCTTCCCCGGCGGCGAGTCCTTCGCCGAGCTGCAGGCGCGCATCGCCGGCGCGGTCGAGCGCCTCGTCGCGCGCCACCCCGACGAAGTGGTCGTCGCGGTCTCGCACGCGGACCCGATCAAGATCGCGGTCGGCGACGCGATGGGCGTCCCGCTCGACCTCGTGCAGCGGACCGTGATCTCGCCGTGCTCGATCAGCATGGTCGCGTACGCGGACGGGGGGCCCACGGTGCTGTGCGTGAACTCGACCGGCGACCTGCCGCCGATCGCCCGCGCGCGTGCGTCGACGGGGGGCCGCTCGCCGGCCCCGACCGGGGGGCGCGCGTGAGCACCTCGTACGAGTTTGCGGCGCCGGACAAGGTCACGGTCGGGACGCTCGGCGAGGTCGGCGCACGGGCGTTCTTCCTCCAGGCCCGCGAGGCGACCTCCACGATCACGCTCAAGGTCGAGAAGCAGCAGGTCGGCGCCCTCGCGACCCTGCTCGGCCGCCTCCTCGCGGATCTCGCACGCCCGGGTGAGCTCGACGAGGACGGCCTGGAGCTCGACGACTTCGACGAGCCCGACTTCGTGGTCGGCGCCCTGGCGGTCTCCTACGACGCCGAGACCGACCGGGTCGTGGTGCTCGCGGAGGAGCTCGTCGGCGAGGACGACGAGCCGGGCGACGAGGCGAGCTTCGCGCTCACGCGCGAGCAGGCGGGGTCGCTCGCGATCCGCGGGACGCGGCTCGTCGAGGCGGGCCGGCCGCCGTGCCCGCTGTGCGGGTTTCCGCTCGACCCGCGCGGCCACGCCTGCCCGAGGACGAACGGTCACCACCCGCCGCTGACGTGAGCACGGCCGCCGAGCGGGGCGCGGGCCGGCGGGCGCTCCTCGAGGCCGGGGACGTCGAGGTCGAGGGCCGGATGCCGTGGAGCTCGAACGTGACGCTGCTCGTGACCGTGCGTCTCGGCACCGACTCGACACGGGCGATCTACAAGCCCGCCGCCGGCGAGGAGCCGCTCTGGGACTTCCCTGGCGGGCTGTTCCGCCGCGAGGTCGCCGCGTACGAGCTGTCGGTCGCGATGGGCCTCGACGTGGTCCCGGAGACCGTGCTGCGCGCCGAGGCCCCGTTCGGCGAGGGCTCGCTCCAGGCCTTCGTGGACGCGGACTTCTCGGAGCACTACTTCAGCCTGCTCGAGCAGCCGCGCCACGCAGCGGGGCTCCGGCTCGTCGCCGGCTTCGACCTCGTCGCGAACAACGCGGACCGCAAGGGCGGGCACGTGCTCGTGGACGGTGACGGCCACGTGTGGGGGATCGACAACGGCCTGTGCTTCCATCGCGCGCCGAAGCTCCGGACGGTCATGTGGGACTTCGCGGGCGAGCCGCTGCCGGACGCCGTCGTCGCGGGCTGCCGGGAGCTCGCACGTGCCGTGCCGGCCCGCCTCGAGGCCCTGCTCGAGCCCGACGAGCTCGACGGGCTCGCCGGCCGCGCGCGGGCGCTGCTCGGCGAGCCGCGCTTCCCCGAGCCGGATCCCGCCGGGCGCCCGTATCCCTGGCCGCTCGTCTGACGCGGGTCCGGCCCGCCACGCCGGTACGCGGTGCGGGAGCCGCGGGCGCGATCGTCGCCGGGTGCCCGTCCCTCCCCCCGTCCGCGTCGTGTTCCTCGACGCGGCCGCGCTGCGCGACGAGGACGCGCGACGCGCGCTCGCGGCGCTCGCGATCCTCGCGGGCGGACGGCGACGCGCCGGGCGCGAGGGGCGCGCACCGTCGCTGCGGGGACGGATCGAGCGGGTGTCGTCGCTCATCGGGGGCGCCGCGCGCCGCGCGCCGTTCGGGCGCTGCCGGGGCGGCGCGCCGGTCGAGCTCCGGCGGGGCGACGCGCTCGACGCGGCCGCCGAGCTCGCGGATCTCGCCGGTCGCCTGCACCGCGACGGGGACGTCGTCGGAGCGTTCGCGCTCGAGGGTATTGCGGCGCGGATCCTCGAAGCGCTCGTCGGCGCAGGCGGAGTCGACTCGACGTGAGGGCGGGCGCGGACGCCGCGCGCCGCGGCCCCCCGATCTTCACGCGACTGCAACCGACCCGTGAATGGCTCGACTTGGGACGGGGGCATGATCGTGTCGTGGACGTACGCGAGATGGGCCCCGTGGTCGACTCGGCGACGAGTGTCGGCCGGACGCTTCCGACGGCTCCGCACCTGCTGGAGGCCGCCGCGAGCGCTCCGGAGTTCGTCGTGCTCGAGTCATGCCACAGCACCTGGCTCTTCGACCCCGCCGAGCACCGCTTCTGCAGGGTGCTCAAGGGGCCGCGCATCGGGTCGTCGGTCGCGACGCAGTGGCGTGCGTACGACCACGTGCTCGTCTACCCCGACTCCGACGCGTTCGTCGTCTTCCTCGACTCCTCGGGCACGCGGCTTCTCCGGTCGTGGCGTCACACCGCGCACTGCGACCAGTGCGGTGGCGACGTCACCGCAGGCCTGTCCCTAGCGGACTTGCGCCGCGTCGCGCGCGCCTGAGCGGCGCTCCCCCCTAGCCGCCGCGCGCCTCCCTCGGCGCCCTGACGGGCGCCGAGGGAGTCCCGTGTCCGCATCCCGCGGAGCGCCCCGTGGTCCCAGGCCCGCGTCTCATCCTCACGGTCCAGCGGCAAGAATCGAGCCATGAGCGAACTAGGTGACGAGCGACCGGTGGTCGTGCTCGACGGAGTCGGACGGGGCGAGCAGGGCATCGATCCGGGCCTCGGTGACGACGGCCCGACGACGGAGTCCGTCGAGCGCCCTGCGAAGGTGATGCGTGTCGGCTCGATGATCAAGCAGCTCCTCGACGAGGTCCGTCAGGCGCCGCTCGATCCCGCGAGCCGCACGAGGATGAAGGAGATCTACGAGAGCTCGGTGCGCGAGCTCGCGGACGGCCTCTCGCCCGACCTCGTCGAGGAGCTCGACCGCCTCGCGCTCCCGTTCTCGTCGGACGAGCCGAGCGACGCCGAGATCCGCCTCGCGCAGGCGCAGCTCGTCGGCTGGCTCGAGGGGCTGTTCCACGGGATCCAGGCGACGCT
>DATLRJ010000115.1:0-7615 GCA_035534715.1 Acidimicrobiales bacterium | reverse complement strand
CGGTCGCGCGAGGAGGTGCGCGTGCGCGTGCGGGTGTGGGGCGCCGACGACGAGCCCTCTGCCTGGAGCCCGTCCGCGCCGATCGAGGCCGGCCTGCTCGAGCCACAGGACTGGCAGTGCGTGCCCGTCGGTCCGGCATGGGCCGAGGACCCCGAATCCGACGATCGGCGACCGCCGCTCGTGCGTCGGGAGTTCGACATCCGAGGACCGGTCGCGCGCGCCCGGCTCTACGTCACTGCGCACGGGCTGTACGAGGTCGAGATCAATGGCGGGCGCGTCGGCCGCGAGGCGATGGCGCCGGGATGGACCGTCTACGGCGCGCGCCTCGAGTACGAGACCTACGACGTCGCCGCCTTGCTGCGCGAAGGTGCCAACGCGATCGGCGCGTGGCTCGGGGACGGGTGGTACCGGGGCCGGCTCGGCTGGAACGGCGGCTTCCGGAACCTGTACGGCAGCGACGTCGGCCTGATCGCGCAGCTCGAGATCGACACGAGCGAAGGCGAGCGCCTGCTCGTGGCGACCGACGGTCGGTGGCAGGCGGCCCCGGGGCCCATTGTGAGCGCCGGCAACTACGACGGCGAGGTCTACGACGCCCGAGAGGAGCGGCCGGGCTGGTCGTCGCCGGGCTTCGACGACGCCGGGTGGACGCCGGTGCGCGTCGGCACCCGCGACCCTTCGACGCTCGTCGCCCCGACGGGTCCCCCGGTGCGCTGCACCGGCGAGCTTCGCCCGCGCGACGTGCTCCGCACGCCCGCCGGGAAGCAGGTCCTCGACTTCGGCCAGAACCTCGTCGGGCGCGTGCGGATCCGAGTCACCGGACTGCCGGGCGCGACCGTCACACTGTCGACGGCAGAGGTGCTGCAGGGCGGCGAGATCTACACCCGGCCGCTGCGTGAGGCGAAGTCGACCGACGTCTACGTGCTCGGCGGCCGCGGTGTCGAGGAGTGGGAGCCGCGGTTCACGATCCACGGCTTCCGCTACGTCCAGGTCGACGGCTGGCCGGGGGACCTCGACGTCGCCGCGTCGCACGGCGACGTCGTCGCCCGCGTGTACCACACCGACATGGAGCGCACCGGCTGGTTCGAGTGCTCGGACGCGGACGTGAACCGACTTCACGAGAACGTCGTGTGGGGCATGCGCGGCAACTTCGTCGACATCCCGACGGACTGCCCGCAGCGCGACGAGCGCGTCGGATGGACCGGCGACATCCAGGTGTTCGCCCCCACCGCGACATTCCTCTACGACTGCAGCGGGATGCTCGACTCCTGGCTGCGCGACGTCGCGATCGAGCAGCTGCCCGACGGCACGGTGCCGTGGTACGTGCCCGTGATCCCCGCCCACAAGATGTGGACCCCGATCCGGCCCGGCGCGGTCTGGGGCGACGCCGCGGTCCTCACGCCCTGGACCCTCTACGAGCGGTTCGCGGACCCCGAGATCCTCGCGCGCCAGTACGCCAGCGCGAAGGCCTGGGTCGACCTCGTCGATCGCCTCGCCGGCGAGGACCACGTGTGGGACGAGGGCTTCCAACTCGGGGACTGGCTCGACCCGAGCGCTCCGGTCCAGGAGCCCGCTCGTGCGATGACCGACCCCTACCTCGTCGCGACCGCGTACTTCTTCCGTTCCGCGACCCAGCTCTCGCGTATGGCCGCCGTTCTCGGCGAGCACGACGACGAGGCCCACTACCGCGCGCTCTCGGATCTCGTCCGAGACGCGTTCGTGCGCCGTTTCGTGGACGCCCCCGGCCACCTGTCGAGCGACACGCAGACCGCGTACGCGCTCGCGATCCGGTTCCAGCTGCTCCCGGAGGACCAGGTCGGCGCCGCGGGCGCGCGCCTCGGCGAGCTCGTCGAGGCGAGCGGCGGACGCATCGCGACCGGGTTCGCCGGAACGCCCGTCGTGTGCGACGCCCTCTGTGACGCGGGCGAGATCGCGCGCGCCTACCAGCTCCTGCTCCAGCGCGAGTGCCCCTCGTGGCTCTACGCGGTGGCGTGCGGCGCGACCACGGTCTGGGAGCGGTGGGACGCGCTCCTCCCCGATCTCAGCGTGAATCCGGGAACCATGACCTCGTTCAACCACTACGCGCTCGGCGCGGTCGCCGACTGGATGCACCGCGTGGTCGCCGGCCTCGCGCCGGCTTCCCCCGGCTATCGAGATGTGCTGTTCCGCCCGCGCCCCGGTGGCGGCATCACGTCCGCGTCCGCGCGTCACGAGTCACCGTACGGCACCGTCGCGATCTCGTGGCGCGTCGCCGACAGTGGCCTCGTCGTCGACGCGGCGGTCCCGACGGGCGCGCGGGGAGTTCTCGACCTCGACGGCTGCGAGCCGGTCGCGCTGCCGTCCGGACACCACCGCGCGACCGTCCGGGACGGCGGCGTGCGGCTCGAGGAGCGTTCGCGCGACAACCCGCGCGACGACCCGCGCTGACGGCCCAACCGCCCGCGCGCCGCGCCCGTGCCCGTGCCCCGGATTCCCCTCCGTTCGCGTGGCGGCAGCTATTGGTCAACCGGTTGATATGATCCACGGCGATCAGCGCCGACGAGCCACGGAGCGATGATGCTGGACCGCTGGGCACGCCTTCTCGAAGAGCACGTGCGTACGAATTGCGAGCAGATGACGCGCGAGCCCGACGGTCAGCTCGCCCATCCCTACACGGTGCCGTCCAGCCCCGGTTCTCCCTACTACTCGAGCGCGCTGTGGGACTGGGATTCCTGGTCCATCAGCATCGTGCTCGGCCAGGTCGAGCTCGACACGGACTGCAGCGGTCGATTCGCGGCGTACGAGCAGGGGTGCATCCTCAACTTCCTCGACCACACCGACGACGACGGCGTCATGCCGATCCAGCTCACGCCCGAGAAGACCCTGACGCACGGCGACCCGACGCGCGCCGGAGGGTTCGCCGAGAACATGCACAAGCCGGTCGTGGCGCAGCACGCCGCGCTGCTGACCCAGCGCATCGGGAGCGCCGACTGGATCCGCTCGCGCGTGCCGACGATCGGCCTGTTCGTCGATCGCTACCTCGAGAGCCACGTGCACGCCGACACCGGCCTTGCCTACTGGCAGAGCGACTTCGCGGTGGGCGTGGACAACGACCCGTCCGTCTTCTACCGGCCGAACAAGAGCACTGCGTCCGTCTACCTCAACTCGCTGCTCTACCGCGAGCTTCTTGCGTACGCGTACCTGCTCGAGGAGCTGGGAAACCTACCCGAGTCGAACCGTCGGCGCCGCCGGGCGCAGGACCTCGCGGACGCGATGAACGTCCACCTCTGGGACGAGCGAGACGGTACGTTCTACTCGGCCGACCTCGCGCTCCGGCCCGTCGACCCGGGGGACTGGCTGCACCGGGGCGCCCCGCGATCGTGGCCGGCGCTTCTCATGCGCGTCGACGGATGGTCGAGCTTCCTTCCGATGTGGGCGGGCCTCGCGACCCACGAGCAGGCCGAGCGCATGGTGGAGCGCGTCCGCGACCCGCGCACGTTCCAGGCGACCTACGGAGTCCGCAGCCTCTCCCGCCTCGAGAAGATGTACGACCTGCGCGCGTCCAACAACCCGTCCAACTGGCTCGGCCCGGTCTGGGGCATGAGCAACTACATGGTGTTCCGAGGGCTCGTGAAGTACGGCTTCGACGAGGACGCCCGCAAGCTCGCCGAGAAGACCGTGCGGCTGTTCGGGCGCGACCTCGAGACCTCTGGCGGGCTGCACGAGTTCTACCACCCCGACTCGGGCGAACCCGTGATGACCAAGGGCTTCCAGAACTGGAACTTCCTCGTCCTCAACATGATCGCCTGGCTCGACGGGCGGGTCGCGGTCGCGGAGTTCTAGGCCCCGCAGACCGCGGCACGCCGCCCGTGATCGCGGTGGTCCGCCGCGGGCTCAGGCGGACTGGCTCCAGTGCGGCATCGCTCCCGAGTCGAGCACGCGAGCTCCGGGCAAGGAGTCGAGGACGGTCTCCGCGCCTCCGGGGGTGTAGACGACGACCAGCCGCAGCGGGCTCCACGTCGTGTTGTACGTCGAGTGCAGGACGTTGGTCGGAATGTACACGACGTCCCCTTCGGCGATCGGGAAGCGCTCCTCGTCGTCACCCTCGCCGACCGTCTGGATCCCGCGTCCCGAGATGACGTAGATCACCTCTTCCTCGCCCGGGTGTCGATGCGGGGCGTGCCCTTCGCTCGGGTAGACGATCACCTCGCCCGTGGTCAGCCCGGCACCGTCGTCGAGGTGCGGCGTCACCAGCCACTTGATCGTCCCCCAGTCGAACACCCTCGTCGGGACGTCATCCGCCGTGCGATGCATCTCTGGTTCCTCCCGTAGGTTCGCTGTGCCCGAGGGCCGACTTGAACTCCTCGGTCTGAAGACGGATCGCCCGCTCCGTCGGCAGCCGCTCGACGGAGGATGCCCCGAAGAAGCCGACGACGCCGGTCGTGCGCGCGAGCACGTACGCGGCGTCGGGCGGCTCGCTGATCGGGCCTCCGTGGCACAGAACGACGACGTCGGGGTTCACCGCGACCGCAGCGTCGCGCATCACCTGGATCCGGTGGGTGGCCTCGTCGAGGCCGAGCGCGGTCTTCGCCCCGATCGTGCCCGAGGTCGTCAACCCGACGTGCGCGACGACGATGTCTGCGCCCGCCGCGGCCATCGCCACGGCCGAATCTTCGTCGAAGACGTACGGCGCGGTCAGAAGGTCGCGCTCCGCGGCGAGGCGGATCATCTCGACCTCGAGGTCGTAACCCATCCCGGTCTCTTCGAGGTTCTGGCGGAACACCCCGTCGATGAGGCCGACCGTCGGGAAGTTCTGGACGCCGGAGAATCCCATCGTCCGGAGCTCGTCGAGAAAGCGACTCATGACCCGGAACGGATCGGTCCCGTTCACTCCGGCGAGAACCGGCACGTCGCGCACGACGGGCAGGACCTCGCGGCTCATGTCGACGACGATCTGGTTCGCGTCGCCGTACGCGAGCAGTCCCGAGAGCGAACCCCTCCCGGCCATCCGGTAGCGACCCGAGTTGTAGATGATGATGAGATCGGCTCCACCGGCTTCGGCGGCCTTCGCGGAGATGCCCGTCCCCGCTCCGGCGCCGACGATCGCCTCGCCGCGTGCGATCGTCTCACGCAGGCGGGCGAGCGCTCGCTGCCGCTCCACCTCAGTCCACCTCCCGGATCATCGAGTCCAGCGCCTCGGCGGCGCGCACTGCGAGATCCTCGTCGTTGATGTTCCCGGGGTGATCGATCACCGAGACCGCCGACCCGGCCACCGCGCCGAGGACCGCCTCGAAGAGCCGACGGTCCGCCTCGGGGTCGTAGAACTCCTCGCCCTCGGCGTCGATCGCCGACACTCCCCCACGGGGGACGACGAGCACGGTGGGAGCTCGAGAGGCGGCGAGCTTCGCACCCAGCCGGCGACCGAGCTCCTCGCACTCCTCCGGCGTCGTGCGCATCAAGGTGACGGTGGGGTTGTGCACGTGGAGGTGGCGATCCCTGAACTGCTCGGGCACGCTCTCGACCGGACCGAAGTTCACCATGTCGAGCGCGCCGAGACCGACGACCTGCGGCACGCCCGCGGCCCCGGCCGCCGTCACACGTTCCGGTCCTGCGCTCAACGTGCCGCCGACGAGGTCGTCCGCGAGCTCGGTGGTGGTCAAATCGAGGACGCCGGCGAGGAATCCCGAACGCGCCAGGTTCTCGAGCGCACGTCCTCCCGAGCCTGTCGCGTGGAACGTGAGCACCTCGTAGCCGAGCTCCTCGAGTCGGCGCCTCGCCGCGCTCACCGCAGCCGTCGTGACCCCGAACATCGACGCGCCGACGAGCGGCCGGCCGCTCGCCGCGGGTGTCGCCGCGCGGCTCGCGTGCGCGCGCGCCATCGCCGCGATCGCCGCCGCGGCGTTGGCGAGGACGGCGCTCGACACCTGGTTGATCCCGGCCACGTCTACGACGCTGTACATCAAGGTGACGTCGCTGGCGCCGACGTAAGCGGAGACGTCGCCGGACACCATGGTCGACACCAACAGCTTCGGCAGACCGAGCGGGAGGTCGCGGACTGCCCGCGCGGCGATCGACGACCCACCGCTGCCGCCGAGCGCGAGCACGCCGTCGAGGTCGCCTCTTTCGTGGAGCTCTGCGAGCACGCGCGCCGCGCCCTCGCCCATCTCCGTGACCGCGCGCCCGCGGTCGCGGGCGCTGCGAAGGCGGTCGAGGTCGGAGCCGGCCGCGCGCGCGACCCGCCGCTGGTCGATCGCGACCGGGCCGTCGAACCCTTGCGGGTCGAAGACTCCCGTGTCGACGACGATCGCGCGAGCGCCTGTTTCCGCGAGTCGCTCAGCAACCCACGCGATCTCGGTGCCCTTGGTATCGAGCGTCCCGAGCAGCGCGACACCTGGTGTCGTCAAGCTCCCCCCTCCCCGAGGCCGAACCCGAACAGTCGGTTCAGGCTACCAGGGTGTGGCCGACTGGTGTACTGGTCGACCACTACTCCCTGGGGACGAGGGGGAAGTACGGACGGGATCCGGCGAGCACCCGTAGGACCTCGTCCACCATGAGGTCGAAGAACCGCGGCTCGCACGCGGCGGTCACGCCGGCGATGTGCGGACTGAGGAAGACGTTCGGCATGGTCCGGAGCGCGCAGTCCACCGGAATCGGCTCGGGCTCGACCACGTCGAGGCACGCGACCACATCACCGCGCGCGAGGCGCGCGACGAGAGCCTCGGTGTCGACGACGGCACCGCGCGACACGTTCACGAAGACCGCACCCGGTCGCAGGCGCTCGAGCTCGGCGGCGCCGATGAGCCCGCGCGTGCCCGCCGTGAGCGGGACGAGGCACACGACGACGTCCGACCGCTCGAGAACGGCGTCGAGCGAAGTCAGCTCGAGCCCGTAGATCGGCCCGAGCTCGCTCGGCGCTCCGGGGTCGTGGGCCAGCAGCGACACGGCGAACGGCTCGAGGAGCGCGATGAGCCTCCGGCCGACATTTCCGACGGCGAGCAGCCCGACGGTCTTCCCGGTGAGCTCGCCTCCCAGGTATCCGGGATCCTGCCTGAAGACCTCTCGGTCCGGCCAGAGGACCTCTCCCGCGACGAGGCGGCGAAAGTGCGCTCCGGCGTTGCGCAGGCCGATGAGGACGAGCGCGAGCGCCCATTCGGCGACGGGGTCGGAGGAGCCGTTCGTCGTGTCCACGACCGCGATGCCGCGACGTGCGGCGGCGGCGACGTCGACTCGTGCCGCGAACCGGTCGCCGTGCGTGTCGCCGACCACCTTCAGCGACGGGGCGGCCGCGAGAACCTCGTCGGTCACCCGCGGCGCGCCGTAGCTCACGACGAGCGCGTCGAGATCGCGTGCGAACTCGCACAGCCGCCTGGTGAGCGGCGGATCGACGGGTGGGGGCCCCGAGGTGCGCGACGGCCCGGGTAGCTCGAGCACGGTCACGTCGGCCGCTGCGCGCAGCCGCTCGAGGGACGCCGGGCCGACGTAGCGCGCCCGCGCCGCGGCGGTGCACACGATCCCGACCCGCGCGCGGCGATCAGGCACCGCGCACCGCCTCGCCGACCGAGAGCCAGCGTGCGACGTTGCCTCCGAGCACGGCCTCGAGGTCGCCGACGGAGAGGAAGGGCGCGTGCCCCCGCAGCAG
>DATLRJ010000114.1:0-10712 GCA_035534715.1 Acidimicrobiales bacterium | reverse complement strand
GTCACCGGGCACCGCAGTCGACGGTGCCGCGGAGCGTCTCTGTGCCACGGGAGCCGGTGGCGCCGCTGAACTCGAGGTCGACGGCGATCGTGCGGCCGGCCGCGGCCGTCGTCACCGTCCCTCTCACCTTCGCGTACAGGGCGGCCGGCCCGGTCGCGCGCTGGATCGACAGCTGCGCGAGGACGGGCGAGGGGCCGTTCGGCGTCAGGTGGAAGCTCTGGCCGTCGAGCGGCGCGGCGATCGTGAGGTATGCGGTCGCTGATCCGTCGGACGCGATGACGCGCACGGTGAGCGACGGCGGGTGACCGCCCCCGACGAGGCAGCCCGAGTACGCGCTGTGGCGTGAGAGCGCGAAGGCTCCCGTGAAGCGAACGTCGATGCCCGGCGGGGAGGAGAACGGCCCGAGGGGGACGCTCGACGCGAGCCGCCGGAAGTCGGCCGCGAAGTGGTCCGCTGCGGAGCTCTCGACGAGCGTGCCCGACGTGCACGAGTACCTCACGGCCGGCGGCACGGCGACCGGTCGCAGCCAGCTCGTCGCGACCCCGCCGAGGGTGGCGCTCTCGGCCAAGGTGACGTAGTCGGCGGTGAGGAACGTGAGGATGCCGGAGCGAGCGGTGTCGAAGTACGTCGCGTCGCCTCGGACGGTGAGGGCGAAGGGCTTCCCGAAGAAGTCGCCGACGAGTGGCGCGGCGTCGGCGTAGTTCACGATCTCCGTGCCGTCGGGGTAGAAGTCGAGCTGCCGCCGAGCGTCGCCACGGACGACGATCGCCGTGCCGGAGAGCTCGACGTCCTCGCTCTCGGACACCTCGGTCCATCGCCCGAGGAGGCAGGACGCGAGCGCGGCCGAGCGGGGAGCGAGCATCGGCGCCGCCGCGGCGGCGCGTGACGCCTCTCGGGTGGTCGCGTGTGCCGTGGCGCCGCCGGCCGACCCGAGTGCGACGGCGACCGCTGCGATCGTCCCGGACGCGACGCGCGTGACTCGACCGCCGGCGGGCCGCTCGGCACGGCCCGTCATCCCTGGCACTGTCGCCAGCTCGGGAGCGGAGCAGGTGGGCCGAAGACGTACCGCCAGCCGGCGACGTGCCACGTCGACGCAAGGTGAGCGGCCGAGGCCGGCTCGTGGACCACCTCCGACACGAACTCGTGGCTCGTTGACGAGATCGTGTCGACCTCGGTGGCCACGGCCCCGTCGAGGCGGTACCGGTAGGTGACGATCTCGTCGCCAGCCGCGCGCCGGAGCGACTCGAAGGTGTCTCCCGCGAGCGACGCGACCCCGTTTCCGGCGCCGAAGGGAGCAGCTGTCGACGTGAGCCGGAACGCGCAGCTCGCGTTCGCGACGGTGACGCCGCTCACGAAGCGCCCGTAGGCGCCGGCAGCGCTGTCGAGAACCTCGAACGGCTCTCGCGTGTCGATCCCCGCGGTCGTGAACGCGACCACCGGCTCGAGGTTCTCGACGGTCCAGGCGACGCGCCCGCCGGCGATCGCGACGGTGGCGTGATCGACCGCCGGCGAGTACCCGCGCACCGACGAGCCCTCGGCCCAGTGCCACGAGAAGGTGGACGTCGAGCCTTGCGTCGAGTACATCACGACGAGGCCGCTCGCGGTGAACGAGACGGCGCTCGCGCGCCGCAGCACTGCGGCCGCCGCCCGGTACGCCGCAGCAGCTGCCGCAGCAGCTGCCGCAGGGCCAGAGGTGCCGGCTCGGCCGGGGCGCGATCGCCCCGTCGGCGTGCGAGCGGAGAACGCTGGCGGAGCGGGAGGGGCGAGGAGCAGCAGTGAGCCGAGGAGCACAGTGACCACCGTGAGAACACTCGCACGCTTTGCCATAACCGCGCGATGCCTAGCACTCTTTGCATACTTCTGCAACTGTCTTGCCTGCGGCCTCACCTCGGCGTGCGCCTCCCGATGGGCCCGAGAGAGCGCCGCCGGCGCGCTGTCCGGCACGCGACGGCCCAGAGGCTCAGCCCGCGCGCTTCGCGATCGCGGCGATCGCCCGGTAGGCGGCCTCCGCCGGACCGAGCTCGTCGTCTCGCACGAGGTTCGACATGATCCGCAGTATCCACTCCATGAGCGAGCGCGAGTACATCCCCGTCCCCACGGTGAGGCGCATCAGGTCGCCGCGGCCCATGAGCTTCATGAACGCGCTCCCGAGCTTGAAGTAGAGGCCGTAGGCCTCGGCGAGGCGCGTGTCGTAGCCCGCGAGCGCGGCGGGGTCGCCCGTGCACAGCGCCTCGCCGAGCGCGGCCGCGGCGAAGCGACCCGTCTCGTAGCCGTAGGCGATGCCCTCGCCGTTGAACGGGTTGACCGAGCCGCCGGCGTCGCCGGTCATGAGGTAGTCCGGGCCGACCCGGGGCCCGACCGAGAGCCCCATCGGCAGCCGCCCGCCGGTCGGCGGTCCTAGCGCGGTCTCGGGCGACAGGCACCACGAGCCCGGCGCCCAGCCGACGAAGGCGTCCATGAGCTTCGTGGTGTTGACCTGCTTCCAGCGCTCGAAGGTCGACAGCACGCCGACGCCGACGTTCACCCGCCCGTCGCCGAGGGGGAAGATCCAGCCGTAGCCGGGGACGACGGCGCCGTTCGCGTCGCGGATGTCGAGGTGCGACTCGATGTACGGCTCGGCGTGGCGAGGCGAGGCGTAGTAGCCGCGGATCGCCATCCCGAGGGGGATCGACCGGTCGCGTGACGCTCCGAGGGCGCGGCCAAAGCGCGAGTTCGCCCCGTCCGCGACGACGACGTAGCGCGCCGTGACCTCCGTCTGCCCGCCGAGGTCACGGTCCGCGACGACCGCGCCGAGCGCCGGACCGCCGCTCGCCGCGTCCGGTCCGAGGGGGGAGAGCGCCTCCGCTCCCTGCCAGAGCGCCGCGCCTGCCTTCTCCGCGCGCGCTGCGACGAGGCCGTCGAGGTCGGCCCGCGTGACGACGTAGCCGTAGGGGGGGAAGTCGGGGTGCTCCGGCCAGGAGAGCAGGAGCTCCTTGCCGAACGCGAGCGCGCGCAGGCCCTCGTAGCGGTGGTAGTGCTCGAGGTCCGGGCCGAGGCCGATGTCCTGCAGCTGGCGCACCGAGCGGGGGGTGAGGCCGTCGCCACAGGTCTTCTCGCGCGGGAAGTGCTTCTTCTCGACGAGCAGCACGTCGTAGCCCGCGTCGGCGAGCCAGTACGCGGCCGCCGAGCCCGACGGCCCCGCTCCGACGACGAGCACGTCGCAGCGGTAGGTCGCGGGTCGGGGCGCGTGGTCGGCCGCTGGGGCCGCGTGGGCGGCGCCGAGGCGCGCAGGGCGGGTGGCGGGGTCGGCGACCTCGGTGGGGGGCACGTCAGGACACTACCGGGCACGGCGTACCCACCGCCTCCGCGGAGCGCTCACCCTCGCGCAGCGCGTCCCGCGGATATGCCCGCGACAGCGGCGCCGTGGTAGAACCGTCGAGAGCCATGGGCAGCCTGGACAGCTATCTCCCGATCTTCATCCTCTTCGTGCTGGCGCTCGCCTTCGCGGGGCTCTCGATCTTCGCGTCCAAGCTCCTCGCGCCCCAGAGGCCGACGTCCGCGAAGCAGGCACCCTACGAGTGCGGGATCGTCCCGAACGAGGGCCCGCCGCAGCGCTTCCCCGTGCGCTTCTACCTGATCGCGATGATCTTCGTGATCTTCGACATCGAGATCATCTTCCTGTTCCCCTGGGCGGTCGTCTACAACGAGCTCGGGCGCTTCGGCCTCGTCGAGATCATCGTCTTCGCGGCCGCGGTGTTCTTCTCCTTTATCTACCTCCTCGCCAACGGCGCCCTCGACTGGGGTCCTGTGAAGCGGATCCGACCGGTCTCCAGCCCCGTCGGCCGTACGACCACGTCGACGGTTCGTCGTGTCGCGGCGGGCCCGGGCTCGGGCTCGGGCGAAGCGGCGTAGGGCGGCAGCGATGGAGTGGAAGGGTCTCGAGTCCCTCAGCGACAACTTCCTCACGGGCAAGCTCGAGGACTTCGTGCAATGGTCGCGGGAGCACTCGATGTGGCCGGCGACCTTCGGCCTCGCGTGCTGCGCGATCGAGATGATGGCGGCCGGGGCCGCGGACTTCGACCTCGCCCGCTTCGGCATGGAGGTCTTCCGGCCGTCGCCCCGCCAGGCAGACCTCATGATCGTCGCGGGCCGGCTCTCGCAGAAGATGGCACCGGTGCTCCGCCAGGTGTACGACCAGATGGTCGAGCCGAAGTGGGTCATCTCGATGGGCGTATGCGCGTCGACGGGCGGGATGTTCAACAACTACGCGATCGTCCAGGGCGTCGACGAGGTCGTCCCCGTCGACGTGTACGCCCCGGGCTGCCCGCCCAGCCCGCAGACGCTCATGCACGCGATCCTCACGCTCCACGAGAAGGTCCGCACGGGCGAGATCACGCGCCGCCGCAGCGCGGCCGGCGCGGGTGCGGGAGTCGACCTCGCGACCGAGGTGCCCGGCTGGACCCAACCCCTCGCGCGACCCGTGCACCTCGGGACGCCGCGTTGACCGACGTCCTCGCCGCGCCGGGCGATCCGCCGCCGTCCGCGGATCCGGGCGGAGCGCCGTCGGGCTCGCTCGTCGGCGAGATCGACGCCCTCGCCGGGGTGCCCGTCGCGTACTTCCGCGGCGACGAGATCCTCTTCCCCCCTCGCGAGCGCTACGGCCAGGTCGTCGTCGCGCTCAAGGGCGCGGGCTTCGCGATGTGCAGCGACCTGTGCGCGGTCGACTACCTCGCGTCGATGGAGCGACCGCTACCCGAGGGCGTCGCGCCGGAGCGCTTCGAGGTCGTCGTGAACCTCCTCAGCCTCGAGCGTCGCCGGCGCGTCCGGCTGAGGGTGCAGGTGCCCGAGGCCGACGCGACCCTCCCGACGCTCTTTCGTTGCTACCCCGGCACGGAGAACATGGAGCGCGAGGTCTACGACCTGTTCGGCATCCGCTTCAGCGACCACCCGGACCTGACGCGCATCCTCATGCCGCAGGACTGGGAGGGCCACCCGCTGCGCAAGGACTACGGGACCGGGCGCGTGCCCGTGCAGTTCAAAGAGGCGCCGGGGCCGAGATGAGCGACGAGCAGGGATCCGGCGCGGCCGCGGGCACCGTCGCCTCACAGTGGGCAGAGCTCGACGCGTCGGGGCGCCCGCGCGAGGAGCCGGGCGCCCCACCGCGGCGCGCGTACCGCGCGGGCGACGAGTCGAGCGACGAGGACCGCGAGCGCTTCGACGAGCTGTTCGAGCAGGAGACGAGCGAGGGCGACCAGGAGCTCGCGCCGGTCGCCGAGACGGACCCGACAGAGCTGCTCATCGAGATGGGCGCGGTGCTCCGCGTGCCGGAGGACCAGGCGGTCGACCCGACCCTCGACCCGGACCTCGACGCCTCGAGCTTCGGTGACGGCGAGACGATGATCATCAACCTCGGGCCGCAGCACCCTTCGACCCACGGGGTGCTCCGGGTCATGCTCGAGCTCGAGGGCGAGACCGTGCTCCGGTCGAAGCCGGTCATCGGCTACCTCCACACCGGGATGGAGAAGACCGCCGAGGAGCTGACCTACGTCCAGGGCGCGACGAACGTCACGCGCATGGACTACCTCTCGCCGCTGAACAACGAGATCTGCTGGTGCCTCGCGGTCGAGAAGCTCCTCGACGTGGAGATGCCTCCGCGCGCGACGTGGATCCGCATGCTCATGTCCGAGCTCAACAGGATCTCCTCCCACGTCATGTGGGCGGCGACCAACGGTATGGACCTCGCGTCGACGACGATGATGATCTTCGGCTTCCGCGAGCGCGAGATGGTGCTCTCGTTCTTCGAGAAGACGACCGGGCTCAGGATGAACCACAACTACATCCGCCCCGGGGGCGTCGCCGCCGATCTCCCCGACGGGTGGGAGGACGACGTGTCGGTCATCGTCGACACGATCGGGGTCCGCCTCGACGAGTACGACGAGCTCCTCACCGGCCAGCCGATCTTCCGCGAGCGCACCGAGGGCGTCGGCGTCATCGGTCCGGAGCTCGCGCTCGCGATGTCCGCGACCGGGCCGATCCTTCGTGCCGCGGGCGTCGCGTGGGATCTGCGCCGCGCGATGCCCTACCTCGCGTACGACGAGCTCGAGTTCGACGTCATCGTCGGGACCGTCGGGGACACCTTCGACCGCTACGCGGTGCGCCTGAACGAGATACGCGAGTCGATCCGGATCGTGCGCCAGATCCTCGAGAAGATGCCGAGCGGCGACTACCGGGTGCAGGACAAGAAGATCACGCCGCCGCCGCGCGCCCGGATCGACGAGTCGATGGAGGCGCTCATCCACCACTTCAAGCTGTACACGCGGGGCTTCGAGCCGCCTGTCGGCGAGGTGTACTCGGCGATCGAGTCGCCGCGAGGCGAGCTCGGCTGCTATCTCGTCTCGGACGGCTCGAACAAGCCCTACCGGATGCACTGGCGTGGGCCGAGCTTCGTGAACCTGCAGAGCGTCCCCGCGCTGCTGCGCGGGAGCCTGCTCGCCGACACGGTCGCGATCCTCTCCTCGGTCGACCCCGTCCTCGGGGAGGTGGACCGCTGATGGCGCACCTGAGCGAGGAGAACCTCGCGCGCGCCCGCCGGCTCGTCGCGGTCTACCCCGAGCGCCGATCCGCCCTCATCCCGCTCTGCCACCTCGCGCAGGGCCAGGACGGCTGGCTCACGCCTGAGGCCATGGAGGACATCGCCGGGCTCACCGGCGTGACGCCGGCCGAGGTGCACGGGACCGCGAGCTTCTACGACATGCTCCACACCGAGCCCGTCGGCCGCCACGTCGTCGCGGTGTGCACGAACATCGCCTGCATGCTGGACGGCGCGTACGAGCTGCTCGAGCACGTCGAGGAGCGCCTCGGCGTGGGCGTGGGGCAGACGAGCGCGGACGGCGAGTGGACGGTCGAGGAGGCCGAGTGCCTCGCCGGCTGCGACGCCGCACCGTGCGTCCAGGTGAACCACCGCTTCTTCGGCCCGCTCGACGCGGACGGCTTCGACCGCCTCGTCGAGGACCTCGCGAGCGGGGCGCTCTCGTCGGACGTGCCCCGGCACGGCGTGCTCTGCCGGGTCGAGCGTACGGTCGGCCTCCTCGCGCACCAGGCGGGCCCAGGCGCCGCGGGCCCAGGCGCCGCGGCGCCTGGAGCGGAGGCGTCGCAGTGATCACCGGCGCCGCTCCGATCGTGACGCGACGCGTCGGCCTCGAGGACTCCTTCACCCTCGAGCGCTACCTCGAGACCGGTGGCTACGACGGCCTTCGCGCCGCGCTCGCGACGTCCCCCGAGGCCGTGCGCGAGCAGGTAGACAAGGCGAGCCTCCTCGGTCGCGGTGGAGCGGGCTTCCCCGCGGGGCGCAAGTGGTCGATGCTGCGCGCTGCCGAGACGACCTACCTCGTCGTGAACGGCGACGAGAGCGAGCCCGCGACCTTCAAGGACCACCTCCTCGTCGAGCGCGATCCTCACCAGGTCGTCGAGGGCACGATCATCGCGGCCTACGCGCTCCAGGTCCGGCAGGCCTTCATCTTCTGCCGCGGCGAGTTCGCGCTCGGTCTCGAGCGGCTCCAGCAGGCGTGCAACGACGCGTACGAGATCGGCGCGCTCGGCGACTCGATCTTCGGCTCGGGCTTCTCGGTCGACCTCGTCGTCCACCCCGGCGCGGGGGCGTACATCTGCGGCGAGGAGACGGCGCTGCTCGAGAGCCTCGAGGGAAAGCGCGGCTTCCCCCGGATCAAGCCGCCGTACTTCCCCGCGGCGATCGGCCTCTACGGGGCGCCGACGGTCGTGAACAACATCGAGACCGTGTCGAACCTCCCGTGGATCGTCGAGCACGGCGGCGAGGCCTTCTCGGCGCTCGGGCACGGCACGTCGACGGGCACGCGCCTGTTCGCTCTCTCCGGGCGCGTGGCGAGGCCGGGGTGGTACGAGCTCGAGATGTCGAAGACGACGTTTCGCGACGTCATCTTCGACCCGAGCCTCGGCGGCGGCATCCGCGGCGGTGCCGAGCTCAAGGCGTTCATCCCCGGCGGGGTCTCCGCGCCGTGGTTCGGCCCGGACCACCTCGACCTCGGCCTCGACCAGGACGCGGTGGGCGCCGCCGGGTCGATGCTCGGCTCGGGGTCGATCGTCGTCATGGACGAGAGCACGTGCGCAGTGCGGGCGGCGTGGCGCATCACGCGCTTCTTCTCGCGCGAGTCGTGCGGGCAGTGCACGCCGTGCCGCGAGGGGAGCGGCTGGCTCGAGAAGATCATGGCCCGCATCGAGGGCGGCCAGGGGCGCGAGGCCGACCTCGACCTGCTCATGGACGCGTGCGACAACATCGCGCCGGGCGTGTCGTGGCCGCCGCAGCAGACGACGATCTGCGTGCTCGGCTCGTCGATCCCGTCCTCGATCGCCTCGGCGATCCGGATGTTCCGCGACGAGTTCCTCCTCCACGTAAAGGACGGCGCGTGCCCGTTCGGGGCGTCGCGATGACCGACGTCACGTCCCGGCCGGGGTCCGGCGGGGGCGGCGGGGGCGGGGAGGCGCCGGACGCCGTGCACGTCACGATCGACGGCCGCGCGGTCGCGGCGCGCCCGCGTGAGCTCCTCATCGAGGCGGCCGAGCGCGCGGGCGTCTACATTCCGCGCTTTTGCTATCACCCGCGCATGGAGCCGGTCGGGATGTGCCGGATGTGCCTCGTCGAGGTGTCGGGACCGCGCGGCTTCAGCCTGCAGCCCGCGTGCTACCTCCGCGTGAGCGAGGGCCAGGAGATCGTCACGGCGTCGGCCAAGGCGCGAAAGGCCCAGGAGGGCGTCCTCGAGTTCCTCCTCGTCAACCATCCGCTCGACTGCCCCGTGTGCGACAAGGGGGGTGAGTGCCCTCTACAGGACCAGGCGCTCTCGCACGGGCCGGGGGAGAGCCGCTTCGTCGAGGAGAAGCGCCACTGGGCGAAGCCGATCGAGATCGGCCCGCTCGTCTACCTCGACCGCGAGCGGTGCATCCAGTGCGCGCGCTGCACGCGCTTCGCGGACGAGATCGCGGGCGAGGCCCTCATCGACTTCGCGTTCCGCGGCGCGAGCATCGAGGTCGCGCCGTTCCCGACGCGCCCGTTCTCCTCGGTCTTCAGCGGCAACACGATCCAGATCTGCCCGGTCGGGGCGCTCACCGCGCCCGCGTACCGATTCAAGTCGCGGCCCTGGGACCTCGAGCAGGTCGAGACGACGTGCACGACGTGCTCGGTCGGCTGCCGGGTCGTCGCCCAGTCCTCCGCGGGGTCCCTCGTCCGCTACCTCGGCGTCGACGTCGACCCGGTGAACCAGAGCTGGTTGTGCGACCGCGGCCGCTACGGCTTCGAGGCCGTGGGCTCGCCGGACCGGCTCACCGAGCCGCTCGTGCGCCGGCAGTCCGGCCTCGAGAGCGCGCGCTGGCACGACGCGATCGGAGAGGTCGCGGCCGGCGTGCGCCAGGCGCTCGCGGCCGGCGGCGCCGTCGCGATAGGTGTCGTCGGCGGGGCGCGCCTCGCGAACGAGGACGCGTACGCGTGGTCCAAGCTCGCCCGCACGGTGCTTCGGACCGACGCCGTCGACGCGCAGCTCGGCGACGGGCTCCCCGCCCCCCTCGTGCTCGGGCTTCCCCGCGCGACGATCGACGACGCGGCGTCCGCCAAGGTCGTGATCGTGATCTCCGGCGACGTGCGCGAGGAGCTCCCCGTGCTCTACCTGCGGCTGCGTGCCGCCGCGAAGGCGGGGACCGCGCTCGTCGAGTGCTCACCGGTGCCGACCGCCCTCGCCGAGCTCGCGGCTGCGCGTCTCACATACCGACCGGGTGAGGTCGCGGAGCTCGCCGAGGCGCTCGTGGGAGGCGACGGCGCGAGAGAGGCTGCCGGCGTGCCCGCCGCCGAGATCATGGCCGTCCGGGCGCTGATCGCGGCGGCAGCGGGAGACGGCGCTCCGGCGGGCTCGGGCGTCGTCGTCGTGCTCGGCCGCCCCTCGCTCTCCGAGAGCGACGCGCCCGCGTCGCGCGCCGCGAGCGTGCTCCACGCGGCCCTCCCCGGAGCCCGCTTCCTCCCGGCGCTCCGCCGGGGGAACGTTCTCGGCGCCCTCGACATGGGCCTCGCGCCGGGCATGCTCCCCGGCCGTGTCACCCTCGAGGACGCGCGCTCGTGGTTCTCCGAGGCGTGGGGGACAGATCTCCCCGAGAGCGCGGGGCCCGACACCGCAGGGATCCTCGCTGCTGCCGCGTCGGGCGAGTGCAAGATGCTCGTGCTGCTCGGCGCGGACCCGCTCGCGGACTTCCCCGACGCCGAGCTCGCCCGCGCCGCGCTTGCCGGCGTGCCGCTGCTCGTCTCGCTCGGCACCCACCCCGACGCCTCGTCGCGCGTCGCGCACGTCGTGCTCCCGGTCGCGGGCGACGCCGAGCGGGCGGGGTCGACGACGAACATCGAGGGTCGCGTCAGCCGCCTCGCGCCGAAGGTCGTCGCTCCGGGCGTCGCGTGGCCCGCGTGGACGGTCGCCGTGGAGCTCGCCCGGCGCCTCGGCGCCGACCTCGGCTTCGACAACCTCGAGGCGCTCTCCGCCGAGGTCGAGCGCGTCGCGCCCGCGTACCGCGGCCTGAGCGCCGACGCGCTGACAGGTCCCGCGGGGCGCGACGGCATCGTCGCCCCGGTCGACTCGGTGGCGGTCTCCATCGGGACGCGCGCCGCTCGCCGCCCGATCGACCCGATGGCGACGCCGGGGATCGCCTCGGTCGAGGAGCAGGGC
>DATLRJ010000113.1:0-26407 GCA_035534715.1 Acidimicrobiales bacterium | reverse complement strand
TCGTCGACGACCAGTCGAGGCAGCTCGCGACGCTTCGCGGCCTGCTGGGACTGCGCACGGGGGAGGGCGCGCCGCGTCCCGCCGTGCCGATCGAGCAGGTCGAGCCCGTCGAGTCGATCCTCCGGCGGTTCGCGACCGGTGCCATGTCCTACGGATCGATCTCGGCCGAGGCGCACGAGACGCTCGCGGTCGCGATGAACCGGCTCGGCGGGAAGTCGAACACGGGCGAGGGCGGCGAGGATCCCGACCGCTTCACGCCGGACCCGAACGGCGACTCGCGGCGCAGCGCGATCAAGCAGGTCGCGTCCGGGCGCTTCGGGGTCACGAGCGAGTACCTCGTGAACGCGGACGACATCCAGATCAAGATGGCGCAGGGAGCGAAGCCCGGCGAGGGTGGCCAGCTCCCCGGCGGCAAGGTCTACCCGTGGATCGCCCGGACGCGGCACTCGACGCCTGGCGTCGGGCTGATATCGCCGCCTCCGCACCACGACATCTACTCCATCGAGGACCTCGCCCAGCTGATCCACGACCTGAAGAACGCGAACCCGAGCGCGCGCATCAACGTGAAGCTCGTCGCGGAGTACGGCGTCGGCACGGTCGCCGCGGGTGTCGCGAAGGCACACGCGGACGTCGTTCTCATCTCGGGCGACGACGGTGGCACGGGAGCGGCGCCGCTCACGTCGCTGAAGCACGCCGGCGCGCCCTGGGAGCTCGGCCTCGCCGAGACACAGCAGACGCTCGTGCGCAACGGGCTTCGCGACCGTATCGTCGTCCAGGTCGACGGCCAGATGAAGACCGGGCGCGACGTGGTGGTCGCCGCCCTGTTGGGCGCGGAGGAGTTCGGCTTCGCGACCGCCCCTCTCGTGGTCTCGGGCTGCGTGATGATGCGGGTCTGCCACCTCGACACCTGCCCCGTCGGCATCGCGACGCAAAACCCCGAGCTGCGCAAGCGCTTCACCGGGCGGCCGGAGTTCGTGGAGACCTTCTTCCGCTTCATCGCCGAGGAAGTGCGCGAGCACCTCGCGGCGCTCGGGTTCCGCTCGATCGAGGAGGCCGTCGGTCACGTCGAGTGCCTCGACGTGACGCCCGCGGTCGACCACTACAAGGCGCGGGGGCTCGACCTCACGCCGCTGCTCGTTCCCGAGACCTCCGTACACGGCGAGTGTGCGCTCCACCAGGTGGTCGCGCAGGACCACGGGCTCGATGCGGCGCTCGACCGCCGGCTCATCGAGACCTGTGCGCCCGCGCTGGCCCACGGGCGGCCCGTCGAGGTCGAGCTAGAAATCCGTAACGTGCACCGCACGGTCGGCACAATGCTCGGCTCGGAGGTCACGCGCCGCCACGGCGCAGCCGGCCTCGCGGACGGGACGATCCGCTGCGTGCTGCGCGGCTCGGCGGGTCAGAGCTTCGGGGCGTTCCTCCCGCCGGGCGTCGAGCTCACCCTCGTGGGCGATGCGAACGACTACCTCGGCAAGGGGCTCTCGGGGGGCAGGATCGTCGTGCGCCCGCCCGAGGCGTCGCCGTTCGCCGCGGAGGAGAACATCATCGCGGGCAACGTGCTCTGCTACGGCGCAACGGCGGGCGAGGTGTTCGTCCGCGGTCAGGTGGGCGAGCGCTTCTGCGTGCGGAACTCGGGCGCGACCGCGGTGGTCGAAGGCGTCGGGGACCACGGCTGTGAGTACATGACCGGCGGCATCGTGCTCGTGCTCGGCGACACGGGACGGAACTTCGCCGCGGGGATGTCGGGCGGCGTCGCCTTCGTGCACGATCCCGCCGGCCGGCTCGAGCGGCGCGTCAACCCGGCGATGGTCGGGCTCGAGGAGCTCGACGAATCGGACCGGGCCGAGGTCGGCGCCCTGATCGCGCGCCACCACGAGCTCACCGGCTCCGCGATCGCCGAGCGCATGCTCGCGCGTCTCGAGGTCGCGCTCGACGAGTGCGTGAAGGTGATGCCGGTCGACTACAGACGCGTGCTCGAGGCCACGCGTGACGCGCAGCGGCGTGGCGTCTCGGTGGAGGACGCGATCATGGCGTCGGCTCATGGCTGACCCGCGCGGCTTCCTCCGCTACGAGCGCCACGGCCCGACGCGGCGGCCGGTGGAGCTGCGGATCCACGACTGGCGCGAGGTCTACGAGCCCTTCTCGAGCGGCGAGCTCCACGACCAGGCCGCGCGCTGCATGGACTGCGGCATCCCGTTCTGCCACGAGGGGTGCCCGCTCGGGAACCTCATCCCCGAGTGGAACGATCTCGTCTGGCGCGGCGACTTCGCGGGCGCAGGCCACCGCCTTCACGCGACGAACAACTTCCCGGAGTTCACGGGCCGCCTCTGCCCCGCGCCCTGCGAGGGATCGTGCGTGCTCGGGATCGGCGACGAGCCCGTGCTCATCAAGCAGGTCGAGCTCGAGATCGCGGAGTGGGCGGCGGGCGAGGGGCTCACCCCGGTCACGCCGTCGCCGGCGACGGGCAAGCGCGTCGCGGTCGTCGGCTCGGGCCCTGCCGGTCTCGCCGCGGCTCAGCAGCTCACGCGCGCGGGCCACGACGTCGTCGTGTACGAGCGCGCCGAGCGGATCGGCGGGCTGCTCCGCTACGGTGTCCCCGAGTTCAAGCTCGAGAAGGCGGTCGTCGACCGCCGGCTCGCGCAGATGGTCGCCGAGGGCACCGAGCTGCGCACCCGCACCCACGTCGGCTCGTCGAAGGACGCGGTCGGCGGTGCGGCCGCGCCCGACCACGTCGTCCTCCCGACCGAGCACCTGCTCGACGAGTTCGACGCGGTCGTCCTCGCCGTCGGGTCGACGCGTCCCCGCGACCTCGAGGTCCCCGGGCGCGAGCTCGCCGGTGTGCACTTCGCGATGGAGTACCTGAAGGGCGCGAACCTCGCCTGCGAAGGGGCCATCGCGGTGGCCCCGGTCTCGGCGGCGGGCAAGGACGTCGTGATCATCGGCGGCGGCGACACCGGCGCGGACTGCCTCGGCACGGTGCACCGTCAGGGCGCGCGCTCGGTCCGCCAGCTCGAGATCCTCCCGGAGCCGCCCGCGACGCGCCCGGCCGGCAACCCGTGGCCGACGTGGCCGCTCGTCCTGCGCAGCGCCGCCGCGCACGAGGAGGGCGGCGAACGGCTCTACTCGCTCTCGACGAGCGAGGTCGTCGGCGACCTCTCGGGCTCGGTGCGAGCGCTTCGCGCGCACCGGGTCGCGCAGGTGCTCGAGGACGGGCGACCGACGTTCAAACCGGTCGCTGGCGAGCCGCTCGAGATCGACTGCCAGCTCGTCCTACTCGCGCTCGGATTCACGGGTCCCGAGCCGACGGGTGCCGTCGCCGAGATCGGGTGCGCGCTCGACGGGCGCGGAAACGTCGCGGTCGACGGGTCGTTCATGACGAGCGTCGACGGCGTGTTCGCATGCGGCGACGCGGCGCGCGGGCAGAGCCTGGTGGTGTGGGCGATCGCGGAGGGCCGCTCGGCCGCCGCCGCCGTCGACCGCTACCTCGAGGGCTCGTCGGACCTCCCGGCGCCGCTCGCGCCGGGCGCGGTCGCGCTCGCGTAGGCGAGACGGCGCGCGAGGGGGAGGATGGGCGACGACTCGGTGGACGAGGTCCGCGAGGAGCTCGCCGGCCTCGCGGAGCGGCTCGGGGACCTCGCGTACGAGGAGCTGCGGCGGGCGGTCGCAGCGGGCGAGCAGGCGAGGCCGGAGCTCGAGCGGCGGCTCACGAGAGCGCGGCGGGCGGTTGAGCGCGCGGGCGCGATCCTGTCCGCGCGCGACGTGGGGGTCGACCGGGACTGACGCGCCGGGCGCCGGTGGTTCACTGCGTCGCGGGTGCAGTTCGTGGGGGAGCGCGGGTGGGTGCGCGGGTGGGTGCGCGGGTGGGTGCGCGGTGGCGCGCACCGCCTCGAGATGTCGTGCATGATGGCGGGATGGATCTCGAGCACGACGAGCGACCGTGGGGGAGCTACACGGTGCTGAGCGACGCTGTGGACCACAAGGTGAAGCAGATCGTCGTCCACCCGGGCAAGCGGCTCTCCTACCAGCGGCACTACAAGCGAGCGGAGCACTGGTTCGTCGTGCGCGGGGTCGGCACGGTGACCTTGGACGGCGTGGAGACGTCCGTGGGGCCGGGCTCGACGGTCGACGTGCCGCGCGAGGCCGCGCACCGGATGGCGAATACAGGTGTCGGCGAGCTCCTCTTCGTCGAGGTTCAGCACGGGGAGTACTTCGGCGAGGACGACATCGTGCGCATCGAGGACGACTTCGGCCGGTAGGTGCATCGCTCCACGAGAGCGTGACGCGCGTCCGAGGAGATGCACGCAGGTGAATCTGTCTGTAGTCGGATCCGGTCGCGTCGGCGCGGTGGTCGCGGCCTGCTTCGCGCAGCTCGGCCACCATGTCGTCGCGGTCGAGATCGACCCGGCGCGCCGGGCGGAGCTCGAGCGCGGGCGCGCGCCCTTCACCGAGCCCGGCCTCGACTCGATGTTGTGCAGCGCGCTCGAGTCGGGCGCGCTCTCCTTCACGGACGACGTCGAGCGTGCGGTGCGGTCGAGCACGGTGGTGTTCGTGTGCGTCGGCACGCCCGCGGGTTCCGACGGCAGCCCGAGCATGGAAGCCGTGCGTGGCGCCGCACGATCGATCGGCGCGAGCATCCGGACTCCCCAGGTCGTGGTCACGAAGAGCACCGTGCCGGTCGGGACCGGGGAGTGGTTGAAGCCGGAGATCGAGAAGTCACTCGAGGTCCCGCTCGTGCCGGGGCTGGTCGAGGTGGTGTCGAATCCCGAGTTCCTGCGCGAAGGATCGTCGGTCGACGACTTCCTCCATCCGGACCGGATCGTCGTGGGCGCCGACGGCGCGCGGGCCCGCGAGGTCGTCCTCGAGGTGTACGAGCCGCTTCTCGCGGCGGAGCGCGCGATCGGGCGTGAGATCCCCGTGTTCGTCACCGAGCTCGTCACGGCCGAGATGGCGAAGTACGCCTCGAACGCGTTCCTCGCGACGAAGATCAGCTTCGCGAACGAGATGGCGCGAATCTGCGACCTGGTCGGAGCGGACATCACCGAGGTCACGGCGGTCATGGGCGCGGACTCCCGGATCGCACGCGACTACCTCGACGCAGGTCTGGGGTGGGGGGGCTCCTGCTTCGGCAAGGACATCGTGGCGCTCACGACGACCGCACGCGCACGAGGGTTCTCCCCGCGAATCGTCGACGCGGCGGTGCGAGTCAACGACGCCCAGCGAGACCTCGTCGTCGACCAGCTCGAACGCCACCTCGGACCGCTCGAGGCCCGGCGCGTCGGCGTGCTCGGGCTCACGTTCAAACCCGGGACGGACGACCTTCGGGACTCGGCGGCGCTTCAGGTCGTGGCAGCCCTCGTCGAACGCGGAGCGGTGGTGGTGGCCTGCGACCCGACCGTGAGCGCGCTCCCCGGCTACCCCGCGGTTCGCGTGTGCGCGGGGCCGCGTGAGGTCGCCGCCGGCGCCGACGCGCTCGTGCTCGCGACCGCGTGGCCCGAGTACCTCGACCTCGACCTCTCTGATCTGCGGCGGCTGGCTGCCGGAACGCTCGTGGTCGACGGCCGCAACGCGCTGGACCGGGGAGCGGCCGTCGCAGCGGGCTTCACGTACGTCGGGATCGGGCGGCGCGCCGACCCGTCCCCGAGGTGATCCGCGCCGAGACGGGGGGCGTCTCCCGGGCTACGTGCGAGGCGTCGGAGGTCGTCCGAGGAGCGCCCCGGCGGCCGGCCCGAGATTGTTCGCGGCGAGGAACGCGACGTGCCGCCAGCCGAAGCGCTCGCCGTACGCGCGAACGGCTCGTGCCGCAGCGACCGCGACGTCGACGCGACCAGGTGCTCCGAGCGCGAGCGTGAAATCGGCCGGTGGCACCCTTGCGTGCACGCCCCCGGCCGCCCACCGGGACGGTCCCCCGGAGTGGGTGCCGGCGAGGGAGTCGACGTACGCGCGCACGAAGTCGGTGCCTGCCGCGGCGTACACGGCGAACGAACCCCACACGCGCGGATTGACGTCGTGCACCCAGACGCGACCTGCGTCGTCACGGATGACGTTCATGTTGGACAGGCCGTCGAGGCCGAGCGCGGCGACGACGTCGCGGGCGACCGCGAACAGCTGCTCGTCCTCGACCGTCACGATGCGCGTCGCGGGCCCGGTCGCATTGCCGCGCTCGAGCGTCTCGCACGCAGCGCCGAGCTGCACCGTTTTCGCATTCGCGAGCACGCCCATCTGATACGGCCGACCGTGGACGAAGCGCTCGATGAACATCTCCTCGGGTCGCTCGACCGCTGCGAACGCGCCGTCGAGCTCCGCGCGGGTCCGGACGACGAGCACGCGCTGGCCGCCGCTCCCGACCGCGGGTTTCAACACGGCGGGGAGGCCGAGCGTGGCGACGACGTCGGTCGCGGTGACCCCCGCACACGCGATGGTGGCCGGGACGCACACCCCCGCGTCGGCGAGCGTCTCGCCCACGAACCGCTTGTCCACTGATGCGGCGCGCCGGCGAAGCCGGTGCCCTTTGGCGTCGTCCGCGAGGTCGGCCACGACCGGGTAGACGCGGGCCGCGAGGCTCTCGGCGCACTGCACGTCGACGACGCGCTCGCCGCGGAGGAGCGAGGGGAGCCGAACGAGCTCTTCCGGTGAGGTGACGTGCGCCGTCCAGTCGTAGACGACCGGGACCCTTGCGATCGCGGAGCCCGGGCGCGCGAGCGAGATCCTCACGACGCGGACGCCGAGCCGGCGGATGCTCGCGGCGAGCTGGTAGAAGCTCGCCCATCCCTCGTCCTCGACGAACACGACCGCCGGTGAGCTACCGGGCGCGCGACGCAAGTGACGGTGCCTCGGCGACACTGCCGGTGCGTGAGATGCGCTGGTTCCTCGCTGCTGGCGCGCGTCCCGTGGACGGTGCGGCGCCTCGGCCTCCCAACGGTCATCACGCGAGCGGCCCGATGTTAGAGGAGAACGGCCACGAACGGACGATGCGATCGGCCGGTCCGGTCATTGGCACCGCGCACCGTGGGTGCGCCACCGCGCACAGGGGTGGCCCTGCGTGCAAAACACCAGCACACGTGCACAATTCGGCTGACCGCTGCTCTAGACTTGTCATATGGAGTTCCCCACGGCGACCGTCGTCGCTTCGTGCTTCCGGCGGAACGTGCCCCTGCGGAGCGCCAGTCGGCTGCGCACGTTGATGAAGGAGAGCACGACATCGCTCGCGTGGTCGGAGTTCGAGACGTCGGTGACCGGCCTGGCCACCTACATCGCGGGGTCCTTCGTCGCCGGCATCGGCTACTGGCCGGGTGGGGCCGAGCCCACCGCGGCGTTCAAGATCACGGGTGACCTCCAGGACGTGCGGAACACCGCGATCAGCATCGCGAAGGAGTTCGGGCAGCAGGCGGTGCGCGTGAACTTCGAGTCGGCCGCGGAGCCGATGCTCCTCGAGTACGACATGTCCCTGTCGGACTGGCGAATCGAGTACCTGTTGCCGCGACGGTCGACGCTCGCCATGGCAGAGGCTGCGTGCTGGCTCGCGCAGGACGCATCGACCGAGATGCCCGCCGGACGCGTGATGGGCGACCGGATCGTCATCGACGGGGGCCTGGGATTCGTCGCGAAGGCCCACCGCACCATCGTCGAGCGGTACGGTCGACCGATCTCGGTCGGCTCCGTGCGCGTCGAGCGCTGGGGAAGCGACGGCGAGCAGCGCGGGTTCGTCCGCGAGCAGCGGATCGAGCGCGCGAGCGAGGAAGACCTCGGTCGCATCCTGCTCGCGTAGCCTGCTCCCGGAGATTCCCCCATGCGGCACGGCGCGGAGTCGGCTGTCCGCGGTCCGAGGAGAGGTGGAGGATGTCGCTCGTCGAGCGAGCAGAGCGCCGGGTGTTCGCCGTCGCGACGCGGTTCGTCCGGACGCACTACCCGTATCGGCGCCACGTGATCCTCGACTATGTCACGCGGCTGTCGCTGCTGCGAAGCCTGTGGTACTCCGCCAAGTACCGAGGCATCGTCGTGCTCGAGCGAGGCGCTCGGATCCGCATGATCGACTCGGGCACGATCAGGCTGGGCGCACACGCAGCCCTGTTCGTCGGGTTCGAGCCCTACCACCGTTCGAGTACGAGCATCACGGTCGATCCGGGTGGCGTGATCGAGATCGAGGGCACCGTGTCGCTGCTGCGTGACACGGCCATCCAGGTGGGCAAGGGCGGCCGTCTCCACCTCGACGCGGGGGTCGTGGTGAACGAGGGAAGTCGGATCACCTGCGATCTCGAGGTGCACATCGGCCGCGGGTGCATGATCGGACCCGGCGTGCGCGTCGCGGACACCGACGAGCACCAAATCGTCCCCATCGGCCGGGTCACGTCACGTCGCGACGACCGGGCGATCCAGTCGCCGGTTCACCTCGCCGACGGGGTGTGGGTCGGCTCGGCGGCAGTCGTGCTTCGAGGCGTCACGATCGGCACGGGAGCAATCGTCGCGGCCGGAGCGGTGGTGACTGGGCCCGTGGAGGCGCACACGTTGGTCGG
Source organism: Acidimicrobiales bacterium (assembly GCA_035534715.1). Taxonomy (GTDB): domain Bacteria; phylum Actinomycetota; class Acidimicrobiia; order Acidimicrobiales; family Bog-793; genus JAJZBW01. The sequence continues at coordinate 17,897 of DATLRJ010000113.1, read as the reverse complement.
CGGCGTCCCGGCGAAGGTGATCCGGACCGGGATCGCCTGGATTCCCTAGCCTCCGCGACCAGACCGCGCGACCGCGCCGCCCCCTACACCCGGAACCTCCCGACGAGACCCTTGAGCTCCGCGGCCATGCGGGCGAGCTCGCCTGCAGCACGCTCGCTGTCCGCGGTTCCCGCCGAGGTCGTCTGCGCGACGGTCGCGACGCCGCCGATGCGCTCGGTGATCTGCGCGGCGCCCGCGGCCGCGCCGGAGACGCTGCGTGCGATCTCGTTGGTCGTCGCGGTCTGCTGTTCGACGGCGGATGCGATCGTCGCCTGGATGTCGTTGATGTCCCCGATGATCTCCGATATCCGCCCGATCGCCTCGACCGCGCCTTCGGTGTCTGCCTGGATGGCCTCGATCTTCGCGGAGATGTCCTCGGTCGCGACCGCGGTCTCGCGCGCGAGGTCCTTCACCTCGTTCGCGACGACTGCGAAGCCCTTGCCCGCCTCGCCCGCGCGAGCGGCTTCGATCGTCGCGTTCAGCGCGAGCAGGTTCGTCTGCTGGGCGATGCCGGTGATGACCTTGACGACCTTGCCGATCTCCTCCGAGGAGGCCCCGAGCTTCGCGACGGTGCCGTTCGTCGAGGTCGCGACGTCCGCGGCGAGCGTCGCGACTCGCGCGGCCTCGGCCGCGTTCTTCGCGATCTCGCGGATCGACGCGGTGAGCTCCTCGGCCGCGGTGGCGACGCTCTGCACGGAGGACGTGACCACCTCGGAGGTCTCGGAAACGACCCCCGCCTGGGCGGAGGTCTCCTCGGCCCCGACCGACATCTGCGCCGACGTCGCAGTGAGCTCCTCGGCCGCGCCCGCCAGGCTCTCGGAGTTGGCGCCGATCGTGCCGAGGCGCTCGCGTAGGTCCGCGAGGAAGCGCGCGAGGCTCTCTCCGACCTGGCCGACGGGGTCCGCACCCGCGACCGGCACCGCGACCGTGAGGTCACCCGCAGCGGCCGCGTTCACGACGTCGAGGATCTCGCTCACCTTCTCGCGCAGCTCCGCCTCGGCCGTGTGCTCACGGACCCGAGTCGCGAGCCGCTCGAGCGCGACCTGCAGGTTCGTGCGGAGCGCCGCGAAACTCGCCGCGCGGCGCGAGCCCGGCTCGACGTGCTCGGTGCACGCGAGCTCGAGGACGGCGAACACGGCGCCGTCGAGGTGGATCGGGAGCCTCACGAGCGAGCCGCCCCGCGGCGTGTCGGCGAGCGCGAGCTCGGCGAGTGAGACGTCGTGAGCTTCGGGCGCGGCGACGCGCGCGGACTCGAGGTCGCACTGCTCGCGAGCGGTCCGCGACGCGACCTCGAGGGCCTCGCTCGGACTCGTGCACGCCCCGACCGCGTCGAGCACGGCCGTGATCGCGTGGGCGTCGCGCGCCGCGGCCGCGTCCTCGGCCGCGCGACGCGCGATCTCGTCGCGGCTCTGCTCCTGCGACGCGATCGCCGCGTCGAGGCCGCGCGCGACGTCACCGAGCTCGTCGGCGGTGTCGATCCCCGTGCGGGCCGCAAGGTCGCCCGCGAAGACCCGGTCGAGGGCCGCGCCGATGTGGCCGAGGGGGCGGGTGATCGAGCGGACGACGAGGCGCGTCGCGACCGCCGCGAGCGCGATGCCGAGGAGCGCGAGCACGAGGAGCTCGAGGAGCGCTGCGTTGACGTTCGAGACGACGGAGGCCTTCACCGCCGCGGTGAGCACGACGATGCGCGAGTTCAACGCGTTGAAGTCCGCCTGCGTCGCGTTCGAGATCCGAAGATTCGAAACGGTCATGACCTTGATCGCGCGCTTCGGCTCCCACGCGGCGACGTCCGCGAGCACGACGTCCGTGAACCGGTTGTAGGCAGCGAGGTCGGCCTCGGTCCGGCGCACGATCGCGCGGAACGACGCGGGCAGGGAGAGCTCGCCCGCGAGCCGGTCGAGCGTCGCGAACGAGGCGCGCGCCTGCGCGTAGCCCTGGCGGACCTGCGCGGAGGTCACCTGCGCGAGGTTCACGTTCGCCGCGGTTCTCGGCAGCGCGGCGACGGCCGCCGCCATGTTCGACTGGTCGTCGTCGGTGAGCCATCCCTCGTAGGCGTTGCGTTCGGCGAGGAGGGCGTTCGTGACCTCGCTCGCAGTCACGGCTTTCTGCTTCGAGGAGAGGAGGCCCTGGACGGACAGGCCCATGCACGCGGCCCAGACGACACCGAGCACCGCGACGAGCCCGACGAGGCGCCGCGGCACCGAGAGGTCCGACAGGCGCGAGCGCGCCGTTCGGGCCCCTGCGCCACTGCCGGCACCGGCACGCGGGGCGCGCGCTTCGCTGCGCGCGCCCCGCGGCGTGCCGGAGATGCCCGAGGCGTGGAGGGCACCGTGGGAGGGGGGCTCGGGAGCCGGGCGCTGGTGCCCGGTCGTCGCGGCGATCTCGGCGGTGTCGCTGGACCCGCCGCGCTGTGCGATCACGTCCCGGTCGCGCAGGGCGAAGGGGCGCAGCGCCGTGGGGATGCCCTCCCGGTCGCCGATGTTCGGAACTGGCATCTCGCGCTCCCTCGTGTGCGGTGTCGAGCCGGGGCGATCCTCGCCCGGACGCGGCCGGTCGCGGAATTACGGCAGGGGAGCGGGGTGAGTTGACCGATCGAGCTCCGGCACGAGCGCGTTCAGCGCGTCGATGAGTTGGCGGAGGCGGCCGTTGTGCACGCGGTCGAAGTCCAGCGCGACGCGTGGGAGCGTGAGGTGGTCGTCGGTCGCACGCTCGGGTGGGAGCGGGCCGGTGCGCCAGATGCCGCGTCCCGAGCAGATGTCGGCAAACGCCGCCGACAGCATCGTGACCTCCTCCTCGCTCGGCGCGTGCAAGAGGCGGATGACGAGCGTGGACCCCACGTAGCGCAGCGAGTGGTAGTTGCGGTGGAAGCCGAGCAGCTCGCCGATCGCGGAGTCGACGTCGGCGGTGATCGTGTAGAGCGCGGCGTCGAGGGGGTCGGCGAGGCCCCTGCCGTAGACCTGCTCGGTGACGAAGCGCTCCCACGCCTCCCAGTACGCGTCTCCAGGCGTGTCGACCAGGACGATCGGCGCGGGCTCGGCCTTTCCAGTCTGGACCAGCGTGAGGAGCTCGAACGCCTCGTCGAGCGTGCCGAATCCGCCCGGAAGGACGAGGAAGCCGCTGGACTCCTTCATCAACATGAGCTTGCGCGTGAAGAAGTACTTCATCTCGACGAGCTTCTCGTTCTCCGCGATCCAGGGGTTCGCCGCCGCCTCGAACGGCAGGCGGATGTTCACCCCGATCGCCTTCTCGGCGCCCGCGCCCTCGTTGCCGGCGGCCATGATGCCGGGTCCGGCACCGGTCACGACCATCCAGCCCGCGCTCGCGAGGCGCCTCGCGAGCTCGCGGGTGAGCACGTAGAGGTTGTCGGAGGGCGCGGTGCGGGCCGAGCCGAAGATCGTGACCTTCGGAGTCTCCCGGTACGGCGCGAACATGGCGAACGCGTCGGCCATCTCGGCGATCGCCGAGCGCGCGATCTTGAGATCGAGCCGCGACGCGCCGTGTCGCGCCAAGTCGAGCGCGCTCGTGATCACGGCCCGATGCAGGTCACGGTTGCGCTTCGCGCCCACGGCGTCGAGCAGCGCCTCGACGAGCGCGTCGATGTCCGCGGAGTCACCCGGAGTGGCGTCGGTCGACGTGTCCGACGCGGTGTCCGACGCGCGCACCTCGCCGGCCCGCGGGACGTCGCTCATCCGAGGACGTCGCCGATCGCGGGCCGGTCGCACAGCCACACGATCCGCTGCGCACGCACGCGGGCCGCAGGCAGGTCGCCGCCGGCGACGACACTCGCGAGCGCGTGGCGCTTCTCGGCGCCGGTGACCGTGAACACCGCGAGGCGCGCGCTCGAGATGCCCGCGTACGTGAGGGTGAGCCGTGGGAGCGCGTTGTGACCGGACGGGTCGAAGTTCGTCACGACGAGCTTGTCCGCGGGCGCGTCGAGCGCCTCGGAGCCGGGGAAGAGCGACGCGGTGTGGCCGTCGGGCCCGAAGCCGAGCTGCACGAGGTCGAGACCGCCCGCGGCGCGCAACGTCCGCTCGTAGGCGGCGGCGCCGTCCGTGCACGACATCGGGTGGAAGCCCGCGAGCTGCCCGACGCGCGCGCCGAGCGCCGACCTGATCGCGCGTTCGTTCGACTCGGGAGCGTCGGGCGCGACGCACCGCTCGTCGACGAAGTAGCAGACGAGTGACGACCACGCGACGTCCTCGCGGGCGGCGAGGGCGGCAGCGCACCGGGTGCCGGACGCCCCTCCGGAGCACGCGAGGCGGAAGGGAGCCGCGTCGGGCTCGCGCGCGCGCAGGTGCCCGGCGATCTCGGCGGCCGCGAGCTCCGCGAAGCTCTCGGCGACGTCGTCGACGACGCGGATCTCACCGATCATCACGGGGCTCCGAAGGCGGCGGTCACGCGAGGGCGCGTGCGCCGGCCGGTCACGAGACCCCGGTCACGGGTTGCGCCACTGGCGTCCGCCGCCTTCGATGAGGCGGTCGGCCTCGATGGGGCCCCACCCGCCTGCGCGGTAGTGCGCGAGCGGTGGCTCCCCATCGAGGAACGCCTGCTGGATCGGCGCTACGATCTCCCACGCCTGGTCGACCTCGTCGCTGCGGATGAAGAGGGTCGCGTCCCCGGACATCGCGTCGAGCAGGAGGCGCTCGTACGCGTCCGCGGTCCCGCCCGGGAAGGCCTCCGCGTAGGAGAAGTCCATCGCGACGCTTCGCACCCGGAACGCGGGTCCGGGCACCTTCGCGCCGAAGCTCAGCGCGATGCCCTCGTCGGGCTGGATGCGCAGCGTCAAGGTGTCCGGTCGGAGGTCGCGTGCAAGCTTCCCGGCGAAGGGCAGGTGCGGCGGGCGCTGGAAGACCATCGAGACCTCGGTCGCGCGATCCGCCAGCCGCTTGCCCGTGCGGACGTAGATCGGCACGCCCGCCCAGCGCCAGTTGTCGACGAGGAGGTGCATGGCTACGTACGTCTCGGTCTGGGAGGTCGGTGAGACGCCGTCCTCCTCGCGATAACCGGGCACGTCCTCGCCGTGCAGCAGCCCGCGCTCGTACTGCCCGCGCACCACGTTGTTCACGGCTTCGTCCGCGTCGGGGACGAGCACGGACCGCAGCAGCTTCACCTTCTCGTCGCGGATGCCGTCCGCGTCCATCGACGACGGAGGCTCCATCAGGGTGAGCGAGAGCACCTGCATCACGTGGTTCTGCACGATGTCGCGCAGCGCGCCGGCGGTCTCGTAGAAGCCGCCGCGGTGCTCGACGCCCAGGCTCTCCGCGACCGTGACCTGGACGTGGTCGACGTAGCGCCGGTTCCAGATCGGCTCGAAGATCGAGTTCGCGAACCGGAGGGCGAGGACGTTTTGCACCGTCTCCTTGCCCATGTAGTGGTCGATGCGGAAGATCTGGTCCTCTCGGAACGCCTCGTGGAGGCTCGCGTCGAGGTCCTTCGCGCTCGCGAGGTCCGAGCCGAAGGGCTTCTCGACGACGAGGCGCGCGAAGTCGCCGCCGGGCGCCGGGCGGTTGCACCCGTGCTTCGCGAGGGAGCCGGCGACCGCGCCGAACAGCACGGGGATCGTCGCGAGGTAGTAGACGCGGTTGCCCGCCGTGCCACTCTCCGCGTCGAACCCGTCGAGGATCTCCGCGAGGCGGCCGAAGGTCGCGTCGTCGCCGTAGTCGCCGGCGACATAGCGAAAGCGGTCGACGAGACGGTTCCAGGCTCCATTTGAACTCTCGGGGGCGAGCTTGCGGCACAGCTCGCGGAACTCCTCGTCGGTCCAGTCGCTCCGTGCGACGCCGACGAGCGCGAACTGGTCGTTGAGCGAGCCGCGCTCGACGAGCTGGGCGAGCGCGGGGAGGATCTTGCGGTGCGCGAGGTCGCCGGAGGCCCCGAATATCACGAGCGCGAGGGGCTCCGGGCGGCGACCCAGGTCGAGGTCGATGTCGTGCACGGTCGCGGTGAACCCGGCGGACGACGAGGTGTCGCCTCCCGAGTCCACGCTCGCGAGACCGGCCATCTCAGACGAGCTCGCCCGGGTCGTCGACCGCGACACGCAGCACTCGGCGCTCGTGTGCCTGGAGGCTCTCGTGGTCGCCGATCGCCTGGGCGGCGATCAGTGTGGCGAAGTCGTAGGGCTTCCCGGGGATCGGCACGGCCGGTGACGGGGATCGACGCACGAGCTGCAGCGCGACGACCGAGGCCGGTCCACCCTTGTGGAGCTGTCCGGTCGAGTGGAGGAACCGCGGCCCGTACCCGGCGGTCACCGCCATGCCGCCGTGTGCGTCGCGGATCTTGCGCCGAAGCGCCTCGAGCCGCTGCTCGCTCCCGTACGGCAGGTACGCCTGGATGCTCACGTAGTCCCCGGGCCGCACGTGCTCCTCGAGCCACGCGGGCACCGCGTCCGGCTCGCCGGACGTGACCGCGGGGAGCGGCAGCTCGTCGAGGACGCGTGCGGTGTTCGCCTTCGACTCGGCGACGTTCGGCTCGTCGAACGGGTCGATGTCGAGCACGTGGCCTGCCGCGGCGGTCGCGATCTCGAGCCGGTAGAACTCCGCGCCGAGCTGGTGCGCGCTCGCGAGCGAGATCGCGAGCTCGTGGCGGTCGGCTCCCGGCTCGGGCTCCGTCGTCGGCACGGGAATGCAGCCGCGTCCGAGCTTGCCCGTCGACTCGGCGAGGAGCTGCTCGGCCCACAGGCCGAAATCGCGGTGCGCGTCCTGCACGAGGATCGTCGTCTTGTCGCGGCCCTCGAGCGCTGCGCTCGCCATGTCGATGCCGATCTCCACCGCCTCACGGCGATCGACCTCCAGCGCTCGCCCGCACAGCTCGGCGACGTCGTAGCCTGCGAGCGCGGCGGGCACGAGGCCGAAGTGCGAGAGCACCGAGTAGCGGCCGCCGATGTCCGGGCGGTTGAGGAAGATGCGGTTCACGCCGAGCTCGTCGCCCTGCGACGCGAGCGGCGTACCCGGGTCCGTGACGATCGCGAACCGCTTCGGGTCACGGCAGCGACCGAGCGCGTGCGCGAAGAGCACGTTCGGCTCGAGGGTCGTCCCGGACTTCGACGAGACGAGCACGAACGCGTCCTCGATGGGTGCCGCGGCGACCGTCGTCGGATCGGTCGTGTCGCACACGACGATGCGCCGGCCGGCAGGCGAGCCGAACGCGTCGCGTATGGAAGCGAGGACCGCCGGACCGAGCGAGGACCCGCCCATCCCGAGCAGGACGACGACCTCCTGGTCGATGGTCGCCGCCCACCGCTCGAGCTCACGCGCCGCGCGCTCCATCTGCCGCGGCTCGTCGAGCCAGCCGAGCCTGTTGCCCGACACGTTGCCGTCGGGCCAGAGCGTCGAGTCGCGCGCCGAGATGCGCTCCGCGAGCTCCTCCGCACCCGTCGGGGACGGGCTCATCGGTCGACGCCGAGGGTCGCGGCCTTCTGGCGCAGCTCGTCGAGGAGCTCCTCGAAGGACTTCGCGAACGACGCGACACCCTCGACTTCGAGGAGCGACGTGACGTCGTCGAGGTCGACCCCCACTTCGGTGATCCCGGCGATCGCGGCGCGCGCGCCGTCCACGTCGGCGTCCACCGTGCGGGCGACGGCTCCGTGGTCCGCGAACGCGTCGATCGTCGCCGGCGGCATCGTGTTCACCGTGTCGGGCCCGATGAGCGAGTCGACGTACAGGAGGTCGGGGTAGGAAGGGTTCTTCGTGGAGGTCGAGGCCCACAGCGGGCGCTGGACGTGCGCGCCGGCGGCGACGAGCGACGCGAGGCCCGGCGCGGAGAAGCGCTCGTGGAACAACGCGTACGCGAGTCTCGCCTGCGCGACGGCCGCGGTCCCGCGGAGCTCGAGCGCCCGCTCGGCCCGGGTTGAGCCGGGGTCGGCCGCGGCGATCGCCTCGAGCCTGCGGTCGACCTCGGTGTCCACCCGGCTCACGAAGAACGAGGCGACCGATGCGACGCCCGACGGATCGCCTCCGGCGTCGACGAGGCGCTCGAGCCCGCGCTCGTAGGCGTCGATGACCGCCGCGTAGCGGCCGAGCGAGAAGATCAGGGTCACGTTGACGCTGCGTCCCTCGGCGATCATCTCCTCGATCGCGGGCAGCCCCTCGAGCGTCGCGGGGATCTTCACGAGCAGGTTCGGCGCGTCGACCCTGCTGGAGAGCGCCCGCGCGGCGGCGATCGTGCCCGCGGTGTCGTGGGCGAGGGTCGGGGACACCTCGACGGACACGAAGCCGTCTCCCCCGGAGCTCGCGTGGTAGAGGGGGCGGAAGAGCGCGAGCGCTCCTCCGGCGTCGTGGAGCACGAGGTCCCAGTAGGCGTCGTCGACCGACTTACCACCCGCGACCGCGTCCGCGAACTGCTCGTCGTAGTCGTGGCCCGCCTCGATCGACTTCGCGAGGATCGTGGGGTTCGACGTGAGCCCGCGCACGCCGAGCTCGAGGAGCACGTCGAGCCCACCCGGCGCGAGGTACGAGCGCTTCAGGTCGTCGACCCACGGGCTCTGCCCACCCACGTCGTAGAGGTCGTGCACCTTGGTCACCAGCCGCTCCTCTCGTGTGCCGCGCACGATCCCGTCCGCGGCGGGCCCGGCGTCGCGGTGGTCCGCCGCTCGGGCCTCCAGGCGAGCCTACGGCGCGGCGGCGCAGATCGGGGCGCTCCCTGCAACGAATCGCGGGCGCCCGGTCCGCCTGTCGTGGCCGCGAGCAAGCGCTGGGTCACACGGTCAAGATAGCAGCGGGCCTGTGCACCCCGGGGTGAGGCGGGCAGGCACACGGCGGCGTCGATACGTTCGTACGTCGGCACGCGGTCTCGCAGCGCGGAAGGGGTGGAGCCCGTGAGCGGGCGGAACACGAAACGGGCGGCGAAGCCCACGATCGTCCAGGTCGCCGCGGCGGCGGGGGTGTCCCCGACGACCGTGTCCCACGCGCTGAACGGCAAGGGACGAGTGGACCAGGCGACGCGGGCGCGCGTGGAGCGGGTCGCCGCGACGCTCGGGTACAGCGCGAACCGCTACGCGCGTGGCCTGCGCTCGGGTCACTTCGCGGCCCAGGCCCTGCTGCTTCCCGTCGCGCTCGGGCGCGGGGGGGACGGCGCGCTCACGCTCGACTACTACATGCGGCTCGCGAGCGGGGTCGCCGCGGAGCTGTTCGCGCGGCGACAGCTCGTCGTCCTCGTGCCGCCGGTCCCCGACGCGCGGGACCTCGCCTCGATCCCGGTCGACGGCGCGATCGTCGTCGAGCCGTTCGAGGGAGACCAGCGGCTCGCCGTGTTCTACGAGGCCGGGCTCCCGATCGTGACGACCGACCGGGATCCGGCCAATCCCGACGACCCCTGGTGCGTGACGTCCGACATGGGGAACGGGACGACGCAGCTCCTCGAGCACCTGCGAGGTGCGGGGGCCCTCCAGCCGGCGCTGCTGCTCCCCGACACGACGCGCGCGTGGCCGCGGGAGGTGGAGTCCGCGTACGGGCGGTGGTGCGCGGCACACGGCTCCCCGCCGCTCGTCTCCCGCCTGCCGCTCGAGGCAGGGCGCCACGGCGCGTACGCGGCGACGAGCACGATCGTCGCCATGCGACCGGCCCCGGACGCGCTCGTGATCGCGGCGGAGCGCTTCGTCCCCGGCGCGATGGAGTCGCTCGCGGACCGCGGCGTGCGGGTGCCCGACGACCTGCTCGTCGCGGCCTGCGTCGACGGCAACCACGCGCGGGGCGCGTCGACGCCGCTCACCGCGTTCGACCTCCGACCCGAGCTCCAGGCGCGCGCCGCGGTCGAGCTGCTCCTCGCGCGAATCGGCGGGATGGCGCCCGAAGGCCCGACCGTCGTTCCCGGCGTGCTCCGGGTCCGCGCGTCGACGACGCCCGCATCGCCCTTCGCGACGCCCCCGCGGGCTCCGCGTCCGGCCGCCCGCGGGTCGCGCGCGCGCTGACGCCGCGGCGCGCGGCGCGCGGCGCGCGGCGCGCGGCGCGAACACCGTTGACTTTCGCAGGACCGCTCGCTACCGTGTGCAAAATCGTTTTGGCACTGCTCCGGTGGGGAGGGGTTGGGATGCTTTCACGGTCAGGGACTGGCTCGGGCAGGACGAGCACGGGAGCGCGCGAGGGGCGGCCGCGGCTGACCCGGTCGCGGCGCTCCCTCGCGGCAGGTGCTGCGGGGATCGCGTCGATCGCAGTGCTCGCGGGAGGCGGGGCGGCTGTCGCGGCTGCCCACCCGGCGACGTCCGCGCGAATCGGGCCCCCCGCAATCCTCCAGGCGGGCAAGCTCCAGTTCTGCTCGGACATCTCGGCACCGCCCATCGAGTACTACACGGCCAGCCACGTGCCGAGCGGCAGCGACGTCGGCGTCGGCAACGCGATCGCGAGGAAGCTCGGGCTGAAGCCCGTGTGGCAGGACGTCGCGTTCTCCGGGATCATCCCGGCGCTCCAGGCGGGCCACTGCGACGCGATCCTCTCGCAGCTCTACATGAAGCCCTCGCGCGAGAAGGTCGTCGACTTCGTCCCGTACATGTGGTCGAGCGAGTCCCTCGTCGTGCGCAAGGGCGACCCGAAGCACGTGACGGGGATGAACCTCAGCCTCTGCGGCCTGTCGGTCGCGACCACGACGGGGACGACTGCGGGCACGGACACCCAGGCCGAGAGCGCGAAGTGCGTCGCGGCCCACAAGAAGCCGATCAGCATCTCGCTGTTCACGAACGACATCACCGCGCTGGAACAGCTCGCGCTCGGCCGTGCCGACGCGTACGCGACGACGACCGAGACCGCGGCGTACTACCTCGCGAAGCGCACGGGGCTCTACGCGTTCGCCGGGCCGCCGTACGGCAAGATCCTCACGGGCATCGCGGTGAACAAGGGTGACTCCGTGCTGCAGAAGGCCCTCGCGTCGGCGTTCAAGTCGGTGCGCGCGGACGGGACGTACAACAAGGTCTTCACGAAGTTCGGGATCGCCCGCGACGAGCTCGGCGGCAAGTAGTCACGGCGCCGTTCGCGCGTACGTGACCGTTCGATGGCGATGATCGCGACCGTCGGGCTTCATTTCGACAGCCACTTCTTCTGGACATCGCTGCTCCATCCGTCCTCTGCGTTCCTGCAGGGGCTGTGGGCGACGGTCTACCTCTCGGTGGTCGCGCAGTTCCTCGCGACGGTGCTCGGGCTCGTGATCGCGCTCGCGCGCCGCTCGAAGCTTTCCCCGGTGCGAGCGCTCGCGTGGGGGTACACGTGGATCATGCGGGGCACGCCACTGCTCGTGCAGCTCGCGCTCGTCTACTTCGGGCTCGCGGCTGCGGGGATCTACCGGTTCTCGAACCTGACGGTCGGCCCGGTCACGATCCCCGGGGAGGTGCAGGCCGCGATCTTCACCTTCACGCTGAACGAGGCCGCGTACATGGGGGAGATCATCCGGGCCGCGCTCGGTGCGGTCGATCCGGGGCAGCTCGAGGCGGCGATGTCGACGGGGATGACGCCTGCGCGCGCGATGCAGCTCGTGGTGGTCCCCCAGGCGGTCCGCTTCGTGATCCCCCCGCTCGGCAACGACTTCAACGCGATGATGAAGAACACGTCGCTCGCCAGCATCATCGGCGTCCAGGAGCTGTTCCTCGTCTCGGAGCAGGTGAGCTCGGTCACGTTCAACACGTTCGAGATCTACCTCGTCGCATCGCTCTACTACCTCGCGCTCACGACGGTGTGGAGCGTGATCCAGGCGGTCATCGAACGCCGGATCGACCGCAAGTGGGGCATCGAGCGGACGCGCTGGCGGCGGAGCGCGTCCTGGTCGCGTCGCTGGTCCGTGATCGACGCCGGGCTCGGCACGTGACCGGTGGCGCGATCGGGGGGGGAGGCGGAGGGGAGTCGTCGCCTGCGTCCGGAGCGGCGGACGTGAGCGCGCCGGGCGCACTGACGGCGTCGAGCGCGGGCGTGCGCGCCGATGCGTTGTCCGAGATCGGTGGCGGGACGTCGCAGGACATGGCCGTGAGCGCCGTCGACGTCCACAAACGGTTCGGGCGCGTCGAGGTGCTGAAGGGTGTCTCGGTCGACGTCGCGCGCGGCGAGGTCGTCGTGCTCATCGGCCCGTCGGGATCCGGCAAGACGACGCTGCTCCGCTGCATCAACCACTTCGAGACTGTCGACCAGGGGCGGATATACGTGGACGGCCGGCTCATCGGCTACCGGACGGACGGGCGCGGGCGGCTCGTGGAGGAGCGTGCGAAAGCGATCGCGCTCCAGCGTGCCGAGATCGGCTTCGTGTTCCAGCACTTCAACCTCTACCCGAACAAGTCGGTGCTCGAGAACGTGACCCTCGGGCCGCGGAAGGTACGCAAGATGAGCCGGGACGAGGCCGACGAGGTCGGGCGCACGCTGCTCACGCGCGTCGGGCTCGACGCCAAGGTCGACGCGTACCCCGTGCAGCTCTCCGGCGGCCAGAAGCAACGCGTCGCGATCGCCCGCGCGCTCGCGATGCAGCCGAAGCTCATCTTGTTCGACGAGCCGACGAGCGCGCTCGACCCGGAGATGATCGGAGAGGTGCTCGAGGTCATGCGCGACCTCGCGTCCGAGGGGATGACGATGGTCGTGGTCAGCCACGAGATGGGATTCGCGCGCGAGGTCGCGGACCGCGTCGTCATGATGGACGACGGCATGATCGTCGAGCACGGTCGACCCGCGGAGCTGTTCGACCGGCCGGGCCACGAGCGTACGAGGGCGTTCCTCGCGAAGATCCTGTGAGCGCGCGCGACGGCGTGCGAGGCACGAGCTGGGGCATCGCGACGCCTCACACGCTCGCGAGTGATGCCGGCTCGGGCGTGCTCGAAGACGGAGGGACCGCCGTCGACGCGGCGATCGCCGCGGCGGCCGTCCTCACGGTCGTCTACCCGCACAACTGCTCCGTCGGCGGCGACCTCGTGGGCCTCGTCGCCCCCGCGGGGCAGGCGCCGCAGGCGGTGTTCGGCGTCGGTCGAGCCGCGGCGGGGATCGACGTCGCCGCGTGGCGCAGCCGCTTCGGCGAGCGCGTCCCGGTGAGCGGGCCGCTCAGCATCAGCGTGCCCGGCGTCATCTCCGGATGGCAGGCGATGCACGATCTCGGAGGAAAGCGTCCGTTCGCCGAGCTGCTCGCACCCGCGATCGCGCTCGCGACGGGAGGCTTCGAAGTGGGTCCGTCGCTCTCGCTGGCCCTCGCCGACCACGACGCGCAGGACGTGGGACTCGACGCGATCTTCGGAGCGGCCGGCGGGCGGGCCGGTCTCGGCGACCGCGTCGTGCAGCCCGAGCTCGCCGAGACCCTGCGAGAGATCGCGGAGGAGCCGTCCGACTACTACCGCGGCGATCTGGCTCGGCGGGTCGCGGTGTGGCTCGAGTCGGTCGGCAGCCCGCTTCGCCGGTCGGACCTCGCAGCCCACGCCGCGGTCGTCGGCCCTCCACTCGACGCTGCGTGCGGCCCGATCGCGCCACGGCTGTGGACGCCCGGCCCGCCGTCCCAGGGCGTGTTCGTCATGCTGCTCGCTCGCGCCGCGGGCATGCTGCGCGCCGACGGGTACGAGCTCCTCGGGGGTGACGCGGATCTGCTCGCCCGGCTCTTCCACGCGACGACCGTCCAGCGCGACCAGCTGCTGGCGGACCCCCGCCGGGCCGGATCCGGTCTCCTCGAGGCAGCCCGCGAGGGCGCGGCCCGGCGCCTCGTCGGCGAGGTGCTCGACGGTCGTGCGGCGGCCGACGAGGCGTCCGCCCGCGCGGACATCCCCACGAGGTCCGAGCGCGCCGCGCCGAGCGGGGACACGGTCGCGCTCGCCGTGATCGACCGCTGGGGCGGGGCGGTGAGCGTGCTGCAGAGCGTGTTCCACAGCTTCGGGTCGGGCATGCTCGATCCCGGCTCGGGGATCGTCTTCCACAACCGCCAGGCGATGTTCACGTTGCGTCCGGGCGCGCCGAACGAGCTCGCACCGGGGCTGATGCCACCCCACACGCTCGCTCCCGCGCTCGTGTCCGGGGACGGCGGGGCGCTGCGTGCGGTGCTCGGGACCATGGGGGGCCGTGCGCAGCCGCAGATCGTGGTCGAGGTGCTGCTCCGTCTCGCGGACGGCGAGGGCTGCGCACGCGCGGTCGGCGCCCCGCGCTTCGTGGTCGGCGAGCTGGACGCGAACGGCGACAACGGCGTCGTCCTCGTGGAGCCGGGCCTCGACGACGTCGCGACGCTCGCGCTCACCCGCGCGGGCCTCGCCGTGCAACGCCTCCGTCCCCACGACGAGACGGTCGGCCACGCCCAGCTCCTGTCGGTCGGGCCCGAGCAGACGGTGAGCGGAGCATCCGACCCGCGAAGTGACGGTGCTGCGATCTGCGGGGGCGCAGAGACGTCGTAGTCGGCCCGGCCGGTCGGCGCAGGCGGTCGCGGGTGGTCGCGGCAGGCGACGGGTGCGCTAGCCTGCCGCGGAGCCGGCGAACGCGCCGTGAGGTGCGCCCGATCGTACGTGCGGCGAGGGGGACGAGGAGGGCGATGCGCGGGCTACGAGGGCGACGGGAGAACGAGCCCGCCCGCGCGGCCATCGGCGAGACGGTCACGATGCTCCGCCGGTACTTCGTGCAGGAGACTGTCGGACCGCTCCGCAACGTCGCCCGCACGCTCGCGTTCGGCGTGGCGGGTTCGCTCCTCCTCGGCGTCGGAGGCGTCGTCCTGCTCCTCGCGGTGCTTCGGGTCCTGCAGAGCGAGACGGGGAGTACCTTCGCGGGCAGCTGGTCGTTCGCGCCGTACCTCCTGAGCGGGGTCGCGGCGCTCCTTTTCGCCGGAGGTGCGGCGTTCGTCGGGCTGCGAGGGGCCCGCGGCCCCCGCCGTGGACAAGGAGGCACGTCGTGACACCGACCAGGGGCCCGGGCGAGCGGATCTCGCTCGACGACATCGAGGGCCAGCTCCGTTCGCTCGGGGGTACGGCCCAAGCGGTGGTCGCCGAGTCGCGGACCACTGCGCTCGCGGCGGCCGTCGTCGGCGGGGCGCTCGCAGTCGCGTCGGTCTACCTTCTCGGCCGTCGACGCGGGCGGCGCCGTTCGACCGTGCTCGAGATCCGTCGGGTCTGACGCCATGTTCGCACTGCTCGACCGGATCTCGCGTCGGATCGTCCGGCGGGGCCTGCGCCAGGGACTGCTCGAGGGGAGCTCCCTCTGGCTCGTCGCCGGAACGGTCGCGTGGCTGTTCCGCCTGCTGACGACTCCCGAGTCGCCGCGCGTCGTGCGCGAGCGCATCGCGGTGGGCGAGTCGATCGTCGTGACGCATCTGCCCGCCCCACCGACCGTGCGGGCGGCACGCCGCGCGACGCGCCGGGCCGCGGGCGCGACCGCCGGGGAGGCGTGAGCGCGGGCTTCGCCGGCGAGGCGCGGCCCCGCGGGCCGCTCACCGCGGGCGAGCGGGTGCTCCTCGTCGACCGCAAGGACCGGCGCTATCTCGTCCGCCTCGTCGTCGGAGGCTCCTTCCAGAGCCACGCCGGCGTCGTCGAGCACGACGAGATCATCGGCGCGCAGGACGGCTGCGAGGTGGTGGCGCGCCGTCGCGACGGTGGCACCGGACCGGCGCGCCGATTCCTCGTCCTTCGCCCGACGCTCTCGGATCTCGTCGTCAAGATGCCGCGCGGGGCGCAGGTGATCTACCCGAAGGACCTCGGAGCGATCCTGATGGCCGCGGACATCCATCCCGGCGTCCGCGTCCTCGAGGCCGGGGTCGGCTCCGGCGCGCTCTCGATGACACTGCTCGGCGCGGGCGCGGACGTGCTCGGGTACGAGGTCCGTCCCGACTTCGCCGCACGGGCCCGTGCGAACGTCGCCGATCTGCTCGGTGGTGCGGCCGCGTACCGCGTCGAGGAGCGGGACGTCTACGAGGGGATCGAGGCGCGCGAGCTCGATCGGGTGTTGCTCGACCTTCCCGAGCCGTGGCGGGTCGTCGAGCACGCGCAGGACGCGCTCGCCCCGGGCGGGATCCTGCTCGCCTACCTGCCGACGATCAACCAGACGGCCCAGCTGCGCGAGCGGCTCGCGCGCAGCCGGTTCGCGTTCGCGGAGACCTTCGAGATCCTGCGCCGCACCTGGCACGTCGAGGGTCGCTCGGTGCGCCCGGACCACCGGATGGTCGCGCACACGGGCTTCATCACGACTGCTCGGCGAGTGTCGTCTCGCTGGGACGAGGAATCCGCAGGCTGAGCGACGCCGCGTGCGTCCGGCGATCAGGTTGTGACTGGCAGATGACGGCCGCATTGCGTACTCGTTGCAGTGGCTGCCTTGACAACCTTGTCAGCCGGGTGTTCAATCGCCGAGGGAGTTCGGGGGGATCTGTGCAAGCGATCGGATCGGTCGCGTCGCCGGAGTTGACATCGATGTCAGCCACGCCGGGTGCGGTGACACGCAGTACGGGGGGAGGATGCCGTGACCACAGAGCAACGGCCGACCGACGGGCACGGCGGGGCGCCCGTCCGGCCCGTCGTCGAGGTGCGTGGGGTCTCGAAGCGCTACGGGAGCATTCACGCGCTCCGCGACGTCGACATGGCGATCTATCCCGGCGAGGTCGTCGGGCTGGTCGGCGACAACGGAGCGGGCAAGTCGACGCTCGTCAACATCATCGCGGGCGCGCTCGCGCCGACGTCCGGGGAGATCCTCGTAGACGGGGAGCGGGTGGGCTTCAAGTCCCCGACGGACGCGCGCGACGCGGGGATCGAGACCGTGTACCAGGACCTCGCGCTCGCGCCCGACCTGAGCGTCTGGCAGAACCTGTTCCTCGGCCGGGAGCTCACGGTGCGCGGGCCGCTCGGCTGGATCGGCTGGCTCGACCGCCGCGCCATGGCCCAGCAGAGTGTCACGGACCTCGAGCGCACCCGGATCAGGATCTCCTCGGTGTCGAGCCGGGTCGGCCGGCTCTCCGGCGGACAGCGCCAGGCCGTCGCGGTGGGGCGCGCCGCGGCGTGGGGCTCGAAGGTCATCTTGATGGACGAGCCGACCGCAGCACTCGGTGTCGAACAGCAGCAGAAGGTCGGCGAGCTGATCAAGACCGTCGCGTCCCATGGGCTGCCGGTGCTGCTCATCAGCCACAACCTCCCACAGGTCTACGACGTCTGCGATCGCATCCTCGTGCTGTTCCACGGTCGCCTGATCGCGGACCTCCGCCCGGATGAGACCGACATGGACGGCATCGTGGGCTGGATCACCGGGGCCGCGATGCTTTCGGGCGGGTCCACCCGGTGACCGCTCCGCGGCCACCCGCCGCGGCGCTGGACGCGCACGCCGCGGAAGGTGAGCTCGAAGCCGGTCGGGACTCCGTCCCGGTGTTCCAGCGATTCATGGAGCGGATCGGGGCGTTCTGGACGCTCGGGGTGCTCGCGGTCCTCATCGTCGCCTTCGGCATCGCGGCTCCGACGCTCTACACGAAGGCGGCGTGGCTCGCGACGTCGAGCTTCGCAGTCGAGTACCTGATCCTCGCGATCGGCCAGACGTACGTGATCGTGACGTCGGGGATCGACCTCGCCGACGGCGCGACGCTCGGCTTCTCGGCAATGGCCGGATCGCTGCTCATGGAGAACCTGCTCGCATCCCACGTGTCGGGCGGCCTCGCATCTTTCGTCGGCATCCTGCTCATGCTCGCGACGGGTGCCGGGATCGGGCTCGTCAACGGGCTGATCATCACGCGGGTCAAGCTCCCGCCGTTCATCGTGACGCTCGGCACGCTCACCGCCGTCACGGGCGCGACCGACCTGTTGAACAACGGAACCGAGATCACGAACCTCCCCGGGTTCATCACGACCCTCGGCACGGCGAACGTTCTCTCCGGCTGGCTGCCGGTCCCCGTGCTCATCGCGCTGGCGCTCGCCGTCCTGTTCGGTCTGGGGCTCTCGCGGACCCGCTTCGGGATGCGGACGTACGCGATCG
>DATLRJ010000112.1:0-2288 GCA_035534715.1 Acidimicrobiales bacterium | reverse complement strand
GGGATCGCGGTCGGTTACCTGCCAGCGCTCACCGTTGCGGACGAACTCGCCTCGCTCGGTGCGAAGCACACGGTCGTTTTTGAGCGTCACGATCTCGTCACCGACTCCGACCGTGCCCCTTGGGAGCGCCACCCCTTCCGGCTCCACCTCGCCGCGCTGCACGCGCTCCGCGCGAGCGCGCCGCGCGATCTCGTCGACGGTCGCGTTGTCGCCCGCCATCACGACGACGGATTTCCCCGCCTCGCGTTGGCGCTGCCACGCCGTGAACGCGCTCTCGATCATCTCCTCGCGCGTGCCGCCCTCGATGCGGTCGTGGCGCTGGTAGGAGGCGAGAATGGCAGGGTCGTGCGCCCGAAGCTTCAACGACGCGGCGGCCTCCCAGGCGTGACGGAAGCGGCGCACCGTCTCTAGCTCCGCGACGGGGCGCCCTTCGCGGCTCGCGTCCCCGACGAGGGTCCGGAAGACCCCACCCGCCCCGACCGCACCGAGCTGGTTCGGGTCACCCACGAGCACCAATTTCGCCCTCGCCTGTGCGGTGTGGTGGACCAAGTGGAACAGGTCGATCGTCCGCACCATCGACGCCTCGTCGACCACCACGACCGTGCGGCGGTTCAACGCCGCGTCGGTGTGGTTGTTCTCCACGCGGCGGAGGAACATCGCGATCGTCTCTGAGGCAATCCCGGCCTGTTCCTGCAGCACCGCGGCGGCCATCGCCGAGGGTGCGAGTCCGAGCACCCGAAAGCCGCTCTTCTCCCACGCGGCGCGCGCCGCGTCGAGCGAGCGGGACTTTCCCGCTCCGGCCGGGCCGACGAGGAGAGCCACCTGGTCGCCTCCCGTGATGAGCGCGCTGACGGCCGCACGCTGGTCCGCACCGAGGGTGACGTCTTCCTCGACGGCCTTCCATGTCGAGGGGTTGGAGAAACCAGCCGACGCCCCGGCGCCGCGCGCCGCGCTCGTCAGGATGAACGCCTCGCGCTGCAAGGTCTGCGCCGTCGTAAAGCGCACCGCCCCATGGCGCTCGATCATCGCCATCCCGTCGCGACGCCTGAGCGTCTCGGGCGGCTCCGCAGGGAGGGGCGACGCGAGGCAGCGCACCTCGTCGTGCGCGAGCAGCTGGTCGGCAGCCTCCTCGACGCGTGCACGGATCTCCTCCGCAGACTGGCCGGGGGCGAGGGTGGAGAGTACCTCGACGGCCTCGGCCCGGCCCCAGGTCGCGTACTCGTCCTCGAGGCGGGCGAGCGCGTCCTCGATGACCGTTGTGATCGCCTCGGCGTTCCACGGCGCGACCCGCCCGTTGTCGCGGCGGAGCACGCCGGAGAGCCAGTCGCTCGCGGGGAGCCCCCACGCTGCGGCCTCTTCCTCCCAGCGCGCACAGAGGTCCGCGGTGGACTCGGCGCCCGTCACCTTCGGGGCACGGGTGCGGTAGGCGGCGAGCTGGAGGGCCTCGGCGCGCTCGTTGGCGCTGAGCGAGCGCCCGAGCTCCGCCGAACGCC
This sequence comes from Acidimicrobiales bacterium, assembly GCA_035534715.1. Lineage (GTDB taxonomy): Bacteria > Actinomycetota > Acidimicrobiia > Acidimicrobiales > Bog-793 > JAJZBW01. The sequence goes on along the minus strand of DATLRJ010000112.1, from coordinate 795 downwards.
TCGCGATCAGCTGCTCGCCGGCGCGCGTCACCTGCTCGCGCCGGGTCGACCATTTGGCGATCAGCTCGGACGGGACGCCCACGATCTCCGCCGCACCGTTGTCCTCGATCGCGGTCCAGGCGACGCCGAGGCGAGTCGTCAGCTCCGCACGGAGCGCTGCCTTGTAGAGCATCCCCGCGGCGCTCTGGTGCGTGTAGAGCTCGCGGGCGTCCAGGCTCAGCCACGCCCCGTCTTCGGCCTGCACCTTGTTCGCGACGAGTACGTGGGTGTGGACCTGGGGGTCCGCGGCGCGCGACGTCCGATGCGTGAACGCCGCGGCGACGAGGCCCTTCGTGTCGACCTGGTAAACGCCGCCACGGCCGCGCCTTGTGAAGGCCGCGTGCTCCTCCAAGAAACTGAGCGCGCTCCCCGCCGCAATCGCGTGGCTGCGCATCACCTCGCGCGCGCTGTCCTCGTCAGCGAGCGCCCACAGCACCGAGACCGACTTCGGCGGAGCGAACGTCATCGCGAAGCCTGCGACGGCACGGGAGTCCCGCGGCGCGATCGCGCGCCCGAGCGGCGCGCCGTTCCCCGGGTCGGTGCCGTGACCGAACAGACGCTCCAGGGTCTCGGCGCTCGGGGACTCGTCGCCGAGCCCGAGGGCGAGCGCACCCCGCCCCACCCACGCGGCGGGCATCTTCTCCTCGGCCCAGTAGTCCTCGCGCCCGTTCGCGATCTCCTCGGCGTAGTAGCGCCAAGCGCCGGGCGACATCTTCACGAGCGTCATCACCACCGATCACCGCCGAAACGACGGTC
>DATLRJ010000111.1:0-14302 GCA_035534715.1 Acidimicrobiales bacterium | reverse complement strand
CCGCCGCGGCCTGGCCGGCCGCGACGCCCCGCCTCGGCACGCATCACGTCCTCGTCGACCCCTACGGGCGGTACCAGGACCCGGACCGGACGGCGGCGACGGTCGTCGCCGCGGACCCCGCGGAGCTCTCGCGGCGAGCCGCGAACAGCGTGCTCACCGCGCCCGCCGGCGCGTGGCTCGAGCGGTGGATCGCCGCGGACGCAGCCGCGCAGCGCGCGATCGACGGCGTGCTCGCTGACCACGCGGAATGCACCGAGCCAGGGGTCGCACGGGCGCTCCACGCGGCGGTGCCGGAGGGTGCAACGATCGTCGTGTCGTCGTCGATGCCCGTGCGCGACCTCGAGTGGTTCGCAGGGGCGCGTGCGGGCGCGCCGCGCGTGATCGCGAATCGCGGGGCGAACGGCATCGACGGAGTGGTCTCGACCGTGCTCGGCGCCGCGGCCGCGCGGACGCGGGCCGAAGGTCCGGTGCTCGGGCTGATGGGCGACCTCGCGTTCCTCCACGACGTGTCCGGCCTCGTATGGGGTCAGGCAGAGCAGCCACCGGACGCGACGCTCGTCGTCGTCGACAACGGCGGTGGTGGGATCTTCGACTTCCTCCCGTACGCGACAGAGCTCGACGGGCGATCCTTCGACCGGGCATTCGCGACGCCGCAGCGCGCGGACGTCGCGGTCGTCGCCCGTGCGTTCGGCTGCACGGTACGCGAGCTCGGCGCGCTCGCGGAGCTCGCCCCGGCGGTCGCGGTCGCGACGGCCGATCGCGGCATCACGGTCGTGATCGCGCGTACGGACCGGAAGGCGAACGTGGCCCTCCACGCCGAGCTCGAGCACGCGGTTACCGCCGCGGTCGACGACGCGCTCTCGCGCGTGCCGCCTGACGCCTGACGCCTGACGCCCGACGCCCGACGCGTCACAGGTTCTCGAGCACCTCGGGGCCGGTGTAGAGGACGGCGCAGATGCCGGCCGCGGCTGCAGCCTCGACGTTGGCGTGCCGGTCGTCGACGAAGGTCACGGCGGCGGCGTCCGCACCGAGTCGCTCGAGGAGCGCGTCGTAGATGGCGGGCTCCGGCTTCGTGAGGCGAAGGTCGCAGCTGAACAGCCGGTGCTCGAAGCGCGAGAACCAGGTCGTCGCGTCGAGCGTGCGTGCGATCTCGACGGGCGCGTTCGAGAGCAGCCCGAGGCGCAGGCCTCGGCGCTCGCACCTCTCGACCGCTGCGGTCGACCGCGGGTCGAGCCGTGTCCAGCTCGCGATGTCGGAGGCGATGCACCTGGCGAGCGTGCCACCGTCGAGCGGTGACGCGGCGACCGACGTCCAGAAGCTCGCCGCGTCGAGGTCGCCGCGGTCGTACGCGAGGCGCCGGGACCAGTACGCGTCGGCGAACGCGTCGACTCCGAGGCCGCACAGCTCTGCAAGCTGCTCGACGTCCGAGCGCGTCTGGCCGAGGCTGATGACGTCGCCGTAGTCGCACACGAGCCAGTCCATCGCGCTCCTCGCCTCGCGCCGGACTCCGGCGACCCGACCCGGAGGCTATCGAGAGCTCGGCCGCCCGCGCTCGCTCGAGCGCGCGCGCCGGCAGCAGGTGCGCGGTTGCGGGGCGCGCGGCGTCCCGAGCGGCGTGGCCCGCGGGGTCCTACACTTGGAGCGCGCTGGCATCGCCGACGGAGAGCGCGGCCGCCGTCGCGTGCAGCGTGAGACGCCCCACCCCGGTGGGCCAGTTCACGAGGAGGAGCGCCACGTGCGAGTTTCCACCCTGCTCGACGCCAAGGGGACCACAGTCCTCACGGTCCCGCGAGACGCCACTGTCGCCGAGGCCGTCGCGACGCTCTGCAGGCACCGCGTCGGTGCGCTCGTCGTGTCCGGCGACGGCGAGCACATCGACGGGATCGTGTCCGAGCGCGACGTCGTCCGGCGGCTCAACGACCTCCACGGCGCCCTCGTCAACGAGCCCGTGACGACGATCATGTCCCCGGACGTCCGCACCTGCGCGCCGGAGGACGACGTGGAATCTCTCATGGCGACGATGACCGAGCACCGGATCCGTCACGTCCCGGTCGTGCACGAGGGGGTGCTCGCCGGGATCGTGAGCATCGGCGACGTCGTGAAGGCGCGGATGGAGGAGCTCCAGAAGGACCGCGACGAGCTCGTCGAGTACATCCACGCCCGCTAGCCACGGCTCGCCGGCGCCCGCCACCTCCTCACCCAGAAGCTCTCCTGGAGCGGCCTGAGCGCGGACATCGATCACGGGTACGTCGGTCGCCCCGTCCACGCGAGCCGTCGTGCGGCCCGGCGCGCTCGCGGACCTGTGCGCACCGCGTCTCCTGTGCGGTCGCCCGGGAGCCGACGTCGCGCGAGGAGCCGCCGACGGGTACGGTGCACGCCTTGCGCGTCGCGTCGTCCACGGGTCGGCCGGAGACCCGCCTGTCGCCGGCGACCGGCAGGAAGGAATCCCCCAACGCGCCGCGGCGTTGTCGCCTGTGTCGTCGGAGGCCCCGGTGACCGTCCGCTCCCGCGCTGCGCGGGACGACCGAGGAGGGGTGCGATGGGTGTGAGCGTCGTGTACACAGCAGAGGCGACGGCGTGGGGTGGCCGCGAGGGGCGCGCCGCGTCGAGCAGCGGGCGCGTCGACGTCCAGCTGTCCGTCCCGAAGGAGATGGGGGGCCCGGGCCTCGACGCGACAAATCCCGAGGAGCTGTTCGCGGTCGGCTACGCGGCGTGCTTCCACTCCGCGCTCAAGCTTGTCGCGTCGAAGGCGCGGGTCGACGTCGCGGAGTCCGCCGTGACCGTGCGTGTCGGCATAGGGAGCGACGACGCGGAGGGCGGCTTCGGCCTCACGGTCGCAATAGCGGGAGAGCTGCCCGGGGTCCCGGCCGACACCGCCCGCGAGCTGCTCGACCAGGCGCACGCTGTCTGCCCGTACTCGAAGGCGACGCGCCACAACGTCGAGGTCGTCGTCTCGCTCGTCGAGGGCTGACCGCGCGGCGACCCGTGGCGCCGGGCCGCGATCGCAGTCAGGCGAAGCGCCGCGAATCCGCCGCCGCGTACTTCGCGACGGTCGAGTCGACCTCCGCGGCGCGCTCGACAGCGTCGACCGTCACGGCGAGCTGCGCGGCAGGGAGCGCGCACGTCATCTCGTCGGGGGTCATGGCCGTACGAGCCCTCGAGAGCGCGCAGCCGACGCTCGCGGCCGGCACGCCGCGCTCCTTCGCGATGGCGACGATGTGGCACTGCGGCTTGCCCTCGATCGAGAGCGCGGGGAGCGCGTCGGACAGCACCATGAGCTGGCGACCGTTCACCCGCAGGAGGACGACGTCCGGCGCGACGCCCGGCGGCGTCTCGTGGAGCGGCCCGTACGTGACGGCGCCCGGCCGCTCGCGGATCGTCGGGATGCCCTCGACGGCGTCCGCCGAGACCCATCCAGAGTCGAGCAGCGCCGCGACGTCGCCGTTGCCGGCGACGTCCTCGAGCGTCGCGAGGCCGTGCGTCATTCGCCCCACGCTGCAGTTCCCGTGGTCCGCCGGCTCGGTCGAGAACGTCGACGACGCCCCGTGGACCCAGAAGACGCACCCCGCCGGCACCCTTCCGCTGCGGCCGTCGGCCGCTGGCGGGCTCATCGGCGCGCCGAAGCGGGCCACCCCATCGGGCACGCGGTCCGAGAAGGAGATCGCGACAGGGGCGACTTTGAGGTGAAGCGCCGCGGTCAGTCGATCGGACAGTGCGCTCCACTCCGCTGTCGTGACCGTCACGCGCGCCGCTCCTCGTCTCGTGCCCGATCCCACGGGCCACTGCAGGCTCGCACGTGGGCGGTGCGCCGTCCAGTCCCCTCGGGAGTCAGCGCATGCGCCAGCTCGGGGGCGCTGTGGCAGGCTGACGCGATGGCCAGCATCTCAGCCGACCTCGATTTCCGCGGACTGATCCACCAGGTGAGCGACCCGGGGCTCAGGGGCATTCTCGACACGGGCAGGCTCACTGCCTATGTCGGCTTCGATCCCTCTGCGGACACGCTTCACGTTGGGAACCTCCTCCAGCTCTGCCTCATGCGCCGGCTCCAGCAGGCAGGACACCGGCCGATCGCGGTGGCGGGTGGTGGCACCGGCCGCATCGGCGACCCGGGCGGAAAGGACAGCGAGCGCCCCCTGCTCAGCACCGAGCAGCTGCGGGAGAACCTCGCGGGTATCCGCGGCCAGCTCGAGCGCTTCCTCGACTTCTCGGAGGGCGCGGCGCAGAGCGCGCTGATGCTCGACAACGCGCAGTGGCTCGAGGGGCTGTCGTTCATCGACTTCCTGCGCGACGTCGGCAAGCACTTCACGGTCAACCAGATGGTCGCAAAAGACTCCGTCCGTTCGCGATTCGAGCGGGCGGAGCAGGGCATATCCTTCACCGAGTTCGCCTACATGCTCGTGCAGGCCTACGACTACCTGCACCTCTTCGACGCGTACGGCTGCCGGCTGCAGATGGGTGGCAGCGACCAGTGGGGCAACATAGTCACGGGCGTCGAGCTCATCCGGCGCGCGCGCGGTGAGAGCGCGTTCGCTCTCACGACCCCCCTCGTCACCCGCGCGGACGGCACCAAGCTCGGCAAGAGCGAGTCGGGCGCGGTGTTCCTCGACCCGAAGCGCACGAGCCCCTACGCGTTCTACCAGTACTTCTACCGGAGCGACGACGCCGTCGTCGGGTCCTACCTGCGAATGCTCACGTTCCTCTCCCATGACGAGATCACCGACCTCGATGAGGCGACCGCGACGCGGCCAGGCGAGCGCGCGGCGCAGCGAGCGCTCGCCCGCGCGATGACGGACCTCGTGCACGGCCCCGGGGAGACGGCTCGTGCCGAACGCGCGGCCGCCGCGCTCTTCGGGGAGGACGTCGCGTCGCTCGACGAGGCGACGTTGCTCATGGTCGTCGAGGACGCGCCCGTGACGACCGTCGCGAGCGCGTCGCTCGATGGGGAGGGGATCGACCTCGTCTCCCTGCTCGTCGAGTGCGGCCTCTCGCCGTCGCGCGGCGCAGCGCGCACGGCGATCTCCCAGGGTGGCGTCTACGTGAACAACCGCCGCGTGCCCGCGGAGGGAGCTTTCGTCACAGCGGCGGACGTCGTGGCGGGCCGATATGTCCTCGTCCGGCGCGGTCGGCGTGACGTCCACCTCGTGCAGCTCGCGTGAGAGCGCGGCGCGGCCGCGCGAGCTGGCGGGGCGCCCGGCGGCCCGTCGCGTCGGTGCTCGCGTTGGCGTCGTCGGTCCTCGCGCTCGGGGGCTGCTCGGGGCTCACGGGATCGCACGCCCACCGGGTCGCGCAGTGGGCGGTGAGCTCGGGCGTCGTTGCGAACGACCAGCTCGTGGCGGCCGACGTGCGCTATGTCGCCGTGGGGATCTCGCGCCGCGAGCTCGTCGCGACCCACACGGCGTGCGACGGTCTGGCGTCCGACGCCGCGAGCGCGTACGGCGAGCTCCCGAGCCCTGACACGTCGCTCACTTCCTCGCTCGCCCGGGCGTACTTGGGCTACAGCCGCGCGGCGCAGGACTGCTCGGACGCGCACTCGTTCGCGTCGGGCGCCTTCGCCCGGTACGACGCCGCGGCCGCGGCAGCGGGTCGAGCTCTCGGCGCGGCACGCGGGCGGCTCGCGGCGCTCGGAGTCAGGTGAGGGGTCGCCTCGGCGTGCCGGCGGCTGCGGCCATCGACGTTTACCGCGGGCAGACGCTGTAGCTTGCCGGTGATGGCACCGCACGCGTCGATCGTCGGGCCGTTTCCTCCGGGCGCGGACCCCGCGGTGTACGACAGGCTCCGGCGTCGCGTGCTGTGGCGGCTGACAACGGGCCTCTACCTACTCGGAACCCGCGCGGCTGGACGCCGGAACCTCATGACCTGCACCCTCGTGAGCCAGCTCGCCACCGACCCGAAGCTCGTCGGTGTGTCGGTCGAGCGCCAGGCGCTGAGCCTCCGGCTCGCACGCGAGGGGGCCGGGTTCGCGCTCGGTCTCGTCGCGCGCGAGGACCGGGCGGTCGTTCGGACCTTTGCGAAGCCAGCGGTCGACGAGCCCGCCGCGAGGACGCTGAGCGGGCACGCCTACCGGGACGCACCGGTCACCGGGTCCCCTGTGCTCGAGACCGCGGCCGCCTACCTCGACTGCCGGCTCGAGCGCGAGGTCGATCTCGGGTCGCACGTGCTCTGCATCGGCGAGGTCGTCGGCGCGGGTGTCGGCGGGCGAGGCGACGATGCCGACGTGCTCCGCAGCGAGGACACACGGATGAACTATGGCGGCTGACACGGCGCCGGCACGCCGCCAGGAGCACGCCACGACGGCCGACACCGGTCCGTCGCCGGGCTACCGGCTCGTCGAGGACGCCGCGGCGCTAGCGACGCTGATCGGCGAGCTCGCGGGCGAGCCCGCCTACGCGCTGGACACCGAGTTCCACCGCGAGCGCACGTACTACCCGAAGCTCGCACTCCTGCAGGTGGCGTGGTCCGGAGGCATCGCGCTCGTGGACCCCCTTGCCGTCGACGTCGCCCCGTTCGCGGCGATCCTCGCGAGCGACGCGCTCGCAGTGCTGCACGCGGCCGACCAGGATCTCGAGGTGCTCGAGCGCGCATGCGGCCGCGTGCCGACGAGGCTTTTCGACACCCAGCTCGCCGCGGGCTTCCTCGGGATGAGCACGCCCTCGCTCTCGTCGCTCGTCGAGCGGATGCTCGGCACCCGGCTCGAGAAGGGTGACCAGCTCACGGATTGGACCCGGAGGCCGCTCACCGAGACCCAGCGTCGCTACGCGGCGGGCGACGTCCTCCACCTGCTCGAGCTCCACGAGCTCATCGGCGCCCGCCTCTCGGCTCTCGGCCGCGTCGAGTGGGCGCAGGAGGAGTGCGGCATCCTGCTCGGCCGTTCGCACGCGCCGGTCGTGCCGGAAGAAGCGTGGTGGCGCCTCAAGCACGCGCGCCAGCTGCACCGGCGCGAGCGCGCGATCGCGCAGAGCGTCGCGGCGTGGCGTGAGCGGCGCGCGCAGGCGCTCGACCAGCCGACGCGCTTCGTCCTGTCCGATCTCGCGCTCGTATCTATCGCCCACCGGCCGCCGTCGACACGAGCGGAGCTCGAGCAGGTGCGCAACCTCGACGCTCGCCAGCTCGGCGCCGGCGGCGCAGCGGACGTGCTCGCGGCCGTTGCCGAGGGCCTCGAGCTCCCCGCCGGAGCGATACGCGTCCCTCCCGCGCACCGGGGGGAGGGCGTCGCTCGCCCGGCGGTCGCCATCGCGACCGCGTGGCTCGGTGAGCGGGCACGCCAGCTCGAGATCGATCCCGCCATCCTCGCGACACGCGCGGACCTGGCGGAGTTCTTCCAGGACCGCCCGGGAGGACGGCTCGTGAGCTCGTGGCGCAACGACCTCGTCGGCGAGCCCCTCCGGCGCCTCGCCGCGGGCGATGCCGCACTCGCGCTCGACGGCGGCGACACGCTCGTGCTCGAGGAGAGGTCACGCCGGCCCTACGTGATCGGCGAGCCGGCCGGTCATCGGGCGGACCCGGCGGCGAGTGCCATCGGCACGTCTTCGTCGACCGAGGTCGCGGCCGGCGGACCTCCCGCGCACCACGGACCGGAGGCTCGTCCCGCTCTCTAGCGAGCTAGCCCTCGCGAGCAGGCTCTCGCGGCCGGAGGTCGACGCGGAGCGTGAGCACGCCGTCGACGAGCGCGGCATCGGCGTCCCCGAGCATGGCGAAGTCCATGTAGTCGAGCTGCATCTGCTCCATGATGCGCCGGCGTTCGGCCCCTTCCACAGGCGGCAGGCCTCGCCGTCGCACTGCGGCGGCGCGCTCGCGGAAGCGCTCGGTCATCGCGGCGACATCGAACTCCTCGGCCATCGCGCCACGCTAACGCCGGGCGCGTGGGCCGTCGCGCCGGTGCCGGGGTGGCTCGGGGAGAGCGCGGCCGGACCGCTCGGAGCGGGTCGCGGCGATATGCTTCGCCGCTGGCACCAAGGTCTCGACGTGAGGTCGGCCGTTGGGTCGCGCCGGGGTCGGGCCGTACGGCCCTTCGGCGCCCGACGTGCTCGTCCTCGAGCGGGGAGCTGAACGTGAAGAAGGGACGTCACCGACGCTTCGAGGAGGCGCGCAGCCTGAAGCGCGCCGTCGAGGTCGTGGTCGAGCCATGCCCGGAGTGCGGCGCGGATCCGGAGGACGACCACGCGAGCTGGTGCATGTACGAGGCGACCGAGCTCGACGACGAGGACGGGGAGGAGCCCGTCGGCCCGCTCGCGTGAGCGCGGAGCGGTCCGCTCTCAGGCGGATCACGCCGCACGCGGCACGCGGCACGCGGCACGCCACCCCTGTGGGCGTTCGCTCTCCTGCTTACGCGTCGCTCCGGGAGTGCCGCCGGACGACGGGGTGAGGGAGCGCGGTGCCCCGCACGGCGCGCTCCTCGAGGTAGCCGACGAGGGCCTCGTAGGGACCGAGCCCGACGAGGCCGACGAGCTCCTCGGCGAGTGAGCGGTAGACGGGTCTCGCGCCGGTGAACGCCTCGGGCGCTTCGGTGCACCACCAGTGGAACTCCTCGCCCGCCGGCCCCCAGTGGCGACGGTCCCATTCGGTGACCGTCGAGGTCACGTGCCCCGTCGCCTCGTCGGTCGCGTCCTGTCTGCGCAGCGGGAGCTGCCAGCAGACGTCGGGCTTCATGACCATCGGGGACTCCGACCGCTCGAGCGCGGCCCTATGGAGGGCACATCCCGGACCGCCGGGAAATCCAGGACGGTTCAAGAAGATGCACGCGCCGTCGACGAGCCGGGTCATAGCTCCGCCGGAGCGGCGCGCGATCGGTCCGCGTGAACGACCTCGGCTGCGGTGCTGCCACTGCTCGGCCGTGAGCGTCGCCGCCGCGGCCTCGACGCGGCGCACGTCCTGATCGTCGGCGAAGTGCGCGCCATAAGAGCAACAGCCTTCCGACCGGCTTGCTGCGGGGCCGGTGAGCACCCCCTCGCAGCCCGCCCCGTAGACGCATCGCCACGGGCTCGTGAGGAACGTCACGTCGAACAGCCACGTGCGGTCCTCTTCGGGGTCCGAGAAGCTCATCCACTCGTGCGTGTCGCTCGGACCGGCCACGGCGCCAACCGTATCTAACGGGCGCCAGACGCCGTCGCGACGCCGAGCTGGGCCGCGGTCGGCTCCGCGCAGCAAAACCACGACTCGGACAGTCTCGGGCGAGTCCGCGCGCCGGACGGCGCGACGCGGGCGGGAGGGGCGGGGTCGTCGATCCCGAGCGCCGCGAACGCGAGCGCGCGCACCGCGGCGTACGTCGTCACCGCCGGCTCGTCGCACGAGGCGGCGTCCTCGGTCCGCGACGCGACCGCCTGCTGGAGCGCGTCCACCGCGGGATCCGCCGATCGCCATGTCCAGCCGAGCGCGTCCGTGTCGTAGGCGAGGAGCGCGTCGACGAGCACCCGGTCGGGCTCGCGGAGAAGGAGCGAACCGGGGGGCAGGAGGAGCCGGATCCCGTACTGGACGGGGTCGACGCTGTCGACGAGGTCGTGGGCGGACACGAAGTCGAGGAGCTCGACGACGTCGGGAAGCGTCGTCCACGGGGTGAAGGGGAGGAACGACGGGCGTGGCTCGATGCCGCACTCGCGAAGCACGCGCACCGCTTCGGCGGCGTCGGCCGCGGTGTGCCCCTTCTTGAGATGTGCGAGCACGGTCGAGCTCGTCGACTCGAACGCCGAGACGACGAAGATGCAGCCGCACCGGGCGAGCTCGGAGACCGCGTCGCGGTGCGCGAGCAGGTGGCTTACTTTGATGGTCGCGTCGAAGCTCACGTCGGGGTGGCGCTCGTGGAGCGCCCGGGCCACGCGGAGGGCGTGCGCGGGGCGGTTGAGGAAGTCCGGGTCGGTGAAGTGCACGTGCCCGGCACCCGCAGCGACGACCTGGTCGACGTCAGCGAGCACGTCGTCGAGCGGCACGGCGCGAGTCCGCCCGTCGTAGACGGTGGGGACGGGGCAGTGGGTGCACCGGTGCGAGCAGCCTCGACTCGCCTCTATCCCACCGACGAGCCTGTCGGGGGCGTCGGACACGAGGCGCGCGTAACGCTCGAGCGGTGGCGCGAGCGTACGGTCGGGGAGTGCCCCGGCGACGCGCGGGGCGCCCGACGCCCCGACTGCCGAGCGCCTGCTCGGTCGCCCGATGTCCACCCGCACGAGCGGCTCGCTCGCACCGTCTCGAGTGTTCGCCGCGCCGAGGCGAGTGGGCACCGACGCGGCCCACGCGAGCAGCGCGTCGCCTACCTCGCCTGCGACCGCGAGGTCCCCCGCGCGAAGCGCCGGGGCTCCCACGGTCGCGTAGAGGCCGTGGAGCGCGACGGGCAGGTCCGGTCGGTCGCGCAGGACGGGTGCGAGCGCCGCGAGCGCGAGGCGGAGGGCGGTGTGCATGGGGACCGAGCAGGCGATCGCGTCCGCCCAGTCCAGGTCCTCGGGGAGGAGCTCGTCGAGCGCGAGGTCGCGTCCGCGCACCTCGTGGCCCGCCGCGGCGAGCACAGCGCCGGGACCGGCGATACCGAGAGGCTGCTGGCCGAGCTCGTAGGTTGACACGAGCAGGAGGCGCACCGCGTCGACGCTAGCGCCGCGATGGGCGACGTCCGCGCCGCGAAGACGCCTCGCGGGGTGGCTCGCGGGGCCGTGCCACAGCCCGTCGGCCCACTCGTCGAACGCCGCCATCGGCCGTTCGTCAGCGCGCCACGCTCTTGGCGCGGCTGGCACCGCGGGCGCGGCTCTCCTGGCGGCGCGGAGGCAGCCGATCATCCCGGCGTCCGCACGGCCCACGGGACCCGAGGTGGGCGGACGTCCTCTCACGCGACAGCTCCGTCGGCGCGTCCACGACCAGGCACGCCGAGCGGTGACCTTCCGCAGAGGGCACCGCGCGCCCAGCGTCGCCGCGGACCGAAGCAGCTGGGTACCGTCCGGCCGTCGCACGTGGTCCAGGCGCCAGAACGGGGCGATCACCCGCGCGCACGGCGCGGCGGAGCCGGCGCGCGTCGGGCGATCTCGACCCCATCGAGGTCACTCTCGATCTCGATCTCGATCTCAGAGTGCGCCGAGCGGAGGGCGTGCTCCACACGCTCCACCGACTCTGCCCGCGCGTAGAGGAAGCCGAGGTAGCGGTCACCCTCAGGCAGGGTGCGCACCCGCCGTCCCGGAGCGATCGTGATCTCGGCGCCGGTGACGTTGGCGACGCCTCGGGCCTCGTCGAGGCCGCGGACGGCGACGAGCCGACCCGAGCGCGGCACGGGGATCATCATCACCCCCGACGCCGCGTCCTCCCGTCGGGCTGGTCCGCCCGAACCGAGGAAGTGCGCGAGGACGAGCTCCTCGAGCGTCGTGCCGGTCGCGAACCTCAGCACCTTCGCGCAGTTGCCCCCGATGGTGCGCGCTGCCACCTCGATGAGCACAGGTCGGGACCCGCTCGCACCGAGCCGCACCTCGGCGTGGATCGGCCCCTCGACGATTCCGATCGCGGCCACCGCGGACGCGACGAGCGAGCGGACGGCCTCTGCGCGCTCCGGCGGGAGGCGGGAGGGCGTGAGGTAGATCGTCTCCTCGAAGTAGGGACCGTCGAGCGGGTCCGGCTTGTCGAACAGTGCGAGCACCTCGAGCGCACCGGCGCGGACGATTCCTTCGAGCGCGAACTCGTCCCCGGCCACGAACTCCTCGACGAGGAGGGTCTCCGTCGGAGACGCACCGGTCTCGGAGAGGATCGAGCGGACGCGCACCGCCGCGGCGCGGGCCTCGTCGACTGTGTCCACTCGGATCACGCCCCGGCTCCCCGACAACGAGCGGGGTTTGACGACGGCCGGCAGGCCGAGGTCCGCGACGGCATCGGCGACCGTATCGGGCTCTGTGACGGCGGCGGTCGCGACGGAGGTCGCGCGCCAGGCCGGTTGGCTCACGCCCGCGGCGTCGAGCAGCCGCCGCATCGCGGCCTTGTCCCGTGTCGCCGCGACTGCGGGCGGCGGGTTGTGGCGCAACCCGAGCCGCTCGGCCGCCATGGAGGCGACGAGCCCCCCGACGTCGTCGACTGCGACGACCGCGTCGAGTGGAAGGCGGCGCGCGAGCCGCTCGATCGCGCCGACCGCGCGGTCAGGATCGTCGAGATCGAGCTCGACGAAGTGGTCGCCCATGACGCCCGCGAGTGCCTGAGGCTGCTCGGATCCGGTGACGACGTCGACGCCGAGCGAGCGCGCCGCGTCGAGGAAGGCCGCCGCGCGATAGGTCGAGCTCGGAAGGATGTACAGGACGCGCGCCATGGGGACATGATGGCGCCTCGCGGCGCGCGACCCGCGTCGGGTACCGGGGCGTCCGACCCGCCCTACGATGGAGCCATGGCGATCGACGAAGGCGCAGCGTCAGCGGTCCGGCCCCTGCTCCAGGTGACGGACGCTGCGAGGGCGTTCGTCCTCGCAGCGCGTGACGGTGAGCCTGGATCGGAGCGCCTCGCGCTCTATCTCGAGGTGAACGGCACCGCCGACGGCGCGTACACCTACGACATGTGGTTCGAGGCAGAGGCGGATGCCGGCCCGAACGATGCGGTGCACCACCACGACGCGCTCGTCGTCGTGGTCCCCGCGTCGAGCGTCGAGAAGGTGTCCGGCGCGACGCTCGACGTCGCCGACCAAGGCGGGGAGCCAGGCCTTGTCATCGTCAACCCGAACACGCCCCCCGCGTCGCCGCTCACCTCGGCGCCACCGGTGGCCGACCTGTCGAGCCCCGTCGCGCTGGCCGTCGTCGCGGTGCTCGAGGACGTGGTGAACCCGCAGATTGCCGCGCACGGCGGGCGCGCCGATCTCGTCGCGGTGGAGGCGGGCGTGGCGTACCTCCGGCTCGGCGGCGGCTGCCAGGGATGTGGGCTCGCCCAGGTGACCTTGAGCCAGGGCATCTCGGTCGCGATCAAGGACGCCGTGCCGGAGATCACCGACGTCGTGGATGTGACCTCACACGGAGCGGGGACCAACCCGTACTTCGAGTCCGCGAAGAAGTGAGCTGAGGCGCGCTCACGCGGCCTGTTCGGCCGCCGGGGGCGACGGGCCGACGGCCGAGTGGCGCGCCGGTCGGAAGTAGATTGCCCGTCATGCTCCGGTTCCTCACCGCAGGCGAGTCCCACGGCCGCGCGCTCGTGGTCATCGTCGAGGGCCTGCCCGCCGGTCTGACCATCACCACCGAGGAGGTCGCGGCCGAGCTCGCTCGTCGCCGGCTCGGCTTCGGCCGCGGCCCGCGCATGCGCTTCGAGCGCGATGAGGTCACGCTCCTCGCCGGCGTGCGGCACGGGCGGACGCTCGGCTCGCCCGTGGCCATCGAGATCGCCAATACCGAGTGGCCGAAGTGGGAGCAAGAGATGTCCCCCGACCCAGGGGCGCCGTCGAGGGTGCTCACTACGCCGCGCCCCGGCCACGCGGACCTCGCGGGCATGTTGAAGTACGGGTTCGCGGACGCCCGTGACGTGCTCGAGCGGGCGTCGGCTCGCGAGACCGCCGCACGCGTCGCGGCCGGGGCGCTCGCGAAGGCCCTCCTCGCCGGGCTCGGCGTCGCGGTCGTGAGCCACGTCGTCGCGATCGGCGCGGCGGCGGCTCCCGAGGGCGTGAGGCCGGGCCCGGCAGAGCTCGACGCGGTCGACGGCTCCGAGGTCCGCTGCTTCGACCCGGGCGCGAGCGACGCGATGGTCGCCGAGATCAAGGCCGCCGCGAAAGTCGGCGACTCCCTAGGCGGCGTCGCGGAGGTCCTGGCGTACGGGGTTCCCGTAGGGCTCGGGAGCCATGTCCATTGGGACCGCAAGCTCGACGGCCTTCTCGCGCAGGCGCTGATGAGCATCCAGGCCGTGAAGGGCGTCGAGCTCGGAGACGCGTTCGCCGTCGCGTCGCGCCGGGGGTCCGAGGCCCACGATGCTGTCTCCTACGACGCGGAGCGCGGCGGCTACGTGCGCACGACGACGCGCGCTGGCGGGATCGAAGGCGGAATCTCCACCGGTGCGCTGCTCGTCGCGCGGGCCGCGATGAAGCCGCTCGCTACGCTCAATCGGCCCGTGTTGAAGACCGTCGACACCGTGTCCAAGCAGGAGACCGTGTCGTTCAAGGAGCGCACGGACGTCACGGCGGTGCCGGCCATGGGAGTCGTCGCAGAGACGATGGTTGCGCTCGTGCTCGCGGGCGAGGCCCTCCGGAAGTTCGGCGGGGACTCGCTCGCCGAGATGCTCCGCAATCGCGACGGCTACGTCGCGGCGCTCGACGAGACGCCCTCCGCGGTCAGTCGGGCTGGCGATGGGGAGCCTGTGCCCGGCTCGGCGGACGGGGACCGGTGAT
>DATLRJ010000110.1:0-6123 GCA_035534715.1 Acidimicrobiales bacterium | reverse complement strand
GAGCGCGAGCATCTCCTCGGTGTGCCGGCGGGTCGCGACCCGCTCGCGCACAACGGTCTCGCCGCGCGCGCCGAGCCCGGCGAGCAGGACTGCCGCCTTCACTTGAGCGCTCGGCACGGGCGGCGAGTAGTCGATCCCCGCGAGCTCGCCACCGCGGATCGCGAGCGGGGCGAACCGACCGCCGTCGCGCCCGTCGATGCGAGCCCCCATGGCCCGGAGCGGTGTGGCGACGCGGTCCATCGGGCGACGATGGACCGACGCGTCGCCGACGATGACCGTGAGGAACGGCTGTGACGCGACGACGCCGGTGAGAAGCCGGATCGCCGTGCCTGAGTTCCCCACGTCGATCGGCCGCTCCGGCTCGGCCAGATGACCGCCGCGTCCCGAGACGAGGATCCGACCGGGGGGCCACACGGCCGTCGAGCGCTCGCCGGTCGACGCGTCGCGGACGGGCGCGCCGAGCGCTTCGAGCGCAGCGGCGGTCCTTCGCACGTCATCTCCCGCCGAGAGGCCGGAGATCTCGGAGTCACCGGACGCGAGCGCGCCGAACAGCAGCGCTCGATGCGAGATGGACTTGTCACCGGGCACACGAACGGTGCCGCGTAGCGGGCCGGCGGCTACGACCGTCGCGACATCCTTGCCATCGTGCGCCTCCCACGAGTCTCGCGCCGCTGCCGCTCCCGCTGCCACGGGCGTGGCGCCGACGGAGCTCATCCGAGCCTCGAGAACGAGGGGCGGTAGCCGAGGCTGACGAGCGCGTCGCGCACGACGTCCGCGGCGTCCGCGTCGATCACGAGCACGAGAACGCCGCGCTCGCCTTCGGCGGAGTGGGCGATCTCGAGGTCGCGGATGTTCGCGCCGAGGGCGCCGAGAACAGTCGTGACCTCCGCCAGCACACCGGGCCGGTCCGGGACGGGGAGCCGGCACTCGACGACGGACTCGGGCCGGGGCACGCGGGGCGGGAGGTTCCGGCGCGCCGCACGCGCCCGCTCGAGCAGTGCGACGAGGGCGCCCCGGTCCTGCTCGACGAGCATCCTGCGCGCCTCGTCGAGCCGGGCACGAAGGTCGTCGAGCGCGTCGAGGACGGCGGGGGCGTTGTCACGGAAGATGTCCGGCCAGATGCGAGGGTCGCCGGCCGCGATGCGCGTCATGTCGCGAAACCCGCCGGCCGCGAGCCGGAGGAGCACTGCGTGCTCTGCAGAGGCGTCTGCGGCGAGGGACATCAGGTTCGCGGCCGCGAGGTGCGGGAGGTGCGAGACGATCGCGACGAGGGCGTCGTGGCGGGCAGGCTCGAGGTCGACGACGTCGGCCCCGAAGGACGCCACTATCGACCGGACGCGCTGGAACGCCGCCGGGTCTGTCGACTTCGTCGGCGTGAGCACCCAGGTCGCGCCCGCGAACAAGTCCGGGTCCGCACCGTCGGGGCCCTCCTGCTCGGAGCCGGCCATCGGGTGGCCGCCGACGAAGCGCGGGTCGTCGACCGACGCGACCACGCGTGCCTTCACTCCGCCGACGTCGGTCACGACGAGACCGGCGTCCCCGGACCGCGCCCGGAGGAGCTCGCGCGCGACGGGGACGATCTCGGCGACCGGCGTCGCGACGAACACGATCGACGCGGTCGGGTCCGCGGCGGCGCTGTCGACGACCCCGATCTCGAGCGCGCGGTCCCGTCGCCCCGGGTCGAGATCGTGCCCGCTCACGTGCCAGCCTGCGGCACGAAGCGCAAGCGCGACCGAGCTCCCGATGAGCCCGAGGCCGACGACCTCCGCCCGGCCCGTCACGTCGGGAGCGGTCACGGGCGCGGCGCCCTGTCGAGCACCTCACGAAGGCGGACAGCTCCTTCGAGGTAGACGTTGCGGATCTCCGCGCGCGACCGCGTCGTGTAGCAGTGGACGAGGACTCGGATGCACAGGGGCACGGCGCCGGCGACAGACGCCTCGACCGCGCCAAGCAGTGCGACGTCGTCGAGGCCAAGCGCTCGAGCGGCCGTCGCGGGGAACGCCGCGGTGATGTCGGCGGTGACCGTGAAGATCATGCTCACGACGTCGTCCGGCTCGAGCGCGTTCGCCGCCAGGAGCTCACGCACGAGCGCCTGAGTCCGTTCGAAGATCTGGTCGGCGTCGTCGTGGTCGACCGTGGTCGCACCGCGGACCGCTCGTAGCAGGGCGTCCATCGGCGGGCAGCCTACAAGCCGTCGGGGGCGGGCTCTCCCGGGCCCCCGGCAGCCGCGGTGAGCGCGCGCACCTCGTCGAGCGAGAGCTCCCGCCACGTTCCCGGCGAGAGCCGGCTGTCGCTGATCGGACCGATGCGCGTCCGCACGAGGCGCACCACGGGATGCCCGACGGCCGCGCACATCCGCCGGACCTGGCGGTAGCGACCTTCGTGGATGACGATCCGGACCACTCCCGGGCCGCGTCGCGAGACGCGGGCCGGCGCGGTCACGACGCCCGGCTCGATCTCCACTCCCTCGCGCAGCCTGCGCAGCGCGCTCGGTCCGGGATCGCCCTCGAGCTCCGCGAGGTACTCCTTCTCGACCCCGTGGCTAGGGTGCGCGAGGAGCTGGGCGAGCGCCCCGTCGTTCGTGAGGACGATGAGGCCCTCGGTCGCGAGGTCGAGGCGACCGACGGGGAACACCCGCGGCTCGGCCGGCACGAGGTCGACGATCTCGGGCCGTCCGCCCGGGTCGCTCGCGGTCGTGACGACGCCGGCAGGCTTGTTGAGCAGGTAGTGGACGAGTCCCGGGAGGATCCCGACGACCCTGCCGTCGACCTCGACGACGTCGGAGCCCACGTCGACCCGACGCCCGGGCGCCGCGACGTCGCCGTTCACCCGCACGCGGCCCGACGCGACGAGGTCGTCACAGACCCTCCTCGAGCCGAACCCTACGCGGGCGAGGACCTTCTGGATCCGGTCCCCGCCCCGGGCCGGGTCTCCACCAGCGCCACGGCTGTCGACCGGCATGTCCTCGGACACGTGGCAGGCGGAGCGTCGCTCGCGCGAGATCGCGCTCACTCCTCGGCGTCGGCCGTCGGTACCGGACCCGTCCGCAGCACGTGCTCGAGCGCCTCGACCGTCGACACGTCGGGGACGAACTGCCCGAGCGGTGGGAGGTCGCCCGTGCTGTCGATGCCGAGCCGCTCGAGGAACAGCTGCGTCGTCCCGAACAGCACGGCCTGGCCCGGACCGCCGTCCCGGCCGACGGGCTCGACGTACCCGCGGCTCTGAAGGACGCGGATCACCCCGTCGGCGTTCACCCCGCGGATCGCGGCGACCTGGGCACGCGATATCGGCTGCTTGTAGGCCACGATCGCGAGCGTCTCGAGAGCCGCGGGCGACAGGCGCTGAGGCGCGTCGTCGACGACGAAGCGCTCGACGTGCCCGCGGTATGCGGGGTGGCTCTGGAAGCGGTAGCCACCCGCGACCCGGGCGAGCTCGAAGCCACGCTCTTCCTCCTCGTACGAGGCGGAGAGGGAGGCGCACACGTGCTCTACGCGCTCGCCCGACACCTCGAGCAGCTCCGCGAGCAGGCTTGTCGCGACAGGCTCGGTGGCGACGATGAGCACCGCCTCGATCGCCGCGGCGTCACCACGAAGGTCGGGCGAGAGCGAGTTCACCGGGCGCCTCCCGCGTCCGTCGGACCCGGCGTGCGTTGGGGCACCGTCGCGCCGACGGGTGTGGCGCGACCCGAGCCGGCACGCGGCACGACCCGTCGGCCCGCCATCCCCGCGCTGGCTGCCTCGAGCTCCGCGGCGTCGTAGGCGTCCGACACGACGTCCGCGGGCTCGACCGGCCCGCGAGCGCTCCACACCACGGTGAGCTCGCCGAACGTCTCGGACTGCTCGAGATCGACGAGAGACTGCTTGTAGAGCTCCAGCAGCGCGAGGAAGCACGCGACGACGTGCGCCGGCGACGCAGCTCCGGCGGTGAGCACGCGGAAGGACACGCGGCCGCGGCCGGGGAGGCTCGATACGAGCTCCTCTATAGTCGCGTGGACGCTCACGTCCTCCCCGGACGGATAGGGAACGTAGGACGGCTCGAGGGGTCGTGCAGCAAAGGCGCGCTCGGCGACGGCCGCGAGCTGCTCCGGCGTCACGCCCGCGAGGAGGTCCGGCGCACACCTGTCGAACCGCTCGTCCGGCCCGGCCCGGCGCGCGAGCGACCGCTGCGCGCTGCGCTCGAGAAGTGCGAGCACCGACGCCGCGGCGCTGAACGTCTTGCACTCGACGAGCCGCGCGAGGAGGTAGTCGCGTGCCTCGAACAGCGCGAGATCGTCATCGAGGTCGACCTCGCCGCTTCCCGGGAGAAGGCGCCGGCATTTCAGCTCGACGAGCGTCGCCGCGACGAGAAGGAATTGAGTGGCGAGCTCGAGGTCGAGCGTGCCGAGCCGGCGCATCTCTGTGAGGAACGCGTCCACGATGTCCGCGAGGCGAACCTCGTAGACGTCGACCTGCTGCGCCGCGATGAGGCGCAGCAGCAGGTCGAACGGCCCGTCGAAGACGTCGATGTGGACTTCGTAGGCCATTCTCGAAGGCTACCGCCGCGCACCTCCCATCCGCGTCGGGGCCACGGCGCGGGGCCGGGCGGCACCGACTCCACGGGGGCCTGGGGGCGACTGGCTAACCTTGCACGATGCCTCGCATCTTCTCCGGCATCCAACCCTCCGGCGACCTGCACGTGGGCAATTACCTCGGCGCGGTCCGTCAGTGGGTGGCGGGCCAACACGTCGCCGACGCGGTCTACTGCATCGTCGATCTCCACGCGCTGACGCTTGACATCGACCCCGCGGCCCTTCGCGGCCGGACCTTCGACACCGCGATCGGGCTGCTCGCGTCCGGCGTCGATCCGACCCTGTGCACCCTCTTCGTGCAAAGCCACGTGCCCGCGCACACCGAGCTCGCCTGGCTGCTCGAGTGCACCGCGTCGTTCGGCGAGCTCCGGCGGATGACCCAGTTCAAGGAGAAGGGGGCCGACCAGGAGTCCGTGCGTGCCTCACTCCTCACCTACCCCGTGCTGATGGCAGCCGATATCCTGCTCTACGACACCGACCAGGTCCCCGTCGGCGACGACCAGCGTCAGCATCTAGAGCTCGCGCGCGACCTTGCGATCCGGTTCAACTCGCGTTACGGCGACACCTTCGTCGTGCCCGATGCGACCCTCCCGTCGCACGCGGCGCGAGTCATGGACCTTCAGCGCCCCGAGAGGAAGATGTCGAAGTCGACGGGCACGCCGCTCGGCACGATCGCGATCACCGACAGCCCGGACGAGATCGTGAAGAAGGTCCGGCGCGCCGTCACCGATACCGACTCCGAGGTCGCGTACGACATCGCGTCGAAGCCGGGGGTGTCGAACCTGCTCGAGATGCTCGCGGCGGCGACCGGGGAGCGTCCAGAGGTGCTCGCCACCCGCTACGACGCATACGGTCCACTGAAAAGCGATGTCGCTGACGCGCTCGTCGAGCTGCTCGCGCCCGTGCGCGAACGCATCGCCGAGCTTTCACGGGACGTCGACGCCGTCGCTGCCGTGCTCGCGAACGGCGCGACGAAGGCGACCCGCATCGCGGCACCGACGCTCGACCGAGCGAGGGGCGCTGTCGGCCTGACCCCGCGCGCCACCTGACCGGGGCGTCCTCTCGCCACGCGCCGGAGCGATCGAGGGCCCGGCCTCGCTCGTGACCAAGGACTCGACGCGCGCGATCGTCCTCTCGAGAGACCAGACTCACGCGCGCGACGTGACGCGGGCGAGGGGCGAGGGGCGAGGGGCGAGGGGCGAGGGGCGAGGGGCGAGGGGCGAGGGGCGAGGGGCGAGGGGCGAGGGGCGAGAACGTCGCACCGCCGCAGCCGCAGCCGCAGCCGCAGCCGCTAGAGGACGATGTCGCCCCAGTACTGCAGCGCGTGATTGAAGATCGTGTTCAGCACGCCCGGCGCGGCGAATACGAGGAAGAGGACGAGGAGCATCGAGATCGATCGGAGCCGGTAGTAGCTCGGGAGGGCGGACGCCGGGAGGAGCCGCTCCAAGACGGCGGAGCCGTCGAGCGGCGGGATCGGGATGAGGTTGAACACGGCGATGATCACGTTGACCTCACCGAGCAGAAAGAGCACGAGGTCGGTGAGAGGCCACTGAGCG
>DATLRJ010000109.1:0-10629 GCA_035534715.1 Acidimicrobiales bacterium | reverse complement strand
CAGGACCGTCACGGACGCGACGAGCAGGAGCCCGAGCTCGCTCCGCCGGCGCGCGCGGGCCCACTCGCTCGGGGTGCCGAGGCCCGTGCGACGCGGCCGGGCGCGCCGGGTCACTGCTGCCAGGCTCACACGCGACAGGCTAGTGGGACGCCGGTCGCACACTGGGGACGGGTAGCCTGACCGGCGTGACCGGCGATCTGCGGGCGAGCTCCGCCGAGGCGGCCCGCAGCGTGCCCGGAACGGCTGTCGCGGGGCCGGGCCCGCCGGTTGCAGCAGAGGCCCGCGAGCTCCCCGAGACGGACGCGCGGGGCGGTCCGCAGGGCGATCTCGGTCACGCGCCGGTCGAGCGGCCTCCCGACGACTACGGCGTCGCGCGGTACCTGAACAGGGAGCTCTCCTGGCTCGACTTCGCGGCGCGCGTGCTCGATCTCGCCGCGGACGGTGCGACGCCGCTTCTCGAGCGGGCGAAGTTCCTCGCGATCTTCGCGACAGGCATGGACGAGTTCTTCCAGGTGCGCGTCGCCGGCTTGAAGGACCGGCACGCCGCTGGCCTGCGCGCGCGATCGGCGGACGGGCGCACAGTGAGCGAGCAGCTGAGGGCGATCCGGGCGCGAGCGGTCGGCCTCGCCGATCGAGCCGAGGCCATATATCTGCGCGGTCTCGTCCCCGAGCTCGAGGGGTCGGGGATCGAGCTCGTCGACTACGACGCGCTCGACGCCGACTCGAGGAGCGAGCTGCGGGGGATCTTCGACCGGGACATCTTCCCGGTGCTCACGCCCCTCGCGGTCGACCCGGGCCACCCGTTCCCGTACATCTCGAACCTCTCGTTGAACCTCGCGGTCGTGGTCGCCGACCCGGTGACCTCCGAGCACCGCTTCGCACGCGTCAAGGTGCCGCCCCTGCTCCCGCGCTTCGTGCCCCTCGGCGACGATCGCAGGCTCGTCCTGCTCGAGCAGGTCATCGCCGCGCATCTCGGCCAGCTCTTCCCGGACATGGTGATCGGCGCGCATCACGCGTTCCGGGTGACGCGCAACGCAGACCTCGACCTCGACGACGGGGAGGCGGACGATCTGCTCGCGGCCGTGGAGATCGAGCTCCGGCGGCGGCGTTTCGGGCGAGCGGTCCGGCTCGAGGTGGACGACGCGATCGAGCCCGGCGTGCTCGAGATACTGCTCAGCGAGCTGGAGCTCGGCGACGACGACGTGTACCGGTGTTCGGCCCCGCTCGACCTCGGCCAGCTGTGGTCGATAGTCCGCGTCGACCGGCCGGAGCTGCACGAGCCGATCTGGATGCCCGCGACCCAGCCGCGACTCGCGGGCCACGGCGAGGATCCGATCGATCTCTTCGCAGTCCTTCGGGAGCGGGACGTGCTCGTCCAGCACCCGTACGACTCGTTCGCGACGTCGGTCGAGGCGTTCATCTCGCAGGCGGCCGAGGACCCCGACGTCCTCGCGATCAAGCAGACCCTCTACCGGACCTCCGGAGACGCTCCGTTCGTCTCCGCGCTCGCCCGGGCTG
Organism: Acidimicrobiales bacterium; assembly: GCA_035534715.1. Classification (GTDB taxonomy): domain Bacteria; phylum Actinomycetota; class Acidimicrobiia; order Acidimicrobiales; family Bog-793; genus JAJZBW01. The sequence goes on along the minus strand of DATLRJ010000109.1, from coordinate 9,111 downwards.
CGGAGTCGGGCAAGCAGGTCGCGGCGCTCGTCGAGCTGAAGGCCCGCTTCGACGAGCAGCGCAACATCGTCTGGGCCAGGCAGCTCGAGCAGGCGGGCGTGCACGTCGTCTACGGGGTGGTCGGGCTGAAGACGCACTCCAAGACGGCGCTCGTCGTGCGCCGAGAGCCGGACGGCATCCGCCGCTACTGCCACGTCGGCACGGGCAACTACAACTCGGACACAGCGCGCGTCTACGAGGACATCGGGATCCTCACGTGCGACCCAGACGTCGGCGCCGACCTCAACGACCTGTTCAACCACCTGACAGGCTTCTCCCGGCCGAGCGCGTCGCGCTCGCTCGTGCTCGCGCCGGAGCGCTTCCGGCCGTGGGTCCTCGAGCAGATCGAGCTGGAGGCGGCGGCCGGAGCCGCCGGGCGCATCACGATCAAGGTGAACGGGCTCACCGACCCAGAGGTCGTCGACGCCCTCTACCGCGCGTCCCAGGCCGGAGCGCTCGTCGAGCTCATGGTGCGCGGCGTCTGCTCGCTGCGTCCCGGAGTCGACGGCCTCTCGGAGCGCATCACCGTCCGGTCGATCGTCGGGCGCGTCCTCGAGCACTCGCGCGTCTACCGCTTCGGGTGGCCGCCTCCCGAGGTTCTCGCGACGTGCGCGACGCGTGGCGACCCCGGCGTCGCGAACCTCCTGTCGCCCCCCGGAGGCCTCCGGGCCCGTTACTTCATCGGCTCGGGCGACCTCATGGAGCGCAACCTCGACAGGCGGATCGAGGCGATCGCTCCCGTGCTCGCGCCCGAGCTGTGCGGCCGGCTCGAGGACGTCCTCGCGCTCGACCTCGCCGACGACACTCACGCCTGGATGCTCGGTGACGACGGGGAGTGGCGACGGGTCGCGACGACCGCGGGGCTGAACGCCCAGTCGCGGCTCCAGGAGCTCGCGGTCGAGCGCTCGCGGCGCAGGCACGCGAGCGAGCTCGCGGGCTGACGCGGCGGTGAGGATCGCGGCGCTCGATCTCGGCAGCAACTCGTTCCATCTCCTCGTCGTCGAGGCGCGCCTTGACGGAAGCTTCGTCCCGCTCGCTCGCGAGCGCGAGATGCTCCGCCTCGGCGACCTCGTCGCCCGCACGGGGGAGATCGGCGAGGAGGCAACCGTGCGTGCCGTCGAGGTGATCCGTCGGTTCCGGGCCATCTACGAATCTCAACGAACCGACGAGGTCGTCGCTCTCGGCACCGCCGCGCTCCGCGAGGCCGTCGACGGCGTCGCGTTCGTCGACCGGGTCCGAGAGGAGACGGGCGTCCGCATACAGGTTGTCGACGGCGTGCGCGAGGCAGAGCTGATCTTCACGGCGATCAGGTCGAGCGTCCTCATCGACCCGGGACCGGCGTTGGCCGCGGACCTCGGGGGCGGGAGCCTCGAGGTGATGGTCGGTGACCGGTCGGGCCTCGCGTTCGCCGCGAGCGTACGGCTCGGCGTCGGCCGGCTCACGGCCGAGCTCGTCCGCTCCGATCCCCCGAGCGCGTCCGACCTGGCGCGCGTGCGCGAACGGATCGACGAGGAGCTCGCGCCGGTGCTCGAGGAGGCGCTCGAGGCCAAGCCGTCCATGCTGATCGGCTCGAGCGGCACGTTCGTGTGCATCGCCCGCATAGCGGCGAGCCTCCGCGACGGGGGCATCCCGCCGACGATCAACCAGCTCACGGTCTCCGCGCGCGACATCGGGGTCGCCGGGCGGCGCATCCTCGGCGCGACGACCGCCGAGCGCGCCCGGCTGCCTGGATGCGACGCCCGGCGCGCGGAGCTCCTGCCCGCCGGGGTCGCCGTGCTCGACGCGCTGCTCGAGGCCGCTGCGCTCGAGGAGTTGACGGTGAGCGAATGGGCGCTGCGTGAGGGGATCGTGCTCGCGACGATCGGGGCCCACGACCGCACCGAGCTCGCGGACGACCCGAGGGCCTTGCGGCGGACGTCGGTTCTCGCACTATGCCGGCGCTCGAGCTGGCGGCAGCGCCACGCGCGCCACGTCGCGGCGCTCGCGCTCGACCTGTTCGACCACACCTCGGCACTCCACGACCTCGGTGCAGACGGCCGCGAGCTCCTCGAGCTCGCGGCGCTGCTCCACGACATCGGCGAGCACGTGAGCAGGTCCGGCCACGACCGCCACACCGCGTACCTCATCGAGAACGGCGGCCTGCGCGGCTTCTCGCCCGCTGAGGTCGCGAAGCTCAGCGTGCTCGGCCGCTACCACGTGCGGGGGAACCCGAAGCAGAGCTTCGAGTCCTTCGGCCAGCTCGGCGAGGACGATCGTGGCGAGGTGCTCAAGCTCCTCGCCCTCCTCCGCCTCGCCGACGCGCTCGACGCGGCACACGCGTCACTTGTCGAGAGGGTCCGCGTGTCGGAGACCACCTCGCCAGAGGGCGAGGCTCCTCACGCGCGCTCCGTCGAGCTCGCGATCGAGGCGCACGGCGACGCCGAGCTCGAGCTGTGGACCGTGCGGCGCAAGCAGGACCTGTTCGAACGGGTGTTCGGCTGTTCGCTCGTGACCCGCCTCGTCCGACTCGGCCGCGCGCCCTACGACCCGGACCGCGTCGGCGCCGGGCTCTCCTGAGCGCCGCGGCGAGGGCGCCCGGCCGTCGTCGCCCCGCACCGTCGATCGATCCGGGGCGCGTGAGGTTGCCGGCCCCATCGCGCCGCCCTTCCCGCGCTGCCCCACGCCCGCCGGATCCGACTGACCGAGCGGCGTCGGCGGTTCACCGGCCCCCAGCGCCGCCGCTGTCGTCCGACGACGGGGTCGCAGGATCGTCCGGCAGACGCACGCCGCGCTCTCCGAGCCTCGTCACGGCGAGCGGAGCCGTCGGATCTGCGGATGCCGCGTCGCTCGCCATGTCTTGAAGCGCCCGGCGCCGTGCCCCGAGCCCCGAGCCGCGCGGAACGCGCATGCTCACATATGCCGCGGCCCCGACGGGGATCGGCAGCCAGAAGTTGACGAGCCTCCAGGCAAGGACCGCGAGGGTCGCGGGGCTGCGAGTGACCCCGAAGCTCACGAGGAGCGCGGGCGCCGACGCGTCTATGACCCCGAGGCCGCCCGGCGTGATCGGGACGACCGCGAGCACGTTCGCGATGCCGTACGCGGCGAACAGCTCGAAGGGGTTCACATAGCTCCCGAAGGCGGCGACGAACGACCACAGCGACGCCGCGTCGAGGAGCCAGTTCAGCGCGGCCCAGCGAAGCGCGCGGCGGAGCAGGTCGCGGTCGCTAGCGAACGCCCGAAGCGAGTCGCCGAGCTGGCGGACGAGCGCCTCGAGCCGGTCGGCGCCGAGGATCGGGAGGCGTCGGCCGATCGCCCGGACGGCGCGGATCGCGCCGGCCTCGCCGTGGGTGAGCGAGTACGCGAGGGCGGCGACCGCGAGGAGCGCGATCATCCCGACGAGAGCGACGACGACGTAGATCGGGTGGAACCCGGCGATCGGGATCGAGATCACGAGCGAGAACCAGAGCAGCACGTTCAGAACGACGGCGGATCCGATGCCTTGCGTCGCCATCGCGAACGCCGCGTCGGTGCCGCGGACGCCATTGGTCGTGAGGAGCCGGTAGCCGACGCCGGCGCTCCCGGCGCTCCCGCCGGGCAGCACGTGGGAGACGGCGAGCCCCGCGAGGTCGATCCGGAAGACCTTCGAAAGCCCGGGCCCACCGCCGGGGAGCAACGACTGGCTGAGCAGCGCGTATGCGAGCAAGGCGGCGATCTCGCACACGACGCCGGCGACGACCCACTCGACGCGGATATGGGTGAGCAGGTAGAGGTGCTTGCTCGCCCCGACGAGCTCGGGGACGACCACGTACTCGAGGATGAGGAGCACGAGGAAGATGACCACGCTGTGGCGTAGCGGAGCGGGGACCATCGAGCGCCAGGAGCGTCGCGCCCTCACCCGCCCCCCGGTTCCGGCGGGCGGCCCCTCGCCCTGCGGGTCCTGACCCGTCGGACGCTCGACGCCGGGGCCGTCTCGTGGCGCGGCGTGCTCGCCGGGGTCGGGCCCGTCGCGATCGGCGGTGTGCGCGCGGCCTCGCGCACGGGTTCGACGCATCCCCCCATGCTCGCACGCGCATCACGTCGCGCATCGGTTCACCGCGCCGAGCGCCGGTCGGCTTGACTTGACGCGTGCCTGACCGCCCCGACACATCGAGTGGCGACGCTCCGGCCGCCCCGTCTGGAGAAGCGGGACCCGGTGGAGGGCGATCCGCCGCGGCGCGCTGGTGGCGCCCGCCGCCCGGTGACGGCCGGGACACCCACGCGGTCGAGCGGCTCGTCGTGCGGTCGGCTGTGCTCGTCGCGATCGTCGCCCTCGTGACGGTCGTCACTGCGCTCCTGCTCTGGCGACTGAGGCTTCTCGTGCTCCTGCTGCTCGTCGCGGTGTTCGTCGCGGTGCTCCTCGACCCCGCCGTCAGGGCCCTCACGCGGCGCGGATTCTCGCGCGGGATCGCGACGGGCACCGTCTACCTCGTCGGCGTCGCGACGGCGGTCGCGCTCCTCTACCTCCTCGTCCACCCTGTCTATGGCTCGGCGACGCGCTTCGCGAAGGAGCTCCCGAGCCTCGTCTCGCAGGCCCAGCACGGGCGCGGGCAGGTGGGCAAGCTCGCGGCGCGCCTCCATCTGCTCAGCTTCGTCAAGAGCCACGCGCCGAAGCTCGAGAGCATCATCACCAAGCTCAGCAAGCCAGCGCTCTCTGTTGGCAAGACGGTCGTGAGCGGCCTCGTCGGAGCGGTGACGATCATCTTCGTCAGCTTCTTCGTGCTCCTCGAGGCGCCACGCATCCTCACCGGCGTGCTGCGCTGGATGAGGCCGGACCGCGCCGCGCTCACCCGGCGCGTCGTCGACGACATGGCGCGGCAGGTCACCGGCTTCATGGTCGGCAATCTCGCGACGTCGGTGATCGCCGGCGTCGTCGTGTACACGACCCTGCTTGTCACCGGCGTCCCATTCGCGGGCGTGCTCGCGATCTGGGTGGGTCTCGTCGACTTCCTCCCGCTCGTCGGCGGCCTGCTCGCCGGCATCCCCGCGGTCGGGGTGGCGTTCCTGCACTCGGTCGCCGCTGGCCTCGCGACGGTCGTCGTGTTCCTCGTGTACCAGCAGATCGAGAACCATGTCCTCTACCCGGTCGTGATCAGCAGGACGGTCCGTCTCAACCCGCTGTGGGTGCTCATCTCGGTGCTCGTCGGCGCGGAGATCGGCGCCGTCGTCGGCTCGACGTTCGGCGGCCTCTGCGGCGCGCTCCTCGCGGTCCCGGCCGCGGGAGCGGTGCAGGTCGCGGGGCGCGTGCTCGTCGAAGGCAAGGCAGGCGACGAGGGGGTGCGGCCTGCGCAGGCCGAGTAAGTTGCCCCCGTGCGCGTGCTCGTCGTCCTGCCGACTTACAACGAGAGCGCGACCATCGAGCGCATGCTCCGCGCGGTTCGGGCGTCGCTCGACGGCGTGGAGGTCCTCGTCGTCGACGACTCCTCGCCGGATGGCACCGCGAAGATCGCTCGCGAGGTTGCGGGAGAGCTCGCCGGCATCGAGGTGCTCTCCCGCCCGGTGAAGCAGGGGCTCGGCCCCGCCTATCGAGCCGGCTTCGCGTGGGGGCTCGAGCGCGGCTACGACGTGCTCGTCGAGATGGACTCGGACTTCTCCCACGACCCCGCGTCCCTGCCCGCGCTCGTCGAGCCCCTGTCGCGCGGCTACGAGCTGTCGATCGGCTCGCGATATGTTCCCGGCGGAGAGATCCCGGACTGGACGGCGCTGCGACGGCTGCTCTCGCGCGGCGGGAACGTCTACGCGGACCTCGTCCTCTCGCTCGGTGTGAAGGACTCGACGGCCGGCTTCCGCGCCTACGCGGCGTCGCTGCTCCACAGGATCGACATGGACGGCATCCAGGCAGACGGTTACGGCTTTCAGATCGAGATGACCTATGTGGCGCGCGGAGCCGGGGCGCGGATCGCGGAGGTGCCGATCCGGTTCGTCGACCGGGTCGAGGGCACCTCGAAGATGTCGATGACGACGGTCACCGAGGCACTGCGGCTCGTGAGCTTGTGGGGTCTGCGGCGCCTCGTCTCGCGCACCTCTCACCGCGTCCGCAGCGCCGGTCCGTCGGCTGTCGACGGAGGCGTCGCGCGCGGCGGGTGATCGAGCGCGTGAGTCCCTGGCTCAGGTGCCCACGGGCGGGCCGTGGCGACGGGCATTCCCGTGCCCACGGCACTGGCATGGGCCGGACCGGGCGGTTCAGGGACGCACGGCGACGGCGAGCAGGGCCTGGAGCTTGAGCTGGGTCTCTGCGAGCTCGGCGGCAGGATCGGAGCCCGCGACGATGCCGACGCCGGCGAAGAGCCGGGCGCGAGTGCCGTCGACGAGTGCGCTGCGGATCCCGAGCCACCACTCCCCGTCGCCGTCCGAGCGGACCCACCCGACAGGACCTGCGAAGCGCCCGCGCTCGACGTCCTCGTACTTGCGCAGGTAGTCGAGCGCCTCGTCGCGAGGCGATCCGCCGACCGCCGGGGTCGGGTGGAGAGCGGCGAGGATGCGAAGCACGCTCGCGCGGGCTCCCGCACCGTCGGCGCGCAAGGTCCCGACGACGCGGGTCGCGAGGTGCGCGACGTTTCTCAGCGCGAGCAGGTGCGGAACCTCGGGTGCGTCGAGCGACGTGCAGACGGGGCCGAGCGCGTCGACGATCGCGTCGACGACTATCCGGTGCTCTGCTCGTTCCTTCGCCGACGCGAGCAGAGCTGCCGCGAGGTGCCGGTCCTCCTCGGGGTCGCCGCTTCGCGCGACGGTGCCGGCGAGCGGCTGCGACACGACCTCGCCGCCGCGCCGGCGAACGAGCAGCTCCGGGCTCGCACCGACGAAGCCGTCCACGGCGAACGCGCTGCACGACGGATGGAGGGCTCGGAGCCGCTCGAGGAGGTGGTGCTGGCGCAGCGGGCGGTCCGCCTCGACCGTGACCTCGCGGACGAGGACGACCTTCTCCAACGTCCCCCGTCCGATCGCCTCGAGCGCGCTCGAGACGCGGCGGCGAAAGTCCTCGTGGCTCCTGACGGAGCGCAGCTCGAACCGGTCGGGAGGCTCGCTGTCGATCTCCCGAGGGACCTGCGGTGGCGCGCCCGGCACGAACGGGAAGGCACGCCGCGCTGTCGCGAGCAGATCGCGGGTGCCGACGGCCGTCGCGTGGAGCTCCTCGCCGCGCGACACGATCTGTACGGCGGGGACGACGAGCTCCGACCAGCCACGAGGATCGAACGCGAGGGCGCCGATCGCCACCGGCCCGGGCGTGATATCGAGGTCTCGGGCGTCGAGCGGGACGATCGCTGCGAGCCGTCGCTCGGCGTCGGCGATGCCGTCCGGATCGTCGAGGCCGAGCGGGAGCTCGATGCGCACGGCCTCGCCCCAGCCGAGCACCGAGGACCCGTCGCGCTCGAGGACGCGCCCGACGCGCATCGCGTGGCCGCGGGCGGCGGCGAACGTCGACGCGTCGATGCGAGCCGCGCTGAAGTACAGCTCGGCATCGTTGCCCCCGGCGCCCCCGGCGCCCCCGGCGCCCCCGGCGCCCCCGGCGCTCCCGGCGCTCACGGGGCTCACGGGGCTCACGGGGCTCACGGCGTGCCGAGTCCGCGAGCGCCGGCCCGTGTCGCCGTCACGACCTGGGTGATCCCGCCACTAAGCGAGTGGTGGCGTGCGGCGACGAAGCCCGCGTCGGCCACGAGCTCGAGGAGCTCGTCCCGCGGCGGGAGGTAGGCCACGGAACGCGGCAGGTAGCGGTAGGCCGCGCGGTCAGAGAGCGCCGCGCCGAGCCGCGGCACGATCGCCGTGAACCAGACCTTGTGCCCGGCACGAAGCAGCGGGGACGAGGGGGTGTCGACGTCGAGCAGGGCGATGCGCCCGCCCGACCTCAGCACCCGCGCGCACTCGTCGAGCACGCCGGGGAGGTCCGCGAAGTTCCGCACCGCGAAGCCGCTCACGACGCCGTCGAGCGAGCCAGAGCGGATCGGGAGCGCGCCACCGTCGGCCTGGGCGAGGGGCGTGCTCCCCGGTCGAGCGGATGCGAGCATGCCGAACGAGAGGTCAGCGCCCACGCTCTTGTAGCCGCTGCCCGCGAGCTCGCGGGCGATGTCTCCGGTGCCACACGCGAGGTCGAGCACCCGAGCCCCGGGAGCAAGGCGCAGCAGCCCGATCGCGCGCCGGCGCCATCCCCGGTCCATTCCGAGGGTCATGACCCTGTTGACAAGGTCGTAGCGGGGCGCGATCGCGTCGAACATCGCGCGGACCATCTCGGCTTTCGCCGTGCCCTCGGGCAGCGAGGCGCCGCGGGTGCCGGCGGCGTCGGGATCGGGGCCGGGCGCCCCGGACGGGCGCTCGCCAGCCGTCAGCGGAACCAGATCTTGTAGTACGACCGGCTCTGGGGATGGAGCAGCAGCGCGACGAGGGCGACCTCGAACAACAGCGTGAGCAGGCCGCCCCCTAGGTAGCCTCGGGCGAGCAGGTAGAAGGGGAAGAACGCCGCCACGACCGCGACCCAGTACCCCCACTTCTTCTCGTTCGCGACGCCCAGGCCGCCTAGGACCTCGAGGAGCACGAGGACGAGCCCGATACGGCCGTACCCTCCGGTGAACAGGCCGAAGAGCAAGCTCAGGACGGCGTTCCAGTAGAGGAGCGCGACGGCGATCTGAAGCGTCTGGGGCTGATGCGCGGGAAACCACCGCCGCTCGCTCAGGCTGCTGTTGGCCATGGCGCCCATTCTGCCAGCTCCTGGACCGACCGTCGGCGCGGCGGGTGGCGCTCGGTCGGCGTCGCCCCGATCCTCGTCACGTCGCGGCGCCGCTCCGGAGTCGCGGGAGCGGCGGCTCGGCGGCGCCACCGCGGGTCGCGAGCACCGGTACCAGCGCCGCGCACCCGGCGAGGAACGCGCAGTAGACGTAGAACCACGCGGTGAACCCGCCCGCGATGGTCAGTTGCGCGCTCGCGGCCTCGCCGGGCCCGACCCCGAAGTAGGTCGGGCCCGGCACGGGCTGCGCGAGTGCTGAGATGACCTGCGCGACGAACGGGAGGAGCGCTCCGGCCAGTAAGCCCGCGCCGATGGGACGCGGTCGCCACGTGAGGGCGACG
>DATLRJ010000108.1:0-17182 GCA_035534715.1 Acidimicrobiales bacterium | reverse complement strand
GCTCACCGGGCGCGAGCGAGCTGTGGTCGCGCTGCCAGCGAGCCGGATGGTGCGGGACGCCGAGGGACGCGAACACCTCGGAGTAGAAGCCGTGCTCGCCGACGAGCAGCTCGTGGACGCGCCTCAGGAACGTACCGGACTCCGCGCCCTGGATGATCCGGTGGTCGTAGGTCGAGGTGACCGTGACGACCTTGCCGACGCCGATCTCTGCGAGAGTCTCGGGATCGGCTCCCTCGTACTCGACCGGGAAGTCGAGCGCGCCCACGCCGACGATCGCGCCCTGACCGACCATGAGCCGCGGGACGGATTGCGTCGTGCCGAGCGTCCCGGGGTTCGTGAGGGTGACCGTGACGCCGGCGAAGTCGTCGACCGAGAGCTTGGCTGACCGGGCGCGGCGCACGATGGCCTCGTACGCGTGGAGGAAGCCCGCGAAGTCGAGCGTGTCGGCGCGGGGGATGCAGGGGACGACGAGCGAACGACCACCGTCGCCACGCTGTAGGTCGATCGCGATTCCGAGCCCGACGTGCTCGTGGCGCACGACGCCCGGCGTGCCCTTGCCGTCCGCGTCCGCGACGAAGCTCGCGTTGAGCGCGGGCACGGCCCCGAGCGCCTGCACGACCGCCCAGCCGATGAGGTGGGTGAAGCTCACCTTGCCGCCCGAAGTCCGCGCGAGGTGCTCGTTGAGCACCCGGCGGTTCACCTCGAGGAGCTTCGCAGGGATCGGGTGGACGCTCGTCGCCGTCGGTACCGCGAGGCTCCGGACCATGTTCTCGACGATGCGTGCGGGCGCGCCACGCAGGAGCGCCGGCTCCCCGCCCCCGAGCACGGCCGCGCCCGCCGCGACGACGGCCGCCGCCGGCGCACTCGCCGGTGGCGGGCCTCCGGGCGGGGGCGGCACGGGGGGTGCGGCGGGCACCGTCGGCTCGGCCGTCAACGGCGCGTCGAGGCTCGAGCGGATCGGCGCTGCGTCGCGGCCGTTCTCGCCGGGGAGCATGCTCCGGTAGTCGGCGAAGAACTCCCGCCAGCTCTCACTCACCGACGCGGGGTCCGAGCGGTACTCCTGGAACATCTCCTCGACGAGCCAGGCGTTCAGCCCGAGCGCGCCGGTCGCCACCGTGCCCATGGCCGCGCGCTGCAGGCGCGGCTCCTCGTCGTCTTCCACCTGCGAAAGCCTAACCCTCGCCGGGCTAGCGTCGCACTATGGCCGGGCGGCGCACGTGAGCCTCGGCGCTCCGGCTCCCGGCGGGCGCGGTCGACGCGACCTCCACGTCGAGACCTCGGAGCACGCCGACCACGCGGCGCCTGCCGTCGTCCTTGTCCACGGTGTGCTCGACAGCGGCCGGAGCTTCTCGCGGCTGCGGCGCGTGCTCGCGGGGCGCCATCCCACCGTCGCGTACGACCGCCGCGGCTACCAGCGCTCGCGCGTAGCTGGGGCAGCGTGCGGGCTCCTCGCCGACCACGTCGACGACCTCCTCTGGATCCTCGAGGAGCACGCGCCCGCGATCGCCGCGCACGCGTCCCCGTGTGGGGCGCGCCGCGCGGTCGTCCTCGGCCACAGCTACGGCGGGGTCGTCGCTCTCACCGCGGCCTCGCGCCGCCCCGACCTCGTCGGCGCGGTCGTCGCCTACGAGCCACCGCTCAGCTGGCTCCCGTTCTGGAGCGCTCCGGCGGGAGCCGGCGCACCGGTCCCTCCCGCGCCCGAGACGGGGGAAGCACCCGCGGCCTTCGCCGAGCGCTTCACCCGGTCGATGCTCGGCGACGAGCGGTACGCGCGCCTCGCCCCCGCGACACGCGCCGGCATCGCCCTCGACGGGGCCGCAGCCGCGGGCGAGATCGCCGAGCTGCCGACCGCCGCCGCGTTCGACGCGAGCGCGATCGACGTCACGGTCGTCGCTGCCCGCGGCAGTGACGCCGCAGTCCGCCACGTCCTCGGTGCCGAATGGCTCGCCGGCGCGGTCCGGGGAGCGACGCTCGCGGTCGTCGCCGGAGCGGGCCACGGTGCGCACATCACCCACCCGAACGAGCTCGCAGTGCTCGTCGAGGAGGCATGCCGGGAGGTCGCTCGACACGACCGCCTCGGGCGCGGCCGGGGCGCGGACGGGAGGCCGTGACGTTGGCGCGAGAGCCGTAGGCTCGGGCGGGAGAGGCGGTCGAACGTGCGCACACTCGTCAGCGGATCGCGGGGGTTCATCGGACGGGCGCTCGTCGCCCGTCTCGAGGACGCGGGCCACGAGGTCCACCGGATCGTCCGCTCCGACCCCGCGCCGGGCGACGCCGCGTTCGACCTCGCCGGCAGGGGACTCGACGTGTCCCGGCTGCCCGGCGGCGGCCTCGACGGCGTCGACGCCGTCTTCCACCTCTCGGGGGAGCCCATCACCCCGTGGCGCTGGAGCGCAGCGAAGCGTGAACAGATCCGGGCGAGCCGCGTCGTCACGACAGGCGCCGTCGCGCGCGCCGTCGCCGCGTGCTCGAGCGCGCCACCGGTCCTCGTCGCGATATCCGCGGTCGGCTACTACGGCAGCCGCGGCGACGAGGTGCTCGACGAGTCGAGCCCGTCGGGGAGCGGCACGCTCGCGGACATCTGCCGCGCCTGGGAGGCGGCGGCGGCGCCCGCTGCCGCCGCCGGCGCGCGGGTCGTCAACGTCCGCACCGGCGTCGTCCTCGGCCCGGGCGGAGGCAGCCTCAGGATCCAGGTCCCGCTCTTTCGAGCCGGCCTCGGCGGCCGGCTCGGATCGGGACGCCAGTGGACGAGCTGGATCTCCCTCGCGGACGAGGTGGGCGCGCTCGTCCATGTCGCGAGCGACGCGTCCGTCCACGGCCCGTGCAACGCGACCTCGCCGGCACCTGCGCGCAACGCCGACATCACGGACCGCCTCGCATCGGCCCTCCGCCGGCCCGCTCTGCTCGCGGTGCCCGAGGTCGCCCTGCGGATCGTCGCTGGCGACGAGACGACCCGCGAGGTCCTCGTCGCGAGCCAGCGCGCCGTCCCGACCGTGCTCGAGCGCACCGGCTACCGCTTCGCACACCCGGACCTCGACGCCGCGATCCGCGCCGCGCTCGTCGCGGCCCCGAGCGGCTCGGGCCGCGCTGCGCCGTGAGCGGCTCTCGCCGCGCTGCGCCGTGAGCGGCACGATCCGCGCGGACGTTCTCGTCGTCGGCGCGGGGCCCGCTGGCAGCTCCGCCGCTACCACACTCTCGCGCCACGGTCTCGACGTCGTGCTCGCTGACAAGGCGCGCTTCCCGCGCGACAAGTGCTGCGGCGACGGCCTCACGACCGGCGCGCTGCGGCGTCTCGAACGCCTCGGCCTCGACACGGCTGCCGTCGGATCCTTCACGCCGGCTGCAGCGATCGCCGTCCGATCGCCGCACGGTCGCGTCACCGAGCTCCCACTCGTACGGTCCGGGTCGTGCTGCGCCGCCGTCGCTCGGCGGCGCGATCTCGACGCGGCCCTCGTCGAGATCGCCCGCGACGCGGGCGCGACCGTGCTCGACGGGCACGAGCTCCACCGGCTCGAGGTCGACGAGCGCTCGGGCGATGCCGCCTGCAGAGCGGAGATCGGCGACGGGGTCGTGGTCCGCTCTCGATTCGTCGTCGCCGCCGACGGTGCGTGGTCACGGGTGCGCTCGCTACGGGAGGGCGCCGGGGTGCCGGGAACCCTCGAGACGCGTGCAGGCGCCGGCGGCTGGCACGCGTTCCGCGCCTATGCGGTCCGGGTCGCGCCGATCGCGTCGCAGCGCCTGTGGGTCGCGTTCGAGCCCGAGCTCCTACCGGGATATCTGTGGTCGTTCCCGCTCGCGGGCAGCACGGCGAACGTCGGGATCGTGCTCCGCAGGCCGCGCGGCGGCTCCGGCAGGGCGCTCGCCGCTGCGTGGCGCGACGCGCTCGCGAGCCCCTTCCTCACGTCGCTCCTCGGCGCCGACGCGGCGCTCGAGGGCCCGGCCCGGTCGTGGCCGATCCCTGCTGGGATCGATCGCACTCCAGTCGCCGACACGAGTGGCCGCGTCATCTACGTCGGCGACGCGGCGCGCGCCGCCGACCCGTTCACCGGCGAGGGGATCGGTCAGGCGCTCGAGACAGGCGTCGCCGCGGCGGAGGCGATCGACGCGGCGGGCATGCACGACCCCGACCTCGCCGCACGGCGCTACCGCGCGGAGCTGCGCCGGTCGCTCGACGCCGAGCACCGGGTGAGCCGCGGGCTGTCCGCCCTGTTCGCGTCCGTGGCGGGCGCCGAGGCGGTGGTCGCCCTCGCGGGCGCCTCGTCCGCGACGCGGCGCGCGGCCGGCCGATGGCTCTTCGAGGACGTGCCGCGAATACTGCCGATCGCCCCGGGCCTGTGGCGCCGCGAGACCTTCTCCGCTCCGGTGCCGTACGCGGTCGCGCGCGGCTCCGGACGACCAGACGCAGGCGTCGACCGGCGGGACGACGCGGGGACCGGCGCGCCGGTCAGCCCCGGTTGACCCCGTGCCGGCGGACGTGGTCGTTGACGGAGTAGTACGCGTCGATCGACTCGCCCGCGTCGCCCCAGAAACCTTCGAGCACGTCGTAGGCCATGGTCCCGGACGCGACGTAGTGGTTGTTCACGTCGGTGATCTCGAGCTCGCCCCGGCCTGAGGGCACGAGCGTCGAGATCACGGCGAACACCGACGCGTCGTAGCAGTACACGCCCGTCACGCAGAAGTTGCTCGGGGGGTCCACCGGCTTCTCGACGATGCGGACGACCTTGCCGTTCGGGCCGACCTCGGGCACGCCGAGGTGCCGGAGATGCTCCGGCTCGTCGACCGGCGCGAGGACGATCCTCGCCCCGTGCGGATCGGCGACGAACGCGTCGACCGTCGGGCGGATCGACCTGCCGAAGAGGTTGTCCGCGAGCATCACGAGCACGGCGTCGTCGCCGACGAAGCGCTCCGCGAGGCCGAGCGCCTCCGCGATCCCCCCGGGGCGGTCCTGGTAGGCATAGCAGAGCCGGCCGACACCGTGCTCCTCGCCGTTCGAGAGCAGCCGGAGGAACTCGCCCGCGTGCGTGCCGCCCGTCACGACCATGATCTCCGAGATGCCCGCGGTCACGAGCGCTTCGATCGCGTAGGAGATCATGGGGCGGTCGTAGATCGGCAGGAGGTGCTTGTTCGTGATGCGCGTCAAGGGGTGCAGCCGGCTGCCCGTGCCACCCGCGAGAAGGACGCCCTTCACCTCGGCGTCGCCGCGTCCCGGGCGGGCACCACCGCCGTTCGCGCCCCACCGGTCGTCTCGGTCACGGCCGCGGAGCCTAGCCGTGGCTGCTGAGCGGTCGCCGTTTCGACGAGGACCACGGCTCGGGTCAGCCGAGCTCGGCGAGGACCGCGTCCGAGAGCGCCGGCCAGGCCGCCGCCGCCCACGATCCGAACGGTCGGTCGGTGAGCAGTGCGCACCCGAGCCGTGCGGCCGGGTCGACCCAGAGAAAGGTGCCGCTCTGGCCGAAGTGCCCGAACGTCGCGGGCGAGTTGCGCGAGCCGGTCCAGTGCGGGGACTTACCCGCCCGAAGCTCGGGGCCGAGGCCCCAGTCGCAGGGGTCCTGCCGGCCGAATCCTGGGAGCACGCCCGACAGGCCGGCGAACGCGACCGACGTCGCCGAGAGAAGCGTCGCCTGGTCGACGAGGGATGGCGAGAGCAGCTCCGTGCCGAGCGCGATCAGGTCGCGCAGAGTGCCGACGACGCCGGCGGCCGCGGTGCCCACGAGGCGGGTGCCCGTCATCGACAGCGGTTCGAGCACCGCGGCGCCGAGGTAGGACGCGAAGCTCATCCCTGTCCGGCGCTCGAGGAACGCCGCGAGGACCTCGAACCCCGCGTTCGAGTAGATCCGGCGCTTACCCGGCGCGACGAGCGGCTGGTCGGGCTCGTCCGGACCGAGACCGGACGCGTGGGCGAGGAGGTGGCGGACGGTGGAGCCCGGTGGGCCCGCCTGGTCGTCGAGCGAGATGCTGCGCTCCTCGACCGCCACGAGCACCGCGAGCGCCGTGCAGAGCTTTGTGACCGACGCCCACGCGAACGGGTGGTCTACGTCGCCGCGAGCGGCGAGGACGCCACCCGGCCCGACGACTCCCGCGGACGCGTTGCGAGCCCCGAAGTCCGATATCGCCTCGAGGGCCCGCACGTCCGTGCGGGGCTCAGACGTCGAGGAAGCGCCGGACCGCGACCGAGGAGCCCGCGACCCCGACGACGAGCCCGATCAGCACGACGAGCAGCTCGGTGACGACGATGTCGTGGGTCGGGAGCACGGCCGAGCCGAGCACGGACACTTTGTAGTGCCGGATCAGGTAGCTGACGCCGAAGTTGGACAGCAAGACGATGAGAGCCGCGACGATGGCACCGAGCAGGCCCTGGACGAGGCCCTCGAGCATGAACGGGACCCGGATGAACCAGTTCGTCGCGCCGACGAGCTTCATGACGCCGACCTCGCGGCGACGGGCGAAGATCGCCATGCGGATCGCGTTCAGTATGAGGACGAGCGAGGAGACGAGCAGCACGATCGCGATCACGAGGAGGACGATCTGGAGCACGTTCGTCACCTGCTGCATGACTCGGATGCTCTGGCTTGGCGATGTCGCCTGGTAGACGCCTGGCACGCCGCTGTTGAACGTCGCGCTCACGGTCGACGCCTCCGCAGGATTGCGCAGCTGGCAGCGGAAGACCGTCGGGGTCGTCGCAGGAGTGAGCGCCTCGATCGCGGTCGGCGAGCTCGCGAGCAGGCGCTTGGCCTGCGCGTAGGACTGCCCGTGGTCGAGATAGCTGCAGTGGGTGATCTGCGGCGTCTGGCCGATCGTCGAGCGCACGTTCGCGATCTGCTGGGTGGTCGCGGACGCGTCCATGAAGATCTGCAGGCTTACGTTGTTGTTCCACTCGCCGATCTGGCGGTTCACGGCTTGGCGCAGGAGCAGCGCCGTGCCGACGAGCGAGAGCGACACCGCGACGGTGAGGATGGCCGCGAGGGCCATCATCCTGTTGCGCCAGAGGTTCGTGGCCGTCTCCTTGGCCACGTACTCGAACGACACGGCCATCAGCGGTGCTGCTCGCCGTCCGGCCTCAACGCTGCCCCCGCCGCGCGCGCACGGCGGCGACGCGTCCAGTCGCCGGGTCGAGGTCCATCGCGAGGTCCGCCTGTCCGGCCATGGCGACCGCCGGGACGCCGCGCGTCGAGGTCGTCATGTCCGTGCCGTAGCCGTAGACGCCGCGAGCCTGGTCGCGCACGAGCTTGCCCCGGTCGAGCTCGATGACACGCCGGCGCATCGTGTCCACGATGCCGACGTCGTGGGTCGCCATGACCACCGTCGTGCCCGTGCGGTTGATCCGGTCGAGGAGCTTCATGATCCCTTGGCTCGTCGCGGGGTCGAGGTTGCCGGTCGGCTCGTCGGCGAGGATCACGAGTGGGCGGTTGACGAAAGCGCGCGCGACCGCGACACGCTGCTGCTCACCGCCGGAGAGCTCGTGCGGCATCCGGTCGCCCTTCTGGCCGAGCCCGACGAGCTCTAGCACCTGGGACACCTGGGTCCGGATCACGTTGCGTGGCCTGCCGATCACCTCGAGCGCGAACGCGACGTTCTCGGTGACTGTCTTGTTCGGCAGGAGGCGGAAATCCTGGAACACGCAGCCGAGATTCCGCCGGAGGTAGGGAACGCGCCAGTGGGAGAGCTCGCCGATGTCGCGGCCGGCGACCCAGATCGACCCGGAGTCCGGGACCGCCTCGCGCAGCAGCAGCTTCAAGAATGTCGTCTTTCCCGAGCCCGAGGAGCCGACGAGGAAGACGAACTCGCCCTTGTTGATCTCGAGGGAGATGCCCTCCAGAGCGGGGGCCAGGCCCTTGTAGCTCTTCGTGACGTTGTCGAAGCGGATCATCGTCCTCTTCCTCAGAACCTGCCGGGACGGCGTCACACACCGTCGGCCCTCTGGTCCGGGGCACGTCGAGCGTGCCTCCTCGAGCTGGCGTCCAGATCGCGCCCGGGCGCATCACGCAGTGTCGCGCCGCCCACCAAACGCGGTCAGACTACCAGCCGGGAGGTGACATTCTCGTGACACGACGACTGCACCACGGTGCATGAGCCGTTCGCACCATGGTCCGGCGAGCCTCGCGCGACCTCGCGGAGGCGCGCTCAGGTCGGGCTCTCTCGGGACTCCGCCCGCCGCCAACGCAGGTACGCGACCATGAACTCCTCGATGTCCCCGTCGAGCACTCCGTCGACGTTGCCCGTCTCGTGCTCGGTGCGCAGATCCTTCACGAGCTGGTAGGGAGCGAGCACGTAGGAGCGGATCTGGCTCCCCCACTCGACCTTGGTCTGGGGCCCGGCGAGCGCCGAGAGCTCCGCACGGCGCTCCTCGCGCTGTCGCTCGGCGAGCTTGGCCGCGAGGATCTGCATCGCCTTCGCCTTGTTCTGGTGCTGGCTGCGCTCGTTCTGGACGGCGACGACCTCTCCTGTCGGCAGGTGGGTGATGCGCACGGCGGAGTCGGTCACGTTGACGTGCTGACCGCCCGCTCCAGACGAGCGGTAGGTGTCGATCCTCAGGTCCTTCTCGTCGATCTGGACCTCGCCGGACAGGTCCTCGAGGAAGGGCGTGACCTCGAGAGACGCGAAGCTCGTCTGGCGGCGGTGCTGGGAGTCGTAGGGGGACATCCGCACGAGCCGGTGGACGCCGCGCTCCGCGGTCAGGAGCCCGTACGCGTTGGGCCCGCGCACGATGAAGGTCGCCGAGAGGATGCCCGCCTCCTGGCCCGGCGACGTCTCCTCGACCTCGACCTCGAAGCCGCGCCGCTCGGCCCAGCGCAGGTACATGCGCAGCATCATCTCCGCCCAGCCCTGCGCGTCGGTGCCGCCGGCCCCCGCGTGGATCTCGGCGACGGCGTCCCTCTCGTCGTGCTCGCCCGAGAACAGGCTACGCAGCTCGAGGTCGTCGAGCGCGCGCCCGACGTGGGCGATCACGTCGTCGATCTCGCCGGCGATAGCTGCGATCGATTCGGCGCCCTCCTCGCGCGCGAGGTCGTAGAGCCCGGACGCGTCGTCGAGGCGTCGCGCGAGGTCGTCGTGGCCGTCGACGTCGCTCTTCGCCTTGCCGTACGCGGCGGTGACCTCGCGGGCGCGCGCGGGGTCCGACCACAGCTCCGGCGCCGCGACCTCGACCTCGAGTCGTACGAGCGCGTCGCGCTGCTCGTCGAGGCGGAGGTAGCGCGCGGCAGCGTCGAGCCGTGCGGTCAGGTCCGCGAGCACGGGACCGATATCCGGCCGGTCCCCGGGCGCGCCCGGCCCGGCTCCGGGGCCCGACACGATCAGCTCGAGCCGTGGCAGAGCTTGAACTTCTTGCCGCTCCCGCACCAGCACGGGTCGTTCCTGCCGACCTTCTGCGCGCCCGCGCGGCCCGTCGGTGCCACGCCGGCGAGACCTGCCCCAGGAGCCGGCCGAGCGCCGCCCGACAGCGCGCCGGGCGCGGGACGGGCGGCCGGCTGCGGGGCGGGGCGGGGCGGGGCGGGTGCCGCGGCAGGGCGCGCGGGTGGCTGGGCGGCGGCGTCCTGCTCGGGCTCCGGCGCTGCGAGGAGCGGCGCGTCTACCACGGCCGCCGCCTTCAGGCCGCTGGCCGGATCCTCCGCCGCCTCGAAGCTCGCCTGGCTGTAGTCCGGCGCGGCCTCGGGCTCGACGAGCACCTGGACGTGCATGACGAATCGGACGTAGTCGTCGTCGATTGCGTCCATGAGCTTGCCGAACAGCTCGTAGCCCTCGCGCTGCCACGCGACGAGGGGGTCGGTCTGCGCGATCCCCCGAAGGTGGATTCCCTCGCGGAGGTGGTCCATCTCGGAGAGGTGCTGCCGCCAGCGCTGGTCGATGATCTGGAGCATGATCTGGCGCTCGATGTGCCGCGCGGTCTCCTCGCCCCCGGGCATCGTCTGCTCGCGCCGCTCGTAGGTCTCTGTCGCGTCGGCGACGACGGACTCGACGAGCTGCTCGACGGTGTCCGCTTGCTCGAGGTCCTCGACGGTGAACTCCGTCGGGTAGTACTGCGCGAGCTCGTTCACGAGCCGCTCGAGGTCCCACTCCTCGGCGAAGTCGCTCGGGCATGTCGCGGTCACGACCCGTTCGAGCGTCGTCTCGACGAGGGCGACCGTGTACTCCCGCAGGTCCTCGCCGTCGAGGATCTGCAGGCGGCGCTCGTAAATGACCTTCCGCTGCTCGTTCATCACCTCGTCGTACTTGAGGACGTCCTTGCGGACCTCGGCGTTGCGCGCCTCCACAGTGTTCTGGGCACGCTCGATCGCCCGGCTCACCATGCGGGCCTCGATCGGCACGTCCTCGGGGAGGGCGCGGTCCATGACCCAGCTCATCGCGCCGCTCGCGAACAGGCGCATCAGCTCGTCCTCGAGCGAGAGGAAGAAGCGGCTCTCACCGGGATCGCCCTGGCGGCCCGCGCGGCCCCGGAGCTGGTTGTCGATGCGCCGGCTCTCGTGCCGCTCGCTCCCGAGCACGTAGAGCCCGCCGAGCTCGCGGATCGTGTCCGCCTCGGCCGCGCACTCGGGGGCGTACTTCGCGGCGAGCTCGGCGGCCCGGGCTGCTCCCTGCTCGCTGCTCGGGTCGAGCCCTTCGGCGCGGACCGCGTCGACCGCGAGCCCTTCCGGGTTGCCGCCGAGCAGGATGTCGACACCGCGCCCTGCCATGTTGGTCGCGACGGTCACCGCGTGGAGCCGACCGGCCTGGGCGACGATCTGCGCCTCGCGTGTGTGCTGCTTCGCGTTGAGCACGGTGTGCGGTATCCCGTGCTTGTCGAGCAGGCGAGAGAGATGCTCCGACTTCTCGACCGACGCCGTGCCGACGAGCACCGGCTGGCCCGTCTCGTACCGCTCCGCGATGTCCTCGACGACGGCCGTGAACTTGCCGTCCTCGGACTTGAACACGAGGTCGGCCGCATCGTTGCGGACCATCGGGCGGTTCGTCGGGATCGGGACGACCTGGAGGTCGTAGGTCGACGCGAACTCCGCCGCCTCGGTCTCGGCCGTGCCGGTCATGCCGGCGAGCTTTTCGTACATGCGGAAGTAGTTCTGGAGCGTCACGGTCGCCCAGGTGTGGTTCTCCTCCTTGATGCGGACCCGCTCCTTCGCCTCGACCGCCTGGTGCAGGCCGTCGGACCAGCGACGTCCCTCGAGGATGCGTCCAGTGAACTCGTCGACGATCTTCACCTCACCGTCGGCGACGATGTACTCCTTGTCGCGGTGGTGGAGCTCCTTCGCTTCGAGCGCCTTGCCGAGCTGGTGGACGTAGTTGACCGCGACCGCGTCGTAGAGGTTCTCGACGCCGAGCTGGCGCTCGACCTTCGCGATCCCCTCCTCGGTCGGCACGACCGTGCGCTTCTCCTCGTCGACCTCGTAGTCCTCGTCGCGCTTGAGGGTCCGGACGACTGAGGCGAACTGGTAGTAGAGACGCGTCGACTCGTCCGACGGCCCGCTGATGATGAGCGGGGTGCGCGCCTCGTCGATGAGGATGGAGTCGACCTCGTCGACGATCGCGTAGTGGTGGCCGCGCTGCACCATCTGCTCGCGCTCGACGGCCATGTTGTCCCGCAAGTAGTCGAAGCCGAACTCGGTGTTCGTGCCGTAGGTGATGTCCGCCGCGTACGCGGCGCGCTTGGCCTCCGGCGAATCCACGTCGGGAACGACGAGGCCGACCTCCAGGCCGAGGAAGCGGTAGACGCGTCCCATCCACTCGGCGTCGCGCCTCGCGAGGTAGTCGTTCACGGTGACGACGTGGACGCCCTCGCCGGCGAGCGCGTTCAGATAGCACGCGAGGGTCGACACGAGCGTCTTGCCCTCGCCGGTGCGCATCTCCGCTATCCAGCCGAAGTGAAGCGCCATCCCACCCATGAGCTGGACGTCGTAGTGGCGCTGCCCGATCGTGCGCCGCGCAGCCTCGCGCACGACAGCGAAGGCCTCGACAAGAAGGTCGTTCAGCTCCTCGCCGTCGGCGACCCGCTGCTTGAACTCGACCGTCATCTGCGCGAGGTCGGCGTCGCTCATCGCGCTCACCTCGGGCTCGAGCGCGTTGATCAGCGGGACGATGCCGGCGAGGTTGCGGACCTTCTTCCCCTCGCCCGCGCGCAGGACCTTCGCGAACACGCTCACGAGCGGCGATTCTACGCCGCACCACCGACCGTCCCTGATCGCCTCCGACGAGCTGCACGGCGACAGCGCTGCACGGCGACCCGGGGCCGGCGCAGGGGGCGGGCCGGTCGGGTGCAGCGGCCGAGGCCCGCCGCAGGCGCGCCGGGTGCCGGCCCTCTCGTCAACCGACGACGAGCGGCACCGCGATCCGCCGCCGCGTCGGAGGCGTGCGCTGCTCGACCGAGACGAGCACACCTGTTAGGTGGTGCGGTCCGCCGTAGCCGATCGCGACCCGGGCGAAGGTCCCAGGAGCGGTCGCGTCGGGGGACGGCGTCGGCGAGAAATGGACGAGCTTTCCCTGGCGGCTGCGTCCCGTGAGCATCGCCGCGTCCTTGCGCGACGGTCCTTCCACGAGGACCTCCTCGACCGTGCCGACGCGCGCGCGGTGACGGGCGAGCGCGGACCGCTCGACGACTGCGGCGAGGCGTGCGAAGCGGTGTGCGACAGCGTCGGCGGGGACGAACCGGTCGGTCATCGACGCGGCGCGCGTGCCCGGACGCGGCGAGAACACGAACGTGTACGCGCTGTCGTAGCCCGCCTCGGCGACGACCTCCAGCGTCTGCTCGAAATCCTCGTCGCTCTCTCCGGGGAAGCCGACGATCACGTCCGTCGTGAGCGCGAGATCGGGGATCGCGGCGCGCGCCGCCGCGACGCGGGCGAGGTACCGCTCGGCGGTGTAGCCGCGCCGCATCGCGGCGAGCACCGCGTCGCTCCCCGACTGGAGCGGGAGGTGGAGCTGCTCGCAGACCGCTGGCGTCTCGGCGATCGCGTCGATCGTCTCGGGGCGCAGGTCCTTCGGGTGCGGGCTCGTGAACCGGACTCGCCGGATTCCCTCGACCGCGCCGACGGCGCGGAGCAGCTCGGCGAAGAGCGGCCGGCGCCCGGTGATGTCGCGCCCGTATGAGTTCACGTTCTGCCCGAGGAGCGTGACCTCGACGGTGCCCGTGCGGGCGAGCGCCTCGACCTCGGCGACGAGCTCGTCGATCGGCCTGCTCTGCTCCGGCCCGCGCACCGACGGGACGATGCAGAAGGCACACGAGTTGTCGCAGCCGACCTGGATCGTGACCCACGCCGCATGGGGAAGGTCGGCACGGACCGTGAGGGCCGACGCGAACGCGTCGGCGTCGCTCGCCGGTCCGTCGGGCACCTCGAGCACCGGCGCGCCGGAGCGGGCCGCCTCGCGCAGCAGCGCCGCGGCGCGCCCGACGTTGTGCGTTCCGAACACGACGTCGACGAACGGCGCCCGTTCGAGCAGCGCGGCACCGTCCTTCTGCGCGAGGCAGCCACCGACAGCGATCTGCACGCCGGGGCGGCGCTCCTGGAGGGACTTCAGGTGGCCGAGATGGCCGTACAGCTTGTTGTCGGCGTTCTCCCGTATGCAGCACGTGTTGAGGACCACGACGTCGGCCTTGTCGAGGTCGTCCGTCGGCTCGAGGCCGTCCGCGACGAGGTCGGACGCGATCCGCCGGGAGTCGTGCTCGTTCATCTGGCACCCGAAGGTGCGGACGAAGAACGTGCGGGGCATCGCAGAAGGTTACGCCCTCTCCCGGGCGGCGCCGACGGCGGGCGCTACCCTCGTCGCGATGTACATCGGCGCCCACGTCAGCTCGTCGGGCGGGCTCACCTCCGCGCTCGACAGAGGGGCGGCCATCGGTGCCGACGTCGTCCAGATATTCACCCAGAGCCCCCGGATGTGGCGGAGCCCCTCGCACACCCCCGAGGCTCTCGCCGCGTACCGGGCGGCGCAGGCGGCCCACGAGGGCATCCACGCGACGTTCTGCCACGCGACGTACCTCGTCAACCTCGCAGCGGCAGACCCGGAGCTGTTCGCGAAGTCGCGTCGCTGCCTCGTCGAGAACCTCGTCGCGGCCTCGGCGATCGGCGCGTCGGGCGTCGTGCTCCACGTCGGGAGCCACCGCGGCGCGGGGCTCGACGCGGTGCTCGGACAGGTCCGGGACGCGGTCGTGGGCGCGCTCGACGACGCGGCCGACACGCTCCGCGAGACGCCGTGCCCGCTGCTGCTCGAGAACGCCGCCGGGGCGGGCGGGACGGTCGGCCGGAGCGTCGACGAGCTCGCGGCGATCATCGACGCCGCGCGGGGCGACGAGCGACTCGGCGTGTGCCTCGACACCCAGCACCTGTTCGCGTCCGGCGTCGACTACTCCTCGCTCGAGGGTGCGGACGACGCCGTCGCGTCGCTCGAGCGCGCCGTCGGGCTCGAGAGGCTGGGACTCATCCACCTCAACGACTCGAAGGTCCCGCTCGGCGCGAACCGCGACCGGCACGAGAACCTCGGCGAGGGGGAGATCGGAGCTGACGCGCTCGCGTGGCTTGTCGGCCACGCGCAGCTCCAGCACGTGCCCGCGGTCCTCGAGGTGCCGGGCGACGGCGATGGGCCGCGCGCCGAGGACGTCGCGGCGGCTCGGGCGATCCTCGCCGACGGGCTCGCCCGCCGCCCGGGCTGACCGGTCCGCTCGGGTCGCTCGTACGGGCCTCGCGCTCGTCGGGGCGGCGCGTCATCCCGGGCTCTTGTTACGAGATCGTGAACGCGTGCGCTGCTCCTTGACACGAGCGTCCGGCGATCCGAAAATCGGGGCACAAGTTGGAACGCCGTTTATATATATGAACACCGTGAGACCTGGCCCGGTCTCCGCTGACAGATGGGAGCGTCATGGCATCGAGAACCACGTTGCGTTGGCTGGCTGGGTCGCTGATCGGTGTCGCTGCGACGACCGCGCTCACGACGGGGGCCGCGGTGGCGAGCTCGTCGCAGCTCTCCAGCGTCTCCATGGGGATCGAACCGTGGATCGGATACGCCCCGTGGTACATCGCGCAGCAGGAGGGCTACTTCAAGCGGTACGGGCTCAGCGTCAACATCGTCAACTTCCAGCAGGATGCCGACCGGAACGCTGCACTCGTCGCCGGGAAGACGAACGTGTCGAACATCGACACCGGTCGGACGATCCAGTTCGCCGTCAAGCACGAACCCGCCGTGCCGCTCATGCTCGAGGACGACTCGAACGGCGCGGACGCGATCCTGTCCGTCAAGTCCGTCTCGACCGCGAGCCAGCTCAAGGGAGAGAGCGTCGCCTACGAGTACGGGACGACCAGCGACCTTCTGTTGCACTACTACCTTCTCAAGCACCACCTGCCGTTCTCGTCGGTCAAGCCGGTCAACGTCCCAGCAGCCGATGCAGGGACACTCCTCATCGCCGGCAAGGACAAGGTGGTCGTCACCTACCAGCCGTACATCGGTGAGGCGACGAGCGGGCCGAACGCCTCCAACGTGCACGTGTTCTTCTCGAGCGCCCAAGCGCCAGGTCTGATCAGCGACTTCCTCGTCGCGAACAAGGGCTGGCTCGCCGGCCACGCCAAGCAGGCGCGCGAGCTCGTCGAGTCCTGGAACGCCGCGATCTCCTTCTACCACTCGCACCGCACGCAGGCGGTCGCCATAATGGCGAAGGGAGTTGGAGCGACTCCGAGCTCGCTCGCGTCGACGCTCGCCGGCGTGATCCTCTACTCGGTGTCCGACAACAGCACCCTCGTGTCGTCCGGCAAGCTCGCCTCGGAGTACACGGGTATCGGTAACACGCTGAAGGCAATGGGCGTGATCTCGCACACGGTCTCCCTCGGTTCCGTCGCCAACTTCACATACCTGAAGTGATCTCGCAGCGCGGGGTCCGGGAACCACGCACCCCTCTGCTGCCGAGGGGGACGTCTCGGTCCCGGACCCCGCGCTCTCGCCCGAGGAGACTCCGCCTCTACGAGCCGATCAGGCGGCGCTCCTACGTCGCGATCGCGATCGTGTCGCTCTGCCTCGTCTTCGCCCTGTGGGCGGGGCTCAGCTACAGCGGCGCTGTCGAGAACCTCTTCCTGCCGACGCCCGTACAGGTGTGGCAGGCGGCGGTGACGGAGTCGAGCACCGGAATCTTGTGGCCCGACATCTGGGCCAGCGTTTCGAGGATCGTGCTCGGGTTCTTGGTGAGCTCCGTCGTCGCCGTCCCGGTCGGGATGCTGATGGGCGCGTACAAGGCGTTCGAGGCAGGGCTCGAGCCTCCGATCGACTTCATGCGGTACACACCCGCTGTCGCCTTCATTCCGCTCACGCTCATCTGGTTCGGGACGACCTCGACGCAGAAGCTCGTCATCTTGTTCATCGCGATCTTCTTCCAAGAGGTCCTTCTCGTGATGGACAACGTCAAGAACGTCCCCGTCCCGTTCGTCGACATGGCCTACACCCTCGGGCTGTCGCCTGCGCAGATCCTGCGTCGCGTGATCCTTCGCGCCGCTCTGCCTGGGATCGTCGACACCCTCCGGATCTCGATGGGCTGGGGCTGGACCTACCTCGTCGTCGTGGAGCTCGTCGGGGCGACGAACGGGCTCGGCTTCCAGATCGAGCAGGCGGAGCGGTATCTGAACACGCCCGAGATCATCCTCGGCATCATCGTGATCGGCATATTGGGCCTGCTGTTCGACTTCTCGTTCAAGGCCCTCTACGCAAAGGCGTTCCCCTACATGTCACGCGCGCGGAGCTGACCGTGACACCACGGCTCGAGCTGCGCGGCGTCGAGAAGGTGTTCGAGACGCGTAGCGGGCCCGTGAACGCGCTGCACGACATCGATCTCACGCTCGACGACGGGGAGTTCGTGTCCGTCGTCGGAGCGTCGGGATGCGGGAAGTCGACCCTTCTCAGGATCGTCGCCGGCCTCGAACAGGCAACAGACGGCGTGCTCCACCTCGATGGTGTGCCACTCGCAGGCCCCGGCAAGGACCGGGGGATGGTCTTCCAGCAGTACACGCTCTACCCGTGGCTGTCCGCCCGCGCGAACGTCGAGTTCGGCCTTCAGCATCTGCCGAAGCGGGAACGCGGCGCAGCTGCGCGCCGCTTCCTCGAGATCGTCGGGCTCCTGGACTTCGCCGACAGCTACCCGTCCCAGCTGTCCGGTGGCATGCAGCAGCGGGTCGCGATCGCCCGTGCGCTCGCGCTCCAGCCGAGCATGCTGCTCATGGACGAGCCC
>DATLRJ010000107.1:0-4550 GCA_035534715.1 Acidimicrobiales bacterium | reverse complement strand
CCGTCATCGACGCGAACCTGTCGAGCGCCTTCTACCTCGGCCGCGCGGCGGGGCGTCAGATGTGCAGCCAGGGAATCGGCCGCATCGTCTACTTCTCCTCGGTCTCGGGGCTCCTCGCCCACAAGCTCCACGCGCCGTACGCGGCAAGCAAGGGTGGGATGAACCAGATGATGCGGGTCATGGCCGCGGAGTGGGCCGCGCGCGGCGTGACGGTGAACGCCGTCGCGCCCGGCTACACCGAGACCGAGCTTACCGCCGAGTATCTCGCACGCCCCGGTGTGCGCGAGGGCCTCGAGCGGCTCGTGCCGGCCGGCCGGCTCGGCGGCGTGGACGAGCTCGTCGGACCGGTGCTGTTCCTTGCCTCCGACCACGCCCGGTACGTCACCGGCCAGGTGCTCTACGTCGACGGCGGGCGGACGCTCACGTGAGCGCCGTGGCGGAGGGCGCCGACGTCGTCGTGCACTACAACTCCTCTCGCGACGGTGCCGAGCCGACGGCGGAGCGCGTCCGCTCACACGGCAGGGACCCGACCATCGTGCAGGCCGACATCCGGCGCTGGGACGACGTGCGGGCCCTCGACGACAGCGCGTTCGAGGTGACGGGCGGCGTCGACCTCCTCGTGAACAACGTCGGCGACATCGCGAACAACGTCGGTGCGAGCGGCTCGTCTCGGTGGCTTCGATGCGGCGCACCCCGCCGCCCGACGAGCTCGCCGCGGCCGCTCTCCTCCTCGCGACACCCGAGGCTGGCCACATGACCGGCAACTACGTGCTTTGCGACGGCGGCTACAGCATGATTGGCCCGTGAGAGATCTAGAGAGCACGGTCGAGGCAGGTATCACGTGACGGAGCTCCCCCCGTCAGCAAGCCACCGGGGGCGCCTCGAGTGGTGGCGCCCCGCAGAGCTCGACGAGACACGTCGAGCCCTCTACGACGAGATCGTCGGCGGACCGCGCGCGGCGGGTCCACAGGCCTTCCGGCTCGCCGACGGTGAGGGCCGTCTCGAGGGCCCGTTCAACGCGTTCCTCCTCGATCCGCCTGTCGGCAGGGTCGTGCAGGCGGTCGGCGCCGCCCTCCGCTTCGAGAGCGCGCTCTTCCCACGCGAGCGTGAGGTCGCGGTGCTAGAGCTCGCGTACCACCGGCGGAGCGAGTTCGAGTGGTACGCGCACGAGCGGGTCGGCCGCGCCGCGGGACTCGACGAGGGCGAGCTCGCGGCATTGCGGACTGGCGGGCCGTGCGCAACGCTCAGCGCGGGAGAGCAGTCGGCCCGGCGCGTGACCGAGCGGCTCTGCTCGGTGCGCGACATGGACGACGAGACGTTCGCGGACGCGGTCGCGACGCTCGGAGAGGTGAAGCTCGGGGATCTCGTCGTCCTCGTCGGCTACTACGACCTGCTCGCGCTGCTGCTCGCGACCTGGCGTGTCCCCTTGCCTGACGGTGTCCTCGGCGCCTGGGACGCGGCGGGAGACTCGCGGGAGGACTCGCGTGCGCCGGGTGGGGCGACATCCCCTCCACCCGCGTGAGCGTGAGCGCGCCGACGGCGTTCCGGCTCGCGGCCACGCTCGCGGGCGACAGGTGCTCTACCTCGTCCGCCTGCACGCGACCGCCGGCAGGCTCGTGACCGCGGACATCCGCGTCGGCTCGAGCCTGCCGGCGGTCGCGAGCTCGCTCGGCAAGATGCTCCTCGCGGAGCACACCCCCGGTGAGCTCGACGCAGTCGTCAGAGCGCGGAGCTTCGGTCACGCGGTCGGCCCGAATGCCGTCGCGTCGCGTCAGGCGCTCGAGGACCAGCTCGCCGCCGTGCGGGCGAGCGGTTACTCGATCCAAGACGAGGAGGTCGCGCGTGGCATCCGCTCGGTCGCCGGGCCGGTCCGGGGGCCGGACGGCCGGTGCATTGCTGCCACGAACCTCGCAGTGTCCGCGGGGAAGTATGCGGTCGACGAGCTCGTGGCGCGCGTCGCGGGCCCGCTCCTCGAGACCTGTGGCGCGATCTCCGACCGGATCTCCGAAGGCGGCGGCCGGGGGACGGGGCGGTGACCGCGGGCGCCGTGGAGCGAGGGGGCGTCGACAAGGTCGTCGCACGGGCGAGCGACGCCGTCGCGGACATCGGCGACGGTGCGAGCCTCGCGGTCGGCGGGTTCGGGCTGTGCGGCGTGCCGTTCGCGCTCATCGAGGCTCTCGCCGCGACCGGCGTGTCGGCACTCCGCGTCGTGTCGAACAACTGTGGGCTCGACGACGTGGGGCTCGGGGTCCTTCTCTCGGCCGGCCGCATAGATCGGATCACCGCGAGCTACGTCGGGGAGAACCGCGAGTTCGCTCGCCGCTACCTCGCTGGTGAGCTCGAGGTCGAGCTCACCCCGCAGGGGACGCTCGCGGAGCGTCTCCGGGCGGGAGGGGCCGGGATCCCCGCGTTCTTCACCCCGACCGGGGCGGGGACCGAGGTCGCGACCGGTGGATTGCCCTGGCGGTACGCACCCGACGGCACTGTCGTGGTCGCGTCGCCAGCGCGTGAGGTCCGGGAGCTCGCCGGCACGACGTGTGTGCTCGAGGAGGCGATCACCTGCGATTTCGCGCTCGTACGCGCGGCGAAGGCGGACCGGGTCGGCAATCTCGTGTTCCACGCGGCGGCGCGGAACTTCAACCCGCTGTGCGCGATGGCGGGCGCGATCACCGTCGTCGAGGCCGAGCAGATCGTCGAGGTCGGCGAGATCGATCCGGACGACGTGCACCTCCCCGGAGTCTTCGTCCAACGCGTCGTGCCGGTGCCGGCGGGGACGCCGAAGCCGATCGAGCGGCTGACGCTCCGCCGGGAAGGGCCGACGTCGACGTGACGGCGCGCTGGGGAGAGGGGCTCTGATGGCGCGCTCGCGAGAGGCGATCGCCCGCCGCGCCGCCGCCGAGCTCGCGGACGGTCAGTACGTCAACCTCGGCATCGGGTTGCCGACGCTCGTCCCGGACTATGTTCCCGTCGGGGTGCACGTCCAGCTCCACTCGGAGAACGGCGTGCTAGGCACAGGGCCGTACCCCGTCGAGGGCGACGAGGACCCGGACCTCGTGAACGCCGGGAAGGAGACCGTGACCGTGTTGCCGGGTGCGGCCTACTTCGACTCGGCGCTCTCGTTCGCGATGATCCGTGGGGGCCACATCGACCTCGCGTTCCTCGGCGCGATGCAGGTGTCCGCATCCGGTGACCTTGCGAACTGGATGATCCCGGGCAAGACCGTGAAGGGGATGGGGGGCGCGATGGACCTGGTGCGAGGGGCGAAGAGGGTTGTCGTGCTCATGGAGCACACGGCGAAGGACGGCTCGCCGAAGATCCTCGAGCGCTGCACCCTCCCGCTCACCGGTGCCGGCGTCGTCGACAGGGTGATCACGGACCTCGCGGTGATCGACGTCCTCCCGAGCGGCCTGCGCCTCGTCGAGCTCGCCCCCGGCGTCTCGGTCGACGAGGTCCGGGCCGCGACCGGCGCACCGGTCGCGATCGCCGGCGACGTGGGCGCCGAGGCGGGACGAGGTGGGCACCGGTGAGCGGCGCATACGTGCTCGCCGGGGCCCGCACGCCGATCGGCAAGCTCGGCGGCTCGCTCGCGGGGGTGCCAGCGGCGCGCCTCGGATCGGTTGCTATCGCGGAGGCGCTCGCCCGCGCCGGCCTCTCCCCCGGAGACGTCGACTACGTCGTCATGGGGCACGTGCTGCAGGCCGGGCAGGGGCAGAATCCCGCACGCCAGGCGGCGGTCGCCGCCGGGCTACCGATGTCGGTGCCCGCGACGACGGTGAACAAGGTCTGCCTCTCCGGGTTGAACGCGATCCACCTCGCGGCACTCATGATCGCCGCCGGCGAGGCCGAGGTCGTGGTTGCTGGCGGGATGGAGTCGATGAGCCGCGCCCCCCACCTCGTCGCGGCCCGCGCCGGGATCCGCTTCGGCGACGCGACGCTCGAGGACGCGATCCTCACCGACG
Organism: Acidimicrobiales bacterium; assembly: GCA_035534715.1. Classification (GTDB taxonomy): domain Bacteria; phylum Actinomycetota; class Acidimicrobiia; order Acidimicrobiales; family Bog-793; genus JAJZBW01. The sequence goes on along the minus strand of DATLRJ010000107.1, from coordinate 591 downwards.
GGCTGACGTGCTCGTTCGACGAGATGGTGATGGGCGACGCGACCGAACGCTACGCGGCCTCCGCCGGCGTGCGACGGGAGGAGCAGGATGCGATCGCCGAGCGCTCGCACCGGAACGCCTCGATCGCCCGGAGCTCCGGGCGGCTCGCCGAGGAGATCGCGCCGGTCGAGGTGCCCGCGCGGCGCGGGGTGAACGGCACCGTGAGCGAGGACGAGGGCATCCGCCCCGACACCGACGCAGCGACGCTCGCGGCGTTGCGCCCGGCGTTCGCGGCGACTGGCACGATCACCGCGGGCAACTCGAGCCAGATCTCCGACGGCGCTGCCGCGCTCGTGGTCGTGTCGCCGTCGTTCGCGCAGCGTCACGGCGTCGCTCCCCTCGCCGAGATCGCCGGCTACGGCCAAGTCGCAGGTCCCGACGCGTCGCTGCTCACCCAGCCGTCCCGGGCAATCGTCGACGCGTGCGCGCGCGCTGGAATCGCGCCCGGCGAGCTCGAGCTCCTCGAGCTCAACGAGGCGTTCGCCGCGGTCGTCGTCGCCTCCGCCCGCGAGCTCGGCGCGCCGGACGAGATCGTCAACGTGAATGGTGGGG
>DATLRJ010000106.1:0-4054 GCA_035534715.1 Acidimicrobiales bacterium | reverse complement strand
GGGAACACCCGCATTTCCAGGACCGCACGGTCCACATCTGGGAGGCGATCGCGGACCGCTACAAGGGGAACCCCGCCGTCGCCGGGTACAACCCGATGAACGAGCCCGCCGACGAGAGCCGCGCCGTGATCGGCCCGTTCTACGACCGGCTCCTCGGCGCGATCCGGGCGGTCGACCGCGATCACACGCTCTTTCTCGACGGCAACACGTACTCGACCGAGTTCGACATCTTCGGCGAGCCGACGGAGAACACCGTCTACGTCTGCCACGACTACGTCGCCGCCGGGCTCGGCTACGGCGGCCCCTATCCCGGCTACACGCGCGGCACCTGGCACGATCGACAGACCGCGGAGGCGAGGTTCCTCCAGCGGACCGAGTTCTCCCGCAAGACGGGCACGCCGGTCTGGGTCGGCGAGTTCGGGCCGGTCTACACCGGCGTCGCCGAGACGGACCGCCAGCGCCAACAGCTCGTCGCCGACCAGCTCGAGCTCTACGCACGGCACGACGCGAGCTGGTGCCTGTGGACCTACAAGGACATCGGCCGCCAAGGCCTGCTGTTCCTGCGCCCGGAGACACCGTACCGCCGGCTCGTCGCCGACTTCGTCGCGAAGAAGGAGCGGCTCGCGGCCGACGCCTGGGGCAGCGACGGGGAGGGCCCCGTCGAGGTGAGCCGCCCTGTGCAGGAGCTCGTCGCCGCCGAGACCCCCGACTTCGACCCCTACCCCTGGGGGCGCTGGGACTGGGTCCGCACGCTCCTTCTCACGATCACCGTTGCCCAGCCGCTCGTCGGCGAGTACGCGAAGCTGTTCGCCGGGCTCAGCGACGAGGAGCTCGACGCCCTCGCGAGCTCGTTCACGTTTGCCTCGTGCGAAGTGCGCGAGCCGCTGCGGAGCCAGCTCGCGTCCGCCTGCGGGTGAGCGCTCGAAAGGAGAACTGGTGGTGACGCTCGAGAGGCGGCCGCTCGGCCGCACGGGACTGTCGGTGACCCCGCTGTGCGTGGGGACGAGCGCCCTCGGCTCGATGCCTCATCTCTACGGGTACGCGGTCGACGACGACCGGGCGCGCGCGACCCTGCTCTCCGCATTCGCCGGCCCGATCAACTTCATCGACACCTCGAACGGCTACGCCGACGGCGAGTCCGAGCGCCGGATCGGCGCCGTGCTCGCCGAGCTCGGCCACCTGCCGGACGGCTACGTGCTCGCCACCAAGGTCGACCCGGCCGGCGATGGCGGCCGGCTCGACTTCTCCGGAGCGCGCGCCCGCCGCTCGGTCGCCGAGAGCCGGACGCGCCTCGGCCTCGACCGGCTCCAGCTCGTCTACCTCCACGACCCCGAGCGCATCAGCTTCGAGGAAGCGATGGCACCCGACGGCCCGGTCGCGGCGATGCGGGCGCTCCGGGACGAGGGCGTCATCGCCCATCTCGGCGTCGCCGGTGGTCCGCTCGACCTCCTCCGCCGGTTCGTCGACACGGGCGACTTCGAGGTCGTCATCTCGCACAACCGCTACACCCTCGTCGACCGCTCGGCGCTCGGGCTGTTCGCGCACTGCGCCGAGGTCGGTGTCGCCGTGGTGAACGGCGCGCCCTTCGGTGGCGGGATGCTCGCCAAGGGTCCGGACGCGCAGCCGAACTACGCCTACCGCGACACCCCCGAGGTGATCAGGGAACGGGCACGAGCGATGCAGGGCGCCTGTGCGCGCCACCGCGTCCCGCTCGCGGCGGCCGCGGTGCAGTTCTCACTCCGCCAGCCGCTCATCACGGCGACGATCATCGGTGTGACCCGGCCGGAACGCATCGCCGAGACGCTCGCCCACTGCGCGCTCGAGCTCCCGGCCGAGCTCTGGGCCGAGCTCGACGAGCTCGCGCCGCCGGACGATCTGTGGCTCGGCTAGGCCCGAGATGACGACGACTGCCGCCGCGGCCCTGCTCGTCGAGCCGGGTCGACCGCTCGAGATCGACGAAGTCACCCTCGACGAGCCTCACGTCGGCGAGGTGCTCGTGCGCGTCGAGGCGGCGGGCGTCTGCCACAGCGACTACCACTACATGCGCGGCGATCTCCGCTGCCCGCTCCCTGCCGTGCTCGGGCACGAGGGGGCCGGCGTCGTGGAGGCGGTCGGGCCCGGCGTCGCGCGCCTCGCGCCCGGCGACGCCGTGTCCCTCCTCTGGCGACCGCGCTGCGGCGAATGCCACCCGTGCCTCTCCGGCCATTCGGAACGCTGCGTGCTCGGCCGCCTCGAGGCGACCACCGGTGGGCTGCTCGATGGGACCTCGCGGATCTCCTGGAACGGCACAACCGCTCACCACTTCCTCGGCGTCTCGTGCTTCGCCGAGCGCTGCGTCGTGCCGGAGCGCTCCACCGTGCCGATCCCCGACGGCGTCCCCTTCGCCGTCGCGGCGATCGCCGGGTGCGCCGTGATCACCGGCGTCGGCGCGGTGCTCAACGCGCTCGGCGATGTCACCGGACGAAGCGTCGTCGTCTTCGGAGCCGGTGGCGTCGGGTGCTCGGCCGTGATGGCCGCCGCGTCGGCCGGCGCCTCCCCGGTCGTCGCCGTCGACACGAGCAGAGCGGCACTCGACCTCGCCGCCGCGCTCGGCGCGACCGACACGGTGCCCGCCGACGGCGATCTCGAGAGCGCGCTGCGCGCGCTCTGCCCGGACGGCGCGGACGCGGCGGTGGAAGCCGTCGGGCGGCCGGCGACGATGCGCGCCGCGTTCAGCGCCCTGCGGCCCGGCGGGACTCTCGTCGCGGTCGGCCTCGCCGCTCTCGGCGAGGAGTTCTCGCTCCCGACCAACGAGCTCGTCCAGCAGGAGAAGCGCGTCGTCGGAAGCCTCTACGGCTCCGCGAGCCCGCCGCTCGAGCTGCCACGGATCTTCTCGCTCTACAAGGCGGGACGCCTCCCGCTCGAGCGGCTGCTCGGCGCGGCGCATCCACTGTCGGCCGTCAACGAGGCCTACGCCGAGCTGATCGCCGGCGCGCCCGGTCGCGCGCTCGTCCTTCCGGGGCGCTGAGTGGCGACGGCGGCGGGATCCCCGGCGCGACGGAGGGGACACGACGCCGAGCTCGAGGATCTCGAGCGCTTCGCCCACTACCCGAGCCTCGTCGGACGGGTCGCCGTCGTCACCGGCGGGGCGACGGGGATCGGTGCGTCGATCGTCGCCCACCTCTGCGCGCAGAGGGCGCGCGTCGCCTTTCTCGACATCGCCGAGTCAGAGGGGAGGGCGCTCGCGACGGACCTCGCTGCGCAGGGCCGCCCGGAGCCGCTGCCGGTTCCCTGCGACGTCCGAGACATCGACGCCCTGCGGACCGCGCTGGCGCAGATCACCCAGATGCTCGGCCCGCCGTCGGTGCTCGTCAACAACGCCTCGAGCGACCGACGCACACACCGGGACGACATCTCGCCGCAGGAGTGGGACGACCTGCTCGCCGTCAATCTCCGTCCCCACTTCTTCGCCATCCAGGCGCTCGCGCCGGCGATGGTGGTACAGGGCGGCGGATCGATCGTCAACCTCGGGTCGATAAGCGCGCACGCGGACTTCGTCGACCTCGCCGGGTACATCGCGGCGAAGGCGGCGATCGAAGGCCTGACCAGGACGATGGCGCGCGAGCTCGGGCCTGCGAACATCCGCGTCAACTGCGTGGTCCCCGGTTGGGTGATGACCGATCGCCAGCGAGGCACGGTCGTGACGCCGGAGGACCTCGCCGCGCTCGAGGCCAAGCAGTCCCTCAAGGTCCGCCTCCTCCCCGCCGACGTCGCACGGCTCGTGCTCTGGCTCACCGCCGACGACAGCCGCGCTGCGACCGGCCAGCGGTGGGTCGTCGACGGCGGCTGGATGTGAGGAGCACGACGAGACCGCGATCGCGGGCGGGCGCAGCGGCGTCGGACGACGAGGAGGCAACGATGCCCGACGAACGCGGCGAGGGGCCGTCCCGGCGCAGCCAGGCAAGCTTCGGGGCGACGGGTCGCTCCGGAATGCTCTACCGCTCGTGGGTGCGCAACCAGGGCTACGGCCCGCAGGTCTTCGACGGCCGGCCGGTGATCGGGATCGCGAGCACCT
>DATLRJ010000105.1:0-26209 GCA_035534715.1 Acidimicrobiales bacterium | reverse complement strand
TTCGTGAGGACCGTGTTCACGAGATGCGTCTCGACCTCGGGGGGCATCGCCCCCTCGCGCACGTAGCCGCGCGCGTCGCGTCCCGGCGACTCGTCCTCGAAGTCCCAGCCCACGCGGCCCGACAGCTGCGCGACGTAGGAGTTGATGAGGACCGACGACGCAGTCGTCGGGTTGCCGTCGCTTCCACCGACGACCTGCACGCCGTACTCGGTCTCTATGCCGTAGACCTTGGCGATGGCCACGTAGGCGACGCTACCGCATGGCCCGGGCCGCGCCGCTACAAGTACTGGCCGGTGCCGACCCGCTCGATCGCTCGCCCGCCCCGGGTCTCGTCGCCGTGGTCGACGACCGTGCGCACGTAGACGATCCGCTCGCCCTTCTTGCCCGAGATCTTCGCCCAGTCGTCCGGGTTCGTCGTGTTCGGCAGGTCCTCGTTCTCCTTGTACTCCTGCTTGATGGACTCGAGCAGGTCGTCGAGGCGGATCCCCCGCCCCTCGCCCGCGAGGATGCGCTTGATCGAGAGCTTCTTCGCGCGCCGCACGATGTTCTCGATCATCGCTCCCGAGGAGAAGTCCTTGAAGTAGAGGATCTCCTTGTCGCCGTTCTGGTAGGTGACCTCGAGGAAACGGTTCTCGTCGTCGGCCCGGTACATCTCGGCGACGGTCCGCTCGATGATCGCCTGGACGGCCTTGTCCGGGTCGCCGCCGCCGAGGCGCGCGACGTCGTCAGGGTCGAGGGGCAGGCGCGTCGTGAAGTAGCGAGCGAAGATCTGCTGGGCGGCAGCCTCGCTCGGCCGCTCGATCTTGATCTTCACGTCGAGGCGCCCCGGGCGAAGGATCGCCGGGTCGATGAGGTCCTCGCGGTTCGAGGCGCCGATCACGATGACGTCGCGCAGCGCCTCGACGCCGTCGATCTCCGCGAGGAGCTGCGGCACGATGGTCGACTCCATGTCCGAGCTGATCCCCGTCCCGCGCGTGCGGAAGAGCGAGTCCATCTCGTCGAAGAAGACGATGACCGGCACGCCCTCCTCGGCCTTCTCACGCGCTCGCTGGAAGACGAGCCGGATCTGGCGCTCGGTCTCGCCGACGTACTTGTTCAAGAGCTCGGGGCCCTTGATGTTCAAGAAGTAGCTGCGGACGTTCTCGTTCCCGGTGAGCTGCGCGACCTTCTTCGCGAGCGAGTTCGCGACGGCCTTCGCGATGAGGGTCTTGCCGCACCCCGGCGGCCCGTACAGCAAGATGCCCTTCGGAGCGGGGAGCTCGTGCTCGGCGAAGAGCTCCCGGTGCATGTACGGGAGCTCGACGGCGTCGGTGATCGCCTCGATCTGGCTGTCGAGGCCGCCGATGTCCGCGTAGGTGACGTCGGGGACCTCCTCGAGGACGACCTCCTCGATCTCCTGGCGAGGGAGCTTCTCGAGCAGCAGCTGAGTCCTCGGGTCCATGAGCACGCTGTCGCCCGCCCGGAGCTTCACGCCGGACAGAGCGTCCGAGAGCTCTGCGACCCGCTGCTCGTCCGCACGCCCGACGATGAGGGCGCGCCGGCCGTCGTCGAGCATCTCCTGGATCGTCACGACCTCGCCTGCCTGCTCGTAGTGGCGAGCGAGCACGACGTTCAGCGACTCGTTCAGCACGACCTCCTGGCCCCGGCGAAGCTCGGACGCGTCGAACGCGGGGTGCAGGGCGACGCGCATCTTCCGGCCGCTCGCGAATACGTCGACGCTGCCGTCCTCGTTCGCCTGGAGGAACGTGCCGTACGCGCTCGGCGGCTGGGTGAGCTTGTCGACCTCCTCGCGGAGCGCCGCGATGTTCTCCTTCGCCTGCTGGAGAGTGAAGGTGAGCTTCTCGTTCTGGCTGAGCGCGTGGCTCAGCTGCCCGGTGACCTCGAGGAGCCGCTCCTCGAGGACGCGCACCCGTTGCGGCGCCTCCTGCAGGCGGTGGCGCAACTCGGCCACCTCGGACTCGGCGGTATGGAGCTCCGATCTCAGCCCCGCCAGCGTCTCGTCGTCCATCGCCAGGACCACCTCCTCGCCGAGCACGCACCTCGACACGCGGACCCTACACCGGCACACCGCCCCGGGAGGTCGCTGCCGGACGAGAGCGACGAGGCGGCTCGCCACGCTCGGCCGCGACGTGGGGGCGTGGCGCGAGGGCGGCGCGGGCGCGCGTCTGACAGCCGCCCGGGGGCCCTAGAGTGCCTTGACAGCTATGGGTCGACGGTTTACCGTCGGGCCTCCCCGGTGCGAGCCGGTGGTTCCGGCGCGCCACGGCGGTCGCCGCACGACAAAGGAGCTCCGAGCAGCATGAAGGTCTGGATCGACCAGGATCTGTGCACGGGAGACGGTCTCTGCGAGGAGATCTGCCCGTCGGTCTTCACCCTGCTCGACGACGGCCTCGCGTACGTGAAGGACGGCGACGCCGTGATGAGCGACCCTGGTGGCGCGCAGGGCATGGTCGCCGTCCCCGGCGCCCTCGAGGACGCGGTCACCGAGGCCGCGGAGGAGTGCCCCGGGGAGTGCATCTTCATCGAGCAGAGCTGATTCATCGAGCAGAGCTGACGCGGCGGAGCTCCCGCTCCCCCTTGCGACGGCGCGCTCAGCGCGTCGCGCTGCCGCCCGCGTCGCTCGCTCGCCGCACACCGACCTCGTAGAGGCGGTCGAGCAGGTCCGCGGGATCCTCGTAGACGCGGTACGCGCCGGCGCGTTCGAGCTCGTCCTGGCCGTAGCCGCCGGTGAGGACGCCGAGGCCGAGGCTTCCCGCACGCCGCGCCGCGAGCAGGTCCCACACGGAGTCGCCGACGACGAGGCAGTGCGCGGGCTCCTCCCCGAGCGCTCGCGCCGCCGCGAGGAAGAGGTCGGGGTCGGGCTTTGCCCGGCGGACCTGGTCACGTGTCACGAGCACGGCGCCGGGCACGCCGAGCAGCTCGAGCGCGGGGCGGGCACCTGCCTCGAGGCCGCTCGTCGCGATCGCCCACGGCACGCCGATGGCGCTGAGCGCGGCGAGGAGCTCGGGAGCGCCGGGGAGCGGCCGCACCGACGCGCGCTGGCGCTCGAAGGCCGCCGCGTGCATCGCGGAGAGCATGCCGACGTCCGCGGCGTCGATGGTCCGGCCCGTCTCGTGCGCGAGCGCGGCGAGGAAGAGGCCGCCGCTCATGCCGATCCGGCGGTGCAGGCTCCACGCGGGAACCTCGATGCCGACCTCGAGTAGGACCTCGTGCCAGGCGACGACGTGCTGGTACACGCTGTCGAGGAGCGTGCCGTCGAGGTCGAACAGGAACGCCGGACCGCCGGCGCCCGGCGCCCGCGTCACCGGGTCCACGCCTTGCCGGCGGCCGCGACCGGTGCCGGTCCCGCGAGCAGCGCCGCGGCGGCGCTCCCCGCGGGCTCGTACGCGGGGAGAAGGCACGCCTGCAGCGCGTGGTAGAGGTCGGGCTTTCCGTACCAGGGGTGGACGGTGCGGCGGTTGTCGCGGTCGAGCTGCGCGTACCAGCCGCCGCGTTGGTGGTCGATGAGGTGCGTCGCGGCGAAGTCCCAGAACCGCTGGTACCACCGCTCGTACGACGCGTCCCCCGTCAGGCGGGCGAGGTAGCTGCTCGCACCGATCGCCTCCGCGACGGGCCACCAGTAGTGGTCGTCGTCGACAGGTGCCGCGTCCCAGCCGACCGTGTAGACGAGGCCGCCGCGCGCGGTGTCCCATCCTGTCCCGACCGCCCGCGTGAACAGCTCGCGAGCCGCTCCGGGCAGCCACTCGTCGCGCTGCCCCGTCTCGATCCACGCGCAGAGAAGCAGACGCGACCACTCGAGCAGGTGGCCGATCGTCGCCCCGTACGGGCGGAACGGGTCGTCCGGCTTCTCCAGGTTGTACTGGAAGCGCGGCTGCCACTCTCGGTCGTAGTGCTCGGGCAAGAGCCAGCCGTTGCGGCGCGCGTGCCCGTCGATGAGCAGCTCGGCGATGCGCACGGCGCGCCGCGCGAGGCCGGCGTCGCCGGAGACGGCGCTCGCGGCGAGGAACGCCTCGCACAGGTGCATGTTCGAGTTCGCGCCCCGGTAGGCCTCGAGCTCCTCCCACTCCCCGTCGAACGCCTCGGCCGACGCGCCGGAGTCCTCCGACCAGAAGTGCTCGTCGATGACCGAGAGGACGTCGTCGTAGATCTGATCGGCGCTCGCGTGCCCGGCCGCTCGCGCGCTCGACGCCGCGAGGAGGACGAACGCGTGGTCGTACGCGAGCCGCTCGCCGTCCGCCGGCTCGTGCGCGCCGACCGCCGAGCGGTACCCGCCGGCGCTCGTATCGCGGTGCTCGCGCCAGATCGCCGCGAGCCCGCGCTCGACGATCGGCCCGCAGCCCGGGACTCCGAGTATCTCGCCGAGCGAGTAGCTGTGCACGGCCCGGGCGACGGTGAGCAGCTGCTGGCGCGCGGCGCCCGACGGCGGGCAGCCCGTGGGCATCGGCCGCCCGTCGTCGTCCAGCTCGACGAAGTGCCCGTCCGGCTGGAGCGTCGCCCGGAAGAAGCGCAGGAGGTCGCGCGCGTGCGCGTCGAGCCACGCGCGGTGCGTCGCCGAGCCGAGCCATCCCGGCGGCACGTGGGCGGGAGGCGCGTTCATCGGCACGAGTCGAGGATGCCCTGGAGGTAGCCGATCGCATGGGCGCGGCCGCGACTGCAGTACGCGGCGGAGGCGACGTCCACCCAGGTGTCCACGTCGAAGAGCATCGCGGGGACGTGGTCGTCGATGAGGAACCCGTCGAACCCGGCCTCCGCGAGCCGCCGCACGACGCGCGCGGGGCGGTAGTTGCCCTCGCCGAGGAAGCACTCCTCGAACGCGGGGACCGTGCCCTTGACGTCTCGGAAATGGACGTAGCAGACCCGACCGTCGGCCGCGAGCGTGTCGATGACGGCGTCGACCGCCTCCTCGCCGCCCATCTCCGACACCGTGCCGAGGCAGAGGTCGAGGCCCCACGCCGGGCTTGCTCCGGCCATCTCGACAGCAGCGAGGAGGGACTCGGGGGAGGTGAAGATCCGCGCTGCGCCCCCGAGGGGCTCGGTGACCGGGGGGTCGTCGGGATGGAGCGCGAGCCGCACGCCGGCCTGCTCCGCGACGGGGAGCACCGCGTCGAGGAAGTACCGGTAGTTCGCCCACAGCTGCTCGGCGGTGACCGGCTCCTCGAGCTCGTCGGTCGGCGAGAGCTTGTAGCCGCGGAGCGCGTTGCCGCGCGGAACGTCCGCGAGGTCGAACGCCGTGACGCGCGCCCCGCCACGCCCCCTCGCGGCGACCTCGGTGCGCCAGACGTAGGTGACGATGAAGTTGTAGCCGAGAACGGGTATCCCGGCCGCGCCCATGTTCGTGACAGTCCTGCAGAAGTTGTCGAGCTGCTCGTCGCGACCGGCAACGCCCCGCTGGATGCGGTCGAAGTGCCGGAGCGGCACGTTCTCGAGACCCTCGAGCACGAGCCCGTGTGACGAGACGAGCTCGCGCAGCGCGACGAGCTCCTCGTAGGTCCAGTGGCCCGCGTCCGTGCTCAGGTTCGTCGGCGTGTGGAGCTGCACGCCGGACAGCCCGAGCTGTCGCGCGAAGGTCGCGACGTCGTCGTCGAAGGTCTCGATGTGCCCGAGCGCGATCCGCATGTCCCGCCCGCTCACGCCTCGCGCCCGGCCGGCGCCGCCTCGGGGAGGGCGACGGGGATCGTCGCGAGGAGCCCTCCGTCGACGCGCACGTCCTCGCCCGTCACGAAGCTCGCGCCGTGCCCCGCGAGGAACGACACGACGGCGGCGACCTCCTCTGGCGTCGCGAGACGACCGAGCGGGTGCGCGCGACCCCACGAGGACAACAGCGCGCTCGCCGCGCCGGGGACGCCCGCGGCGAAGCGCTCGGCCGACGCGCGCAGCATCGGGGTGTCGACCGAACCCGGGCTCACGGTGTTGACGCGGACCGCGTGTCGCGCCTCGTCGATCGCCATCGCGCGGGCGAACGCGTCGAGGGCTCCCTTGCTCGTCGCGTACGCGACGACGTCGCTCTGGCTCGCGCGCGCCTGCACCGACGAGACGACGACGACCGCGCCCCGCGCCGTGCGGAGCATCGGAAGGCAGGCCCGCGCCGCGAGGAACACGCCCGTGACGTTGACCGCGAGCACCTCGTCCCACAGCTCGTCGCTCGTCTCGAGCACGTCGCCATATCGCTGGATCCCGGCGCTCGTGACGAGCACGTCGAGGCGTCCGCTGCCCGCCGTGAAGTCCTCGGCCGCCTCGCGCAGCGCGCGACCGTCGGTCACCTCGGCGCAGTAGCCGGTCGCTCGGCCACCCGCGTCGGCGACGCGTGCCGTCACTGCGGCGAGCGCCGCCTCGTCGCGGTCGACCACCGCGACACGATGGCCCTCCGCGGCGAGGAGCTCGACGACCGCGGCCCCGATGCCGCTCGCCCCCCCGGTCACGAGCGCGGCACGGCCCTCTCCCCCGGCGTGACCGCGATCGGCGGGCCCGGTGCTCACCGTCGCCCGCTGGGCGCCCGGTCCGGGTGCACGATCCCGACGAGCCGGTCGAGGAGCTCCGTGGCCTCCGGGAGCGGCCGCTGCCAGATCCGGCGGCCGATCGTGATCCCGCGAGCGCCCGCGGCGATCGCGCCGGCGACCATCTCGCACAGGTCGTCGGTGGTGCCCGACGCGGGGCCGCCGAGGACGACGACGGGGACCTCGAGCTCGTCGCACCACGTCGCGAGCACCTCCGGCCGGCCCGGGTACGCGACCTTGACGATGTCCGCACCGAGCTCGACCGCCATGCGGCAGCCGTCGGCCTCGACAGCGACCGCCTCGTCGCCGCGCGGGAGCCGGAGGCAGATCGGCTCGACCATCACGGGGATGCCGTGGAGGTCCGCTGCGCCGACGACCTCGCCGACGAGCGCCGCCGTCGCGGCCCGCTCCCCCGGCGGGACGTCCCACGGGAGAAGCATCTTCACGGCGTCGACGCCGAGCGCGGCCGCGCGCTCGAGCGAGGTCATGAGCACGCTCCGCCCGGCGTCACCGTCGCGCCAGTGCGTGTCGACCGTGAGCAGCCGCGCGGGCGCGCCCCGGCGGGCGAACATCGCGGCCGTCCGGCGAGCGACACCGGGGCCGACGAGGAACGCGTCGCAGCCGAGCGGGAGCATCGCGCGCATCATCTCGACGGGGTCCTCGAGCCCGGACACCCGGCCGAGCATCGTCCCGTGGTCGACGGGCAGGACGACGGTCCTGCCGTCGTCGCCGAAGATCCGCCCGAGGCGCACCTGTTTGCCCGAGGACGCGCACGTCGCGGTCGCCGCGGAGAGCTCCGCGAGCGTGGTCGTGGGGGTCGGCGCGCTCATGGCATCACGAGCTCGCCGTCGAGCGCGGGCTCGGGGAGATCGCCGATCGTCGCGAAGCGCCCGGCCGCGAGCCCCGACAACAGGGCCGCGCCGCGCACGCCCGCCTCGGCCACGAGCGGGTACACAGGACGAGCGATCACGGCTCCTTTGAGCTCGCGCAGCACGGGGTTCGCCGACCAGCCGCCGCTCAGGCGAACCTCGCTCACCGGACCCCCGAGCTGCTCGAGGCCGTCGAGGAGCCGGCGCGAGCCGCTGACCGCACGCGCGAGGGCGCGCCGCCAGGTGAGCGCGGGAGCCTCGCCGGCACGCGGCACGGGCCACCCGGCCGTCTCGTCGGCGACGCGGAGCGCGCCGACCGCGGGGACGGGGCCGCACGGGTCGCTGAGATCGCGCACGCCCTCGACCTCGAGGAGGAGCGCGTCGGCGTCGAGCGCGGTGCAGCCGTGCTCCGCGCGTTCGCCGAGCTTCGCGAGGAGCGGGATGAGCACGAGGCCGAGTGCGAGGCCGCCGACGAGGGCGAAGCTGTCGGGGAGCACGTGGCACCCTGTCTCGATGCCGAGCTCGAGGCCTGCGGCGGGCTCGGGGGCGGCGTGCACGGCCACCGAGCGTAGGAGCGCCTCGGCCGTGCCGCACGAGTCCATCACCTGGTCCGGGCGAGTCACGCCGTTGCCGACCGACGCGCAGAGGTGGTCGTGGCCCGCGACGGTGAGGACGGCCCCGTCGAGGCGCTCGAGCCCGGCTCCGAGGGCCGCGACGGTCCCGAACGCGCTGCCCGCCTGACGGACCGGTGGGAACAGCGACGCGGGCATGCCGGCCCAGTCGAGCGCCTCCGGCCACCACTCGCGCGCGCCGACCGCGAGAGCGCCGGTCCGCGACGCGAGCGACGCCTCGGCTCCCGCGTCGCCACCGAGACGGTGGACGACCCACTCGGCGACGCCGAGGGCGCGCACGGCAGATCGGGTCGCGGGGACGTTGCGCGTGAGCCAGCGCAGCGTCGCGATGGTCGGGATCTGGGAGGTCCCGAGGCCGGTCGTGCGTGCGAACGCCTCGCCGAACTCGTCGAGCAGCTGTGCGTGCTCTGCCGCCGCGCGACTGTCGTACCAGGCGACGGCGGGCGCGACGGCGTCGTCCGAGGAGTCGAGGAGCACGACGGTCTCGGCCATGCTCGTCACCCCGACGCCCGCGACCTCACCTGCGGGCGCGAGCGCGAGCAGCTCGACGAGAGCCGCGCGCACGGACGCGACGAGCGCCTCCGCGTCCACCTCGCCCCCGGTCGCGGTCACGTCCCACGACGTCGGCACCGAGGTCCGCGCGATCTCGCGCCCGCGGTCGTCGACGATGCCCGCCTTCGTGAGCGTCGTCCCGATGTCGACGCCTACGAGCAGAACCGGTGGCGCGCTCATCGGCCGGTCGGCTGCCGCACGCTCGTCCACGGCCGGGCGCGACCCTCCATCGCCTCGAGCGACTGCTCGAGGCGGCTGCGGGCGGTCCCCGCGAGGAACGAGCGGCGCTCCTCGCCCGAGAGCGCGACCGCCTCCTTCCAGTAGACGCGGCCCGCGATGAAGCCCGACGCTCCCCCGTCGTCGCACGAGGTCCGGACCGCGTCGAGGAACTCCTCGAGCGGCATGCCCGCGGAGAGCATCGCCCACGGCACGGTGACGACGCCGGCGACACCCCGGCATCCCGTCCCGTCGACCGGGTACTCGAGCTTCAATAGGTCGGGCCGAGTCTCGGTGAGTATGCGCGCGGACTCGACGATCAGGTCCGCCCGCCGCCTCGGCTCGAGCGGCTCCTCGCCGGGCAGGGAGTAGAGGAGCGTCTCGACGATCGACGGCATGCCGGTAGCGGCGCAGTCCTCGACGACCGCTCGGACGACCTCGACGACCTCCGCGACGAGGTCGGGCTCGCCGGGCCCGCGACGGCGGTCCGGGCGGAGCTGGACGAGGAGCTTGACCGCGTCGCCTCCCATGTCGCGGACCCACGCGGCGGTCCGCTCGGGGTCGCGCCCCGCGCGCGGCTCGCCGTTCCAGCTGTCGCGCTCCGGGGGCTCCACAGCGACGAGCGTCGCGCAGCCCGCAGCCATGACGCGCGCCTCGCGCACGGCGGGCACCCCGTACTCCGGGTCGAGAAGGATCGCGCTCGCAGCAGGGCTGAGCGCCTCGACCACGTCGACCTTGAAGCCCCGCATCTCCTCGGGCTCGGTCGACCGGTCGACCGCCGCGAGCATGCGGCGCAAGGTGTTGCGCTGGTCCATCGCGACGATGGCGAGCGTGCCGTCCGGGCGTGCGACAGGCGCAAGCCCGGCACGCGGGGTCGACGGTGCTGTCGTGTCAGGCATGTCGTTGCTCCTCGGTGCTCGTGAGATCGTAAGTTCGCGTGCTCAGCACGGATCGGGCGAGGACGGCGGGCCGATCTCCCCCGAGCCGCGCTCGAGGAACGTCGTCGGCAAGACGACGTGGCGCGCCGGGCCGTCCTCCCCGCGGAGCCTGCGGAGCAGGAGCTCGGTCGCGGTCCGGCCCATGAGCGTCGGGTCCTGACGGTGGACGGTCACCGGCGGCGTGAGCGAGTCCGCGATCGGGAAGTCGTCGAAGCTGACGAACGCGACGTCGGTCCGGCCCGTGCCGTGCAGCTCGCGGACGACGTCGACAGCGGCGACGGCGTTGGCCGAGAGGACGGCGGTCGCCGGCTCGGCCATCGTCAGGACCCCCGCGAGGATCGGTCCCGTCGCGTCGACGCCTCGTGAGTGCGACACGACGAGCGCGGCGTCGTACGCGATCCCGGCGTCGCGCAGCGCCCTCTTGTAGCCATCGAGCCGGTGGCGGAGCGGGACGCGGTCGAGGGACGTGCCGACGAAGGCGATCCGGCGGTGGCCGTGGGCGACGAGGTGGGCGGTGGCGCGGCGCGCGCTGTCCTCGTTGTCGACGACGACGGTGTCCGCCGAGAAGCCCTCCGGAGCCCGGTCGATGAACACGACGGGTACCCCGCCGGGCCCGATCGGCAGCCGCTCGTGCCCGTAGTCGAGGCGGCAGGGTACGACGATGAGCCCCGACACCGACCGGTGGAGCAGGCCGAGCACGACGGCGCGCTCCTCGTCGACCGTCGCGCCGGCGCTCGCGATGATGAGGAACAGCCCGGCCTCGCGCGCCGCCTCCTCGACGGCCTCGGTGACGGCCGCGAAGAACGGGTCGCTGATGGTCTCGACGACGAGGCCGACGGCTTCGTCCCGGCCCGTGCGAAGCGAGCGGGCGAGCGGGTTCGGGCGGTAGCCGAGAACGCCGATCGCCTCGCGCACCTTCTCCGCGGTCGCCTCGGCGACCTCGGGGTCCCCGTTGACGACGCGCGACACGGTCTTGATGCTCACCCCGGCGAGCTGTCCTACGTCGCGAAGCGTCGGCGTCGTCATCGCGCCCGGTCCGGACCCGCGAGCTTTCCCACGCCGCGGAGCGTCGGCGTCGTCATCGCGCCCGGTCCGGACCCGCGAGCACGAGCTCGTTCGCGCCGAGGGTCTCGAGGAGCTCGCCCACCCGCCCGACGACGATCCCGCCGGCGCGAGCCTGCTCGCACGACGCGGACGCGACCGCGAGCGCGAAGCGCACCGCGTCCTCGAACGGCTCCCCGCGCTCGAGGGCGTGGACCAGCCCTCCGACGAGCGAGTCGCCCGCGCCGATCGGGTTGACGACCTCGACGGCGGGTGCCCGGCACCACGACACCGCCCCTCCGGCCCCGAACGCGGCGCCGTGGCTCCCGGCGCTCACGACCGCGCGGCGCGCCCCTCGCCGCACGAGCTCGTCGACCGCACGCGCCGCGCGCTCGACGACGTCGGGACCCGTGGGCTCGACGACTTCGTCGGGGCGACCCCACAAGACGGCCTCGGCCTCCGAGAGGTTCGGGCTTACGACGTCCGGCTCGGCGAGGAGCGCCGCGGCGAGCACAGGTCCGGTCGCATCGACGACGGTTGCGAGCGCGAGCTCGCGAGCGACCCGCACGGCGCGCGCGTACGCGTCGACTGGCGAGCCGGGTGGCAGGCTCCCCGAGCAGACGAGGGTCGCGTGACGTGCTCGTGCCGCGCGCGCCTCGTCGAGCAGGAGCGCCCACCTCGCCTCGTCGACCTCGACACCCGGCTCGTTCAAGACGGTCACGCGGCCGGAAGGCTCGAGCAGGATCGTCGCGACGCGCGTCGCGCCGTCGACGTCGACTCCGCCGAGCTCGGCCCCCTCCTCCGTCGCGAGCGATCGAAGCCGCGGGCCGTCGTCGCGCGGGATGAAGCCGAGGATGCTCGCGTCGTGCTCGAGAGACCGGGCGACGCGCGCGACGTTGATCCCCTTTCCTCCGAGGGTCGTCACCGCGCTCTTCGTGCGATGGACGTTCCCTGGGACGAGCGCGGCGAGCGCGATGGTCCGGTCGACGCACAGGTTCGGGTTCACGATCAGCACGGCGGCACCAGCGTTGCCACCCCGTCGGGCGCAGTGAGCGTCGGCGCCGGTGCGGGCGCAGTGAGCGTCGGCGCCCCATCGGGCGCAGTGGCAGTGACGAGACCGAGCGCCTCGATCGCGCGCCCGACCTGGATATCGAGGGGTGCCGTCGCGTCAATCCGCAGGTGGGGCGCGACGGGTGGCACCGATAGAGCGACCGCCGCGTACGCGGCGGTCGATGCGAGCTTGGCGGCGTCGCGCGGCGCCGCCCGTCGTTCGAGGCGCTCGAGGAGCAGCGGCACCGGGCAGTCGAGGTAGCAGAGCGCGGCGTCGTGCCCGAGGTGACGCGCGAGCTCGTCCCACGCCTCCGAGCTCGAGCGCTCGCGGGTGAACGGCGCGACGGTCACGACGCCGAGGCCGAGGCCGAGGTTCGACTCCGCGGTGGCGAGCAGGGACGCGTAGCGCGCGTCGCGAAGTGCCGTCCCGAGCTCCCCGTCGTCGAGGGCGGCCTCAGTCGCGCCGCACAGCGCGAGGGCTGCCGCAGTGAGAGGACCGGCGACGTCGTCGAGGTCGAGAAGCACGAGGCGCGCGGCGCGTGCGAGGGCGGTGGCGAACGTCGTCTTGCCCGAGCCGGGCGGGCCGCTGACGACGACCGCAGGGTCGATGCGCCGGCGGACGGGAACAGGAGCGCTCATGCGCCGCCCGACCGCCCGTCCGCCGGCGTCTGGAGTCGCGGGCCAGCGCGGTGGCGCGAGGCCCCCTGCGCGCGGCCCGCGGCTCCAGTCATCGCAGATGCTCCGCTCAGCCCGAGAAGGCCGAGAGGTAGAAGTACTTCGCGATGCTCGGGCTCGACGCGTTGGCCGTGGTCCCGACCACGTTCTGCACGAGTGTCGACTTCGGCACGAGTGACTTGTGGCCCGTGAGGATGTCGTAGGCGTACTTCACGCCGTCGGCACCTTCGAGCGCCGGCTGCTGGATGACGAGGACGTTGATGACGCCCTGCTTGAGCAGCTTCACCGTCGCGGGCTCCGCGTCGTACGCGGCGACGAAGACCTTGCCCTTCTTCCCGGCGGAGGCGATCGCCTCACCCGCGCCCTGGGCACCGTAGATGTTCGTGCCGAAGATCCCGACGAGCTTCGGGAACTTGAGCACCATGTCCTTCGTCTGGCTCGCCGCGAGCGTCGGGCTGTCGTTGTTGTACTCGATGGCCGCGACGGACATCTTCCGGTACTTCTTGATCTGGGCGATGAAGCCGGCCTGGCGAGCGTCGGTAGTCGAGATCCCCGGGTTCACGTTGTCGACCGCGACCTGGCCCTTGTAGTGGGCAAGCTTCGCGATCGTCGCGGCTGCCTGCTCGCCGCCCTGGAAGTTGTTAGACGTGATCCGCGCCGCGAGTATCGACGTGTCCGTGAGCGTCGTGTCGACGGTGACGACCGGGATGCCCGCCTTGATGAACTTCTCGATCGGCGCCTTCAGCGCGACGACGTCAGTCGGGGCGATGAGGAGCGCGCTCGGGTGCTCCGCGAGGAGCGAGTTCACGACCGGGAGCTGGGTGGTCGGGCTGAACGTCGTGCCACCTTGCCAGGTGAGCTTGACGCCGAGCTTCTTCGCCTCGGCCGCGGCGCCCGCGTGCATCGTGATGTAGAACGGGTCGGTCGTGAGGCCGGGGACGAGCGCGATCGTGATGTTCTTCGCTGCGACCTTCGGCGCCTTCGCCGCGTGCTGTGCGGCCGACGACGGCCCCACGAGAGCGAGCGAGACGGCCGTCGTGCTCGCGGCGACCACGGCGGCCGAGCCGACGAGGCGAGCCTTGCGACCCGTCGTCCGCGCTCCCCGCGTGCTGTGTGTGTTGGACATTGCAACCCCCTCAGTGCTCATCTAGTTGTCTCATCTAGTTGCCTCTTATCTAGAGGTCTGTGTGCGCCGCCCGACAGCTGCGCCGGGTGGCGGCGATCGTGTGGCATCAGTCGGTGCCGGCCCGGGTGCGCACCCGGTCGACGGCGACGGCGCCGATGACGACGGCCCCGATCGCGACCTGCTGCCAGAAGGGTTGGACGTTCGCGAGGACGAGACCGGTCGTGAGCACGGCGATGATCCCGGTGCCGACCACCGTGCCGAACATCGTCCCGCGCCCGCCGAAGATGCTCGCCCCGCCGATGACGACCGCCGCGATCGCGTACAGCTCGTCGTTCGCCCCGGCGATCGGGGACGCGGCGGAGAAGTTCGCGGTCACGAGCAGGCCCGCGACGCCCGCGAGGAAGCCCGAGATCATGTACACGCGCACGAGGTGGGAGTCGACGTGGATGCCCGCACGGCGCGCCGCGATCTCGTTCGAGCCGATCGCGTACGTCCGCATGCCGAAGCGTGTCCGCGTGAGCACGAGGCCGAACACCACCGCGAGCCCGAGCGCGATGAGCACGGGGACGGGGAGCCATCCGGAGAGCACGCTCGCGGTCCCGAGCGTGGTGACGAAGCCGGGGAGGTTCGTGATCTCCGTGCCGTTGTTCAACAGGTCGGTCGCGCCGGTCACCGCGGTGAGCGTGCCGAGCGTGACGATGAACGGCGGCAGCTTCACCCGCGTGATGATGATCCCGTTCACGAGACCGATCCCCGCCCCGGTCGCGAGCATGACGAGCACGCCCGCGAATGCCGCGAGGCCGCCGGAGGAGTGCGCCCCGAGCATGTTCGCCATGATCAGCGAGCCGGCCATGGCCGAGAAGCCGAGGGTCGCGCCGTCCGCGAGGTCGATGCCCGCGGTCACGATCACGTATGTCTGGCCGATGGCCAAGATGAGGTACTCGACGGCGAAGCTCGAGGTCGCGAGCCACGCGGCCTTCGTGTAGAGCGTCGGCGCGGCGATCCCGAACGCGACGACGAGCGCCGCGAGCACGCCGAGGGTCCACAGGGCGCCGATGCGCTCCATGAACCGCTGGAAGATCGGCGCGGAGTCGTTCTCGGCCTCGGCCTCGGCGTCGGCTCCGTGCGCCGGCTGTAGGCCCGGCGTCATCGGGGAGGCGGTCACGTCGCCCGACCGCCCGCGAGCATCGCCGAGCCGGTGATCCACGCGACGATCCCGTCCATGTCCGTCTCCGCGGGCCGGAGGTCCGCGATGAGCCGGCCGTGGAAGAGCACGAGGATGCGGTCACAGACCTCGTAGACCTGCGGGAGGTTGTGGCTGATGAGAAGGACGGGCAGGCCGCCCGATGCGACGGTCCTGATGAGCTCGCCCACCTTGGCCTGCTGCTCGACGCCGAGCGCCGCGGTCGGCTCGTCCATCAGGAGGATCTTGGAGCCCCACGCGGCCGCGCGGCCGACCGCCACGGCCTGGCGCTGGCCGCCTGAGAGGCGCCCGACGCGGCTCGCGACCGACGCTATGCGGATGCGCGTCCGATCGAGGTCGGTGACGCTCTGCTGGGCCATCGCCCGCCGGTCGAGCCAGCCGATCCAGCCGAGCGGGCCCCGGACGGTCTTCTCGCGACCGAGGAAGAGGTTCTGCCAGACGCTGAGATCAGGAGCGAGCGCGAGGTCCTGGTAGACGGTCTCGATCCCCGCGTCCCGCGCGTCGGTCGGCGACTTGAAGCTCACGTGACGGCCGTCGACGTAGATGTCGCCGGTCGTCGGGGCGAGAGCGCCGGCGATGATGTTCACGAGCGTCGACTTGCCGGCGCCGTTGTCGCCGACGAGTCCGACGACCTCGCCGGCGTAGATCGACATGTCGACCTCGCGCAGCGCGTGGATGCTCCCGTACCTCTTCGACACGCCGCGCGCCTCGATCACCGGCTGAGGTGCCGTCTCGCCCGGCGTCCCGGCCGGCCCGTCCGTAGTGGTCACCGCCGCTCACCCCCCGACTGCGGATGCCGCCCGCCCGCCGCGTCCGACATCGTTGTCATCGTCGAGGCCATGCACCCCCGCATCGCGTGCACAGATCCCCCCGAACACCCACGGCGATTGAACACCCTCCTGACAAGGTTGTCAAGACTGGGAAAGCAATCTAGCCGTAATGCTAGCGTCATCTCACCGACATAATGCGCGCGTCCGGGCCCGGACGAGCCGCGATCAGGCCTCGGGGTCCTCCCGCCAGCGCGGGGAGATGCGCCGGGCCGTCGTGATGAACCCCGTGTGCGCGACCATGCGGTGGTCGGGCCGCACGGACCGGCCCTCGACGTGCCAGGTCCGCCGTAGCACCTCGAAGGTCTCGGCGAAGCCGAAGCCGCTGTGGTCGAGGCGGGCGCGCAGCTCCGCGGTCTGGTTGATGGTCGGCAGGTACGCGAGGAGGATCCCGCCGGGGACGAGCGCGTGCTCGGCGTGCGCGACCACCTGCCACGGCTCGGCCAGGTCGAGCAGGACACGGTCGAGGTCGCCGTGCGCGATGCCCTCGTAGACGTCGCGCTCCTCGACCGTGTACGCGGCGTCGGCGCCGAGCAGGTCCGCGACGTTCGCCCGGGCGCGAGCCGCGAAGTCGGGCCGGATCTCGTAGCCGATGACGATCGCGCCCGCGCTGAGCACGGTCATCGACAGCGCGCCAGATCCGACGCCGGCCTCGAGGACCCGCACGCCGGGATGGATGTCCGCGGCCATGAGGATCGCCCCGAGGTCCTTCGGGTAGATCACCTGCGCTCCTCGCGGCATCTTCACCACGAGGTCTGAGAGCGTCGGGCGCAGCGCGAGGAAGCGCCGCGCGGGCCCCGACCCCCCGTCGCGCCGGCGGGCGACGACCTCGCACCCGTCGCTCGCGCCGATGAGCTCGTCGTGCTCGACGACCCCGGCGTGGCTCTGGAACGACCCGCCGGCGACGAGCCGGACGAGGTAGCGCCGGTCCTTGCGGTCGACGAGCAGGACGCGCTCGCCCTCGACGAGCGGGCCGCGCGGGCGCGGCGCGCCGGCGAAGCCGGCGGTCACGCCTCCTCGGGTGCGCCGGGTGCGCCGCGGCGCGCTGCGCGTCGCGCCGCGCGTCTCGTCGGCTCCGCGGGCACGTGGGTCACGAGGATCGACTCTCCGAGCGCGATCTGCTCTCGTACGACGCGTGGCCGCTCTGGAGTCGTGAGAAGGCGGAAGAGCCACGCGAGCACGCCCGCGACGAGCCAGAGCGAGCTCCCCTCGAGAAGGCCCTGGCGCAGGCCCCGCCGCACGATGCGGCGCGAGATCCGGTCGAGCAGCGCGAGCACGGCCTCAGACCCGGCGGATCTCGAGCACCGTCGATCGGCGCCTTCCCCGCCGGCGGCCGAGGAAGTAGACGGACGCGACGGTGAGCGCGCCCCCGACGACCGCCGCCGCGAGCGCCGTCGTCTTCGACTCCGTGACCGCAGCGTGGGCCGATCCTCCGAGCGAGCGCAGCTGGCCCTCGATGTCGCCGAGCGCGATCCGCTCGCCGGCGCCCCTGGTCGGTGTCACGGCTGGCCTCCTTGGTCTCGCGTGGGTCCGGGCGCCGTGCGGCCCCCGCTCCGAGCGCCACTCCGGCCCCCACTCCGGGCGCCTCGCAGCCCGAGCCACGCCGCCACTCCGGCGAACACGGCTGCCACGAGCGCGCTCAGCAGGTACGGGGCGAACGACCAGCTCCCGGCGAACGTGCCACCGGTCTCCGTCTCTAGCACCCGGAGCACCGCGAGGAGCAGCACGACGCCCCCCGTCCCGAGAAGCAGCGATCCGGCGACGCCAAACGCGACCGTGCGGGCCACGTGGCGCAGCGGGCCGAGGGTCTCCTGGACGACGTAGCGCCGGAGCATCGTGACCGTCTCGCCGATCGCCGCGCGGGCGGGCTCGGTCCCCCGTCGCTCTCGTAGGCCGCGCATCGCTCTCCTCGTCCCCGTGCCGGCGCCGCCCGTGCCCGCGGGCTGGCACGGAGGTGGCCCGTTCGCGCCGGCTTGGCGGCAGGCTAGTTGGGCCGGTACGCCGCTGCCACCACGCCGGAGCGTCTGCAGGTGACCCTGCTATCGTGACCAGGTGCCCCAGCTCCTGCTCGCAGTGCTCGTCGGCCTCGCCGTCTGCCAGATCGCGATCTTCTGCACGACGGTCTTCCTGCACCGCACTGTGTCCCACAAGGCGTTGACGATGACGCCGGGCACGCGCTTCGCCTTCCGTTTCCTCACGTGGATCACGACGGGCATCCGCCCCCGCCAGTGGGCGGCCGTGCATCGCCGCCACCACGCGTACACCGACGTCGAGGGGGACCCGCACTCCCCCCTGCTCCTCTCGTTCTGGAAGGTGCAGCTCGCGAACGTCGCCCTCTACCGCCGCTGCGCGCGCGACGGGGAGACCGTGCAGCGCTACGCGAAGGACCTCCCCGCGGACCGGTGGGACACGGTGTTGTTCGACCACGCGTTCCTCGGGCTCGGCATCGGCATCGTGATCCTCTGCGTCAGCCTCGGCTGGGAGTACGGGCTCATCGCGGCGGGGATCCACACGGTCACCTACCTCATGTTGAACGGCGCGATCAACGCCTTCGGCCACGTCGTCGGCACCCAGCCCTACCCGAACACCGCGCGCAACAACCAGTGGCTCGCGTGGCTGACCGCGGGCGAGGGCCTGCACAACAACCACCACGCGGCCCCGACGTCCGCGCGGCTCTCCCTCGGCACCGGCGAGCGCGACCCAGGCTGGTGGCTGATCCGAGCCCTCGCGCGCTCGCGGCGCGCGACGATCCGCCTCGACCGCCCCCGGTTCCTCGCGGGCAACACCCCGGTATCTTCGCCCGCGCCGTAGGCTCGCCCGTGAGCCTCTCCCGCCGGCACGTCGCGGCCCGCCGGGAAGGGCACGGGGCCCGGGCGGCTGTGCCCGCGCCACACGAGAGGAGCTGCTGGTGACGAACGTGCACGACCTCTACGGCGTCGGAGGTCAGAGCCCCTGGGTCGACGACCTGAAGCGCTCCTACCTCGCACCCGGCGGGATCGACGCCCTCATCGAGCTCGGAGTGCGCGGCCTCACCTCCAACCCGACGATCCTCGCGAAGTCGATCGAGGCCGGTCACGACTACGACGAGCAGTTCGCAGACGTCGTCTCGGGCGGCACCTCGGTCGACGACGCGTACTGGGACCTCGTGCTCCACGACGCGGCCGGCGCGCTCGCCCTCTTCCGCCCCCTCTACGACCGCTCGTCGGGGGGCGACGGCTACGTCTCGGTCGAGGTCTCGCCCACGCTCGCCCACGACACTCCCGGCACGACGGCCGCGGCGCGCGCGCTGTCGGAGCGCGTAGCTGCTCCGAACCTGCTCGTGAAGATCCCTGCGACGAGAGAGGGCCTCCCCGCGATCGAGGAGATGATCGCCGAGGGCAGGAGCGTGAACGTCACCTTGATCTTCTCCCTCGAGCGCTACGCGGCGGTCATCGACGCGTACGAGCGCGGGCTCGACCGTCTCGTGGCCGGTGGAGGCGACGCCTCCTCGGTCGCGTCCGTCGCGTCGTTCTTCGTGAGCCGCGTCGACACCGAGGTCGACCGCCGGCTCGACGCGATCGTCGCGTCCGACCCGGGCTCGCCGCGAGCCGCTCGGGCCGCAGAGCTGCGCGGCCAGGCTGCCGTCGCTCAGGCGCGGCTCGCCTATGCGCTGTTCCGGGAGCGGTTCACGACGGGGCGCCTCGCGGGGCTCGTGGCGGGCGGGGCGACGCTGCAGCGGCCGCTGTGGGCCTCGACCTCGACGAAAAACCCGGCCTACCCCGACCTTGTCTACGTCGACTCCCTGATCGGCCCGGACACAGTGAACACGATGCCGCCTGCGACGATCGACGCGTTCGCCGACCACGGCGTCGTCGCACGGACGATCGACGCCGACCTCGACGGGGCCCACGCCGCGATAGCCGGCCTCGCCGAGGTGGGCGTCGAGCTCGCGGACGTCACCGAGCAGCTCGAGGTAGAGGGCGTCGCGTCGTTCGCGAAGTCCTTCGAGGAGCTCCTCGACGGCATGCGCCAGAAGGCCGCGACGCTCGGCGTCGGCCAGTGAGCCCCTCCCAGGCGAGCGCCGAGGAGCTCGCTGATCGGATCTCCGCCCGCGACGCGTCGCTCTGGCCCGCGGGCAACGTCTCGGCGAACCGTCTCGGCTGGCTCGACGAGCCGCGCGAGATGGAGCGCGCGGCGCGAGAGCTCGAGCGGTGGGCGGCCTCGATCGACCAGGAGGTCGTCGTGCTGCTGGGCATGGGGGGCTCGTCTCTCGGCCCGGCTGTGCTCGCTTCCATCCGCGACGCGTTCGGGGCGCCCGCGGGCCGGCGCATCGTCGTCTGCGACACGACCGACCCGGCGACGGTCTCCGCCGCTCCGATCGAGGACGCCTTCGTCCTCGTCTCCTCGAAGTCCGGCACGACGCTCGAGCCCAACGTCCTTTTCGCCCACGCGATGGGACGGCAGAAGGACCTGAAGCGCTTCGCGGTCATCACGGACCCGGGCACGCCGCTCGCGGCCCAGGCCGACGAGATCGGCGTCAATCGCATCTTCCTCAACCGGCCGGACATCGGCGGCCGCTACTCGGTCCTCTCGCACTTCGGCCTCGTCCCCGCGGCGCTCGCGGGCTACGACGTCGCCGAGCTGTGCGGCCGGGCCCTCGAGGTAGACCGCCGCGCCGCGGCGGAGATCGGCATCGAGATGGCGAACGCCGCCCTCGAGGGCCGCGACAAGGTCACGATCCGGGTCGACGAGCCCCACCGCGACTTCGGCCTCTGGGCCGAGCAGCTCCTCGCGGAGTCGACGGGCAAGCTCGGGCGCGGGTGCATCCCCGTGCCGACGACCGAGGCCGAGCACGGTCCCGACCGTCACGAGCTCGCGGTCCATCTCGGAGCCGCGCACGAGCTCGGTGCGGCGTTCTTCCGTCTCGAGATCGCGACCGCCGCGGCCGGTCACGTGCTCGGTATCGACCCCTTCGACGAGCCGAACGTCGCCGAGTCGAAGGCGAACACGGGGCGCGTGCTCGACGAGCTCCCTCTCCCGTCCGTCGCGTCCGTCGACCCCGACGAGGTGCCCGCCTGGCTCGACGAGAACGTCCGTGCCGGAGACTACGTGAGCATCCAGGCCTACCTCCCCTACGGGAGCGAGGACCGCCTCGAGGCGCTCCGGCGTCGCATCCGCGACGCGCACGGCGGGATGGCCGTGACCGCCGGCTACGGGCCGCGCTTCCTCCACTCGACCGGACAGCTCCACAAGGGCGGGCCCGCGTCGGTCGTCGCGCTCCAGCTCGTCCGGCGCACACCTGGGCCGATCGTCCCGATTCCGGGCAAGCCGTACGATTTCGGTACGCTCATCGCCGCCCAGGTGATCGGCGACCACGAGAGCCTGCAGTCCCACGAGCGCCGCGTGCTTCGCGTCGCGGTCGACGACCCGGGAGACCTCTACTGAGATGACAGGCCTGGCGAGCGTCGGACTCGACGCGACGACCTCGCGCACCGCAGCGGTCGGTGCGACCGTCCACGACATCGATCCGGACCTCGGGCGGCGGCCCGATCCGCTCGCTCTCGTCATCTTCGGCGCCTCCGGGGACCTCGCACACCGCAAGATCCTCCCCGCTCTCGCCCAGCTCGCAGAGCGCGGCTCGCTCAACGAGGGCTTCGCCGTCGTCGGCGTCGCGCGAAGCGAGTGGAGCGACGACGACTTCCGCAACCTGTGCCGCGAGGTCGCCCCCTCGGGCTCCGACGGCACGTGGGACCGCCTCGTCGACAGCTTCCGTTACGTCTCCGGGGACTACGGCGACGACGCGACCTTCACCCGCCTCGCCGAGATCTTGAACGACTTCGACGCGCAGCGCGGCACGGCGGGAAATCGCGTCTACTACCTCGCGACGATCCCGGCGCTGTTCGGCGCGGTCGCCGGGGCGCTCGCGAAGCACAGGTGCAACAGCCCCGGGGCGGGTGGCACCTTCGCGCGTCTCGTTGTCGAGAAGCCGTTCGGGTCGGACCTCGCCAGCGCGAAGGAGCTCGACGCGAGCCTCCACGAGGCGTTCCGAGAGGACCAGATCTTCCGGATCGACCACTACATGGGCAAGGAGACTGTCCAGAACGTCCTCGCGCTGCGCTTCGCGAACTCGATCTTCGAGCCGATCTGGAACCGGCGCTACGTCGACCACGTGCAGGTGACCGTCGCCGAGAGCCTCGGGGTCGAGCACCGTGGCGGCTTCTACGAGACTGCCGGCGCGCTCCGCGACATCGTGCAAAACCACGTCATGCAGGTGCTCTCCCTCACCCTGATGGAGCCGCCCTCCTCGATGGACGCGGACGGGATCCGGGACGAGAAGGTGAAGCTGCTCCGGTCCGTGCTCGTCCCGGACACCGACGAGGCGGTGAACAACGTCGTCCGTGGCCAGTACGAGCGCGGGGTGCTCGGCGGGAAGGAGGTGCCCGGATACCGGGAGGAGGAGGGAGTCTCCCCGACCTCGCAGACCGAGACCTACGTCGCGATGCACCTTCTCGTCGACAACTGGCGGTGGGCGGGGGTGCCGATCTACGTGCGCACCGGCAAGCGCCTCGCGGGCCGCGCGACCGAGGTCTCCATGGTCTTCCAGCGACCTCCTCACCTCCCCTTCGCGGGCAAGCTCGCCCGAGACCTCCGCCCCGACACCTTGACTCTGCGCATCCAGCCCGACGAGGGCATCGCGCTGAGCTTCGGGGCGAAGGTGCCGGGGCCCGCGTTCCGCGTCCGGAGCGTCGCGATGGACTTCTCCTACGCAGAGGCGTTCCCGGGCGGTACTGCCGACGCCTACGAGCGGCTGCTGCTCGACGCGATGTCAGGCGACGCGACGCTCTTCATACGGAGCGACGAGGTCGACCAGGCATGGGAGATCGTCGCTCCGATCCAGCAGGCCTTCCTCGAGGGAGAGCCGCCGCTCGCCCACTACCGAGCCGGCGGGTGGGGCCCGATCGAGGCGGACCGGCTGATCGAGGGCGGCGGGCGCCAGTGGCGCAACCCCTGACGAGGGCGCTGTGAACGGCGAGATCCGCGTCGTCGACGACGTCGCGTCGAGCTTCGCGGAGATCGTCGCCGTCGAGCTCGCCGCGACGCTCGCGGACCGTGGGCCCGACTCCGCTCCCTTCCGGGTCGCCTGTTCGGGCGGCTCGTCCGGCGCGCGCTGCTTTTCGGCGCTCGCGCGTCGCGACGACCTCGACTGGTCGGCGATCGAGTGCTTCTTCGTCGACGAGCGATGCGTGGACAAAGACGCGCCCGAGTCCAACGAGCGCTCGATACGTGAGGCGCTCGGCCGCCGCGTCGACGCGCTGGCGGGCTTCCACCCGATGTCGTGCGCCGACGGTCCCGACGCGTACGAGCGCGAGCTCCGCCGGGCCGGCGGTCTCGACCTCGTCCAGCTCGGCTTCGGCCCAGACGGTCACACGGCGTCGCTCTTCCCTGGCTCCGAGGCCCTCGACGCGCCGCAGGACCGGTACGTCGTCACGAACGCCGACCCGTCCGGCCTGAACCCCTTCACGCGGCTCACGCTCACGTACTCGGCCATCGCGTCCGCGCGCCTCGTCGTCGTCGCCGTAAGCGGGGAGGAGAAGCGCGGCGCCCTCGCCGATGTCGTCAGCGGCACCGACCTACCGGCCGCACGCGTTCGCGCGCATCGCGTGATCTGGCTGTGCGACCGTGAGGCGGCCGGGGGGCTCCTCGGATGACCGACGCGCGGTCGGACGACACCACCGCCGCGACAGCCGGTCCGCCGCCAGGGGCCGCAGCCGCCGGTCCGCCGCCAGGGGCCGCAACCGCCGGTCCGCCGCCAGAGGCCGCAGCCGCCGGTCCACCGCCGTCAGGGGCCGCAGCTGCGGTTGTCGAGGAGATGGACGTGCTCGTCGACTCGCTGCTCGACGCAGTCGGCGCGAGGCGCAATCGCGACCTTCACCGGGCGATCGTCACGAGCGCGCTCGACCTCGCCCGGAGGGGCACGTCGCGGCTCGATCTCAAGATCGCCCGCTCCGCGCTCGCGGAGATGGGCGACGCGTTCGCGATGTTCGCCCCCTACCGGGAGATCCCGAAGGTCACGATCTTCGGATCGGCCCGGACCGCACCTTCGGACAACTTGTACGTGCTCACCCGGGAGCTCGCTCGGCGGCTCGCGGCCGCGGGCTGGATGGTCGTGACCGGTGCGGGGCCGGGGATCATGGCCGCGGGCAACGAAGGTGCGGGCGCCGAGATGGCCATCGGCGTGAACATCCGCCTGCCCTTCGAGGCAGCCGCGAACCCGTGGATCGCGGAGAACGAGAAGCTCGTCGAGATGAAGTACTTCTTCACGCGCAAGTTGATGCTGATGAAGGAGTCGGCCGGGTTCCTCGTGCTTCCCGGCGGTTTCGGCACGCTCGACGAGGCCTTCGAGCTGCTAACGCTCGTGCAGACCGGCAAGGCGGAGCCCGCGCCGATCGTCCTCGTCGACACGCCGGGCGACGCGTACTGGGAGGCCTGGGAGCGCTTCGTCACCGAGCAGGTCTACGGTCGCGGGCTCGCCGACCCGCTCGACGCGTCGCTTTACACGATCACCGCCGACGTCGACGTCGCTATCCGCGAGCTGCTCGGGTTCCACCGCAACTACCACTCGCTCCGCTACGTCGGCGGCACGCTCGTCGTCCGGCTGCTGCACGGGCCGAGCGACGAGGAGCTCACGATGCTGTCGGCAGCGTTCGCCGACATCTGCTCGGAGCGCGGAATCTGGCGCACCGGCCCACTTCCTCCCGAGCGCGCGAGCGCCGACCACCTCACCCTCCCACGCATCGCGCTCGACTTCGACCGCGTCCACAACGGACGGCTCCGCCAGCTGATCGACGCCCTCAACGCGCTCGTCCCCGACTCCGATCCGTCAACTCCGCGCTCCTCGTTGCCGTAAGGGGCGATCAGCGAGGAGCGGGTCGCATGCACCCGCTCGCCGGAACGGTGATCGAAGGGGCACGAGATGCCAAGTCAGGACACGGGGGGCCGGGAAGGCACCCCCGCAGCACTCCGGCCGTTCGCGCTTCGCGAGCGCGACGTGATCGCAGCGCGTGGCGGGGCGTCGGACACCGGCGCCATCGTCGCGACGGTCGGCCACGCCCGGACCGCCCCGGCGCCCGAGCCCGCGCCCCTCGGGACGTGGGCGGCACACCCTTCGTCCCCCCGGCCCCCCGGTGCGCCGCGGGGCGCGCGCGGCGACGCGCGCGCCCCGCGTGCCGGTTCGCCCGGCTCGACGCGGCGCCTCGCGGACCTGAGCGTGTCGCGCCGCCTCATCGGGCTCGTCGCGGTCCTCGGCGTCGTCTGGGCCGCGTGCATGGGACTGTCCGTCCAGGGCCTCACGTCCTCCAAGTCCAAGGCCGTCACCGCGAGCGAGGCCACGAACGCTCTCGTCGCCGAGCGCAACGCCTACGAGGGCTGGCTGACCGACGACGACCAGTCGAACATGGCGGCGGCCGTCGCGGCCCTGCCGCGCACCGCGTCCAACGTCTCGCTCGCACGGGTGACGTCGGGCCAGGTGAGGCAGGGCTACGCCCAGGCGCGCTCGTCGTTCGCGACGCTCGACCATCTCGCAGGAGCGCTCGGTCTTCCCGCGTCGTTCCTCACGACTCTACGCGTCACCGAGGCCGATCTCGCCGGCTACAACCGCTTCACCGACGTCGTGCTCGCGGACGTCGCCGCGTGGAACCCGCGGGGCGCGATCTCGGTCATGACGGTCTCCAACCTCCAGATCTCGAACAAGACCCAGGCGGACTTCAACGCCCTGAACAACGCCATCGTGAAGGTCGTCGCGCAGGTCAAGTCCTCCGTCGTCTCGAACGTCGGCTCGGCGCTCCTCGAGCTCCTCGTGCTCGCCCTTCTCGGGATCGGGCTCGCGGCGGTCGCGACGCGCTACGCGGTCCGCTCGATCACGAGGCCGCTCGGCGTGATCTCCGCCACGCTCGAGGACGTCGCCGCGGGCGACCTCACGGCGCGCGCGGGCATTGACAGCTCGGACGAGATCGGGACCGTCGCCCGGGGGCTCGACGCGGCGATCGCCGCCCAGGAGCGGAGCCACGACGAGTCCGAGCAGCGCAGCGCCGAGGACGCGGCCGCGGCGCGCGATGCGCGCGGCGTCGCCGCGGTGCTCGACGCGGCCCAGGCCCAGCACGATCCCGACGAGGCGCTTCGTGCGGCGACCGAGGCGGCGCGACGCGGCTTCGACCTGCGGTTCGCGAACCTCGTGCCGCTGGAGGGCGGTGCCGCGTCCGGCGACGGTCGCCCCGAGCCCGCCCGCACCGCGATCGCCCGTCGGGAGGTCGTCGTCGCTCCCGACGGCTCCGGGCCCGGCTCGGTCGTCATCGTCCCCGTCGTCGCGGACGGATCGGTCGTCGCGCTCCTCGAGCTCGCTACGCCGTCGGCGCTTGACCCCGGCTCTCGCCGCGTGGAGAGCTTCGC
Source organism: Acidimicrobiales bacterium (assembly GCA_035534715.1). Lineage (GTDB taxonomy): Bacteria > Actinomycetota > Acidimicrobiia > Acidimicrobiales > Bog-793 > JAJZBW01. The sequence goes on along the minus strand of DATLRJ010000105.1, from coordinate 160 downwards.
GAACCTCGCCACCTGCCTCTCCGCGGCGGTCGATCGCCTCCGGGCCGCCGAGCGCGAGCACGCGGCCTCCGAGGAGCTCCGCACGAAGGTGAACGAGATCCTCTCGGTCGTCAACGCGGCGGCCGCGGGCGACCTCACGGTCGCGGTCCCCGTCACGGGA
>DATLRJ010000104.1:0-9681 GCA_035534715.1 Acidimicrobiales bacterium | reverse complement strand
CACCGTGCACATGTCTGGCGCGCTCGCCTCGACGCGCGCGTTCCTCGCGGACCTCGCGGACGCGTCGTCGCGCACCGTGATCGCGGCCACGGATTCCGCGGCGGGCTACTCGGCGCGTGGTGCCGCGTCGCTCGTGGCGCTCGCGCTCGACGGATCGAGCCTCCCCGCGGGCTCGGGCCCCCCACCGGTCGTGGTGCTGCCGAGCGCCGAGCGCTACGAAAAGTGGTCCATCGTCGGCGAGCGACACGACCGTGTGCGTGTCGCGCTCGCCCACGGCGGGCCTCCCGACGACGGTGTCGTGCCGCGTGCCTCGCTCGCGAGATGCCGAGGTCGAGACGATGGCTGACGGTTCGCGCATGGCGGCCGAGCTCGCGGAGCAGCCGAGGGTCCTCGCGGCGATGGTGTCTCGATGGCCCGAGCTCGTCTCGGAGGTCGCGAGAGTCGTGCCCGGCGCGCTCGCCGGCATCGCGTTCGTGGGGCGTGGCTCGTCGGACAATGCGGCCGTGCTCGGGCGCTACGCCGCCGAGTGCGCAGGGCAGCGTCCCGCGGGGCTCGTCGCCCCGAGCGTGCACACCCTTTACCAGGCGGACGTCGACTACTCCGGCTACCTCGTGGTCGCGCTCAGCCAGTCCGGGGAGACTCCGGAGATCGTTGCGACGGCCGAGCTGCTGAGCGCCGCTGGAGCGAAGGTCGTCGCGATCACGAACGACCCGGACAGCGCGCTCGCGTCGGTCGGCGATGTGCATCTCGATCTCGCAGCCGGCACCGAGCTCGCGGTCCCCGCGACGAAGACGGTGTCCGCCCAGATGCTCGCGGTCCTCGCCGTGGCCGAAGGGCTCCGGGCGCGACGCGGCCGTGCGCCGCTTCTCGACGACGCCGCAGTCGGGGCTCTGCCGGATGCGGTCGACACGGTGCTGTCCGACCCGGGCGCGCCTGAGGCGCTCGCGACGCGCTGGTCGGCGAGCGAGGATCTCGTCGTCGTCGCGCGTGGCGTCATGCTCGCGGCCGCGCTCGAGGTCGCGCTGAAGGTCCGGGAGACTGCAGGCGTCTTCGCGCAGGGCTCCTCGACTGCAGACCTCGCGCACGGTCCGATCGCGTCGATCGCCCCGGGCGCGCCGGTGCTCGTCCTCGACGGCGGAGGTCCCGGCGTGGCGGACGTCCGCTCGATGACCCGACGTCTCACCGAGATCGGTGCCGACGTCGTCGTCGCCGGCGCCGCGGCCGGGGACCGCCTCACGTTGGCGGCAGGCGTCGCCGAGCCGCTCCAGGTGCTCGTAGCGACCGTGCGCGGCCAGCAGCTCGCGCTCGCGTGGGCCCTCGCACGCCGTCTCGACCCCGACACGCCCGCGGGCCTCACGAAGGTGACGCTGACCCGATGAGCGCGCGACGCGGTCGCGGGCGGGCGCTTGCCCACCGGAGGTCGTACTCGGCGCGCGGCGGCGCGGCCGAGGTGTGCTTCGCGGTGAAGGCGTTCCCGCCAGCGTCCGTCGTGCGCGTCAGCCCCGGGGTAGCCGCGAGGACCGCTAGGCGCTGGCCAGAGGTCACGACGCGTCGCAGTTCGTCGGCCGGGTCGAGTCGTCCGCGTCGCACGAGCGGTTCCCCACCTACGACCTCGGCGGTGGCCTCGGTGTCCGCTACGCCTCGAGCGACGACGCGCCGAGTGATTCCGAGTACGCCCGGTTGCTCGTGACCGCCGTCGACGATCTCCTCGGTCCCGACGTCCGGCTCATCGTCGAGGTCAGTCCGCCGGTAGATGTCGTCGCGCACCCGAGGCACCCGTACACCGCCGCGTTGCTATCGGTCGCGTCGAGGAGCGGCCCGAGCGATCACCTCTTGCTCGCCGGGGAAACGCCGTCACCGGTCGCCGTGGCGCCGGTCTGCCTCTTCCATCTGCGGAGCCCTCTCTACCGCGAGCTCGGCGGGCCCTTAGTCTGCCGGACGTCGGACCCCCTGCTCGAACCCGCGGAGCACGCGAGCCCAACCGGGGCCACCGCCTTCGGTCACGAACATGGCCGCCACGTCGGCCAAGGAGCGCACTGATGCCAGTCGGCAACCCTGAGGTCCTCGAGCTGCTGTCGCCGCTCGTCGGAATCGAGTCGGTGACGCCGTGGCTCGTGCCGGGCGTCTCGGGCGAGCTCGGCGTCGCCCGCTACCTCGAGAGCTGGCTCTCCGACCTCCCGGCCGAGGTCGCCACCGAGGAGATCGAGCCGGGCAGGGCAAACCTCCTCGCGACGCTACGAGGCACGAGCGGGGGCCCGAGGCTGTGCCTCAACGCGCGCAGCGACACCGACCGCGTGCGCGAGGTCGAGAGCATCTTCGAGGCGGTCCGCTCCGAGCACCCGAAGCTCGACGCGGAGATCCGCGTACGAGTCGACCGCGAACCGTTCCGAGCCGCGGGCCACGAGGAGCTGTTCGCCACCGTCGACTCGGCTGCGCGTGCGGTGCTCGGCACCAGTCTCGCCCCCGCGGGCCTCAACGCGTGGGCGGACACTGCGCTGCTCCAGGAGTCGTGCGTGCCGACGCTCCTCGTCGGGCCGTGTGGAGGGAACTTCGGCGCGCCGGACGAGTGGGTAGCGATTCCGGAGGTCGCGCAGCTGAGCAACGTGCTCGAGCGGGCTGCGGGCGACTACCTTGCGTGACCCCCGCCGAGGGAGCGGTGACGCGCGGGCGCCGCGGATAGCCTGGCCGGCCGAAGTGCTCGCGTGGAGAACTCGGTCGCGGCGGCGCTGCCCGGCGCCCCGGCTGGCGGGCTGGCCAGATCGCGACCTCCGGACCGGCCGACGCCCGCCGGCTGGGCGACGAGGAAGGTGACGTCGGCATGGCGGTAGTCGATATCGGCGGTCGGCGGTCCGCGGCGGGGACCGATCGCGTCTACCGGCCGGCGGCGCGCAAGTCGCTGCTGTACGAGGACGTGATCTCGATGGTCGAGGAGATCGTCGCGAGCGAGCGACTCGAGCCCGGGGACATGCTGCCCACTCAGGCGGCTCTGGCGAAGAGGGCGGGCGTCAGCCTCATCACCGTGCGCCGCGCGCTCGAAGAGCTCGAGCGCGTCGGCGCGGTCCGCCGTCACCAGGGTCTCGGGACGTTCCTCGCCCGACCGCGAATGGTCGCCGCGCCGGCGCGCCCGGGAGGCCTCCTCGCGACGATCGATGGCGCGGACGGCCCGGCCGAGATCCGGACCGAGGTCCTCGAGATCGATCGCGGCACGCCGTCGGTCGACGTTGCCGTCGCTCTGCAGATCGCATCCACCGCGACCGTTTGGAAGGTGCGGCGCCGGCGGCTCGTCGACGGTCGCCCGCTCATCCTCGAGACCGCGATGATCCCCCTCGTGCTCGCTCCCGAGCTCGATCGCCATGCCGTCGAGCTCGGGGGGTCGCTCTACGAGCTCCTCGCCGAGCGTTACGGGCTCGAGGACGACTACGAGGACCAGCTGCTCGAGGTCGTGTCGCCGAACGCCGAGGAGCGCCGCCTCCTCAAGCTCACGGCCCACGCCCAGATCGTGCGGTTGCGAGGGCGAAGCGTGGACCCGACGGGCAAGGTGTTCGACTGCTTCGAACACGTGTATCCCGCTGCCGACTTCATCTTCTCGATCTCAGGGGCGACGTCCCGCCAGATCGTCCAGGGCTCGGACGTGCGGGACTGGAGCGTCTCGCCTCTCGCGCCCGCGAGCGCCGGGAGCGCGCAGGTGGCCGACCCGGCGGCCGGTCAGAAGAGGGCCCGGTAGGCGTCGACGAGTCGGCAGTCGTCGTCTACGTCGGCGAGAACGGACAACGTGTCGAACAGGGTGCAGGGATGCGATTCACCGCACCCGACCCAGTCGCCGAGCTCCGGGTGCTCTGAGGGCGGGAGCGCGAGGCGGGCATGCTGGTCGTAGAGCTCGGCGACGGCTATGCGGGTGAGCGTGCGCACAGCGCCGACCGGGCCGCTCGTCGCGAACGGGGTCGGCCGGCCGGCGTCGAAAGGCACGTCGCGCCGCCCAAGGTCCAGCCACGCGACGCCCGGCTCCGGCACAGAGAGGACGCGGCCCCCTGTTCGGCGCCGACTACCCCGCGCAGCGCGCGGCGCGTGGGCACATCGTCGTCTTCGCGTGTGGTGCGAGCACGACGCCGCGACGCGCGCGGTGTCGGGCCATGGTCTTGATGTTGTGCTCGAGGGCTCGCTACGTAAGCACGGCGGTCGGACTCGGGAACCCGCCACGAAGCACGTTCGGGAGCGCCACGACGAGCTCCCGCAGGGTGGTAGTGCTGGGCATTCCGCGGAACTGCCAGAGGGCGGGCGCGGCCTCCTGTGCGGCGGGATCGCTCAGGCGCTCCATGCGCCCCGGAGCGCGCCCATGCGCGTCGCGTTCCCGATGGATCCCAGGTGCGTCCCGATCACGGGGGCGATGCTACCTGTGGTGCCCCGTCGTACCCGCTGTCGCGGGAGGCGTCGAGCGCGACGCGCGGCGTCTTCGTCCACGATCCCCTGCGAAGGGCGATCCGGACCCACGCTCGCACGGTCGCGTACGTCCAGACGTAGGTGTAGAGGGTGAAGAGAGCGGCGCCTGCCGGAGCTGAGTACCAGCGGAACCGATGAGGGCTGTGACGTTGGTATGCAGACATGAAGATCGCGAGCGGAAGCACGGAGAGCAGGAGCGAGACCGACCGGTACCACAATCCGTCCGGGAGCACCCCGACGAGGAAGCTGTCGCTGACCGAGATAGCGCCGGCGCTGGACAGGATCGCAGCGGCGAGATTGAAGGTGACGAGCATGACCGTGGCCACGAGGACGAGATAGGTCACCAGGTCTGCCCGAGTCCTCCATGCGACGTTCCGAGCCATCACGAGCCGGGGGATGTGGCGCCAGCACTGGTAGTGACCCTGTATCCAGCGCGTCCGCTGCCGTAGCAGCGGACGCCAGGTCTCGAGGCCCTGTTGATCGACGTAGGAGTACTGGCAAAAGCGGGTCCGCCACCCGTGCTCGACGAGACGCAGGCCGAGGTCGAGGTCCTCGGTGAGGGCGGCGGGATCCCACGGCGTCGAGCCGAGCGAGCGGAGCGCGGAGAGCCTGACGAACTGACCGTTCCCACCGAGCCCGGAGGACCCGATCCGGTCGCGCGCCACCTGGACGAGCCACGTGAACGCGACGAACTCCATGTCCTGCATGCGCGCGAGCAGGCTCCGGCCTGCGTTCGCGATCCGAACTCCGATCTGGGTCGTCCCCACCGACGGGTCGTCGAAGTACGGCGCGACGGCTGTGAGGCACGACGGCTCGAGCCTGCCGTCCGCGTCGACGATGCCGACGACGACGTCGTCGCCGTCCGCGCCCGCGAGCCACCGGTCCCCGGACTCGGCCCACCGGGTCACGAGCCTGTAGCCGTGGTTCAACACGGCGCTCTTGCCCCGACCACCCTCGCTGGCGCAGCGGTCGACGACGCGGATACGGTCGTCGAGCCGCGCCTCGGAGCGGGCGACCTCGCCCGTCGCATCACTCGACGCGTCGTTCAGCACGAGCACGCGCCACTCGCCCGAGTAGGTGGTCGCGGCAAGAGTCGTGAGCGTATCGGCGATGACGAGCTCCTCGTCGCGCGCCGGGACGAGGAGGACGAAGCACGGCCGCCGGACGCTCGTGGCCGGACGTGGGCCCCGACGCGCGCTGAGCACGAACAGCGTCGCGTAGTACGCCACGATCACCGCGACCGCGTAGCTCGGGCCTGTGACGTCGAGTCGCACGCCTCAGTACCCGCTGGCATCGCGCGCCGACGTGCGCACGAGAGAGTCGACGAGGTGGTCCGCTATCCGCCGGGATGCTTCGCCGTCCCCGAACGGCGAGCAGGGTCGAGCCATGCGGGCGCGCAGCCCGCTGTCGGTCGCGAGCCGCTCGAGGTGCCGGCCGATCTGGCGCGCGTCGGTGCCAGCGAGGATCGCGCTGCCGGAGTCGACGGCTTCCATGCGCTCGCTCGTCTCGCGCACGACAAGGACCGGCGTCCCGACGGCCGGAGCCTCCTCCTGCACGCCGCCGCTGTCCGTCACGGCGAAGTCGGCGTCCGCGAGCGTGGCGACGAAGTCGACGTAGGGGAGAGCCTCGACGAGGGTCACCCCTCGACGACCCGCGAGCTCGGGCACGATCGACGCGCGGACCGCCGGGCTCGCGTGCATCGGGACGAGCACGCGGAGCCCGAAGCGCGATGCCGCGCCGGCGAGCGCGCACGCGACCTTCCGCATCGCTGCACCTTGCGCCTCCCGACGGTGCAGGGTCACGAGGACCTTGAGGCCGGGGGCGCCGTGCGAGAACGCGCTCGTACCGAGGCCGCGACCTTGGATCCATCGCAGCGAGTCGATGGACGTGTTGCCGGTGAGAACGGCGCTCTCCGGCTCGACGCCCTCGCGAAGCAGGTTCCCGAGAGCCCGCTCGGTCGGGGCGAAGTGGAGGGATGCGAGCGCCGTCACTATCCGGCGGTTGGCCTCCTCGGGGAAAGGGTCCTCGTGCCGCCCGCTGCGCAGACCGGCTTCGACGTGGGCGACGGGCAACCGCCGATGGAACGCTGCGAGCGCCGCGCACATCGCGCTCGTGGTGTCGCCCTGGACCACGACGGCGGACGGCGAGTCCCGCTCCCAGTGCTGCTCCATCGAGCGAACGACGCGGGCGACGAGGCGATTGAGGCTCTGTCCGTGCCGCATCACGCCGAGGTCCGCGGTGACGTAGTGGCGGAGCCCGAGGGGCCCGAGGAGGTCGTCGACCATGGTGCGGTGCTGACCCGTGAGGACGACGCGGACCGTGACGCCCCGTGACGACAGCTCCCTTACGACTGGCGCGAGCTTGATCGCCTCGGGGCGCGTGCCGAGCACGACATCGATCGAGTCGGGACGGTTCCCGTCGCCCACCTCCGCGACCTGGCGCGGCGTCAGTAGCTCGCGACCGGCAGGAACGTGAACACGCGTTGCGGCAGGAGGCGCCCGGAGACGCGGTACCGCCGCCCGGGAACGAAGACCACCCTCATCCGGTGGACGAACGAACGCCCACCGGCGCGTGCGCTGAGCACGAGCTCGTAGGCGCCCCGGCCGAGCCGGAGCAGCTGCCGATAGGTGCCGAGGGGCCCGGTCGTGAGCCGCGCGACCACTCGGCCGTCGCGCTCGACGAGGAGGCGGGCATGTACGAGCGGTGCGCCCGCGGGGCCCGTGACGCGACCGTAGAGGAGCTCGACGCCCGGCACCGCGTTGGGCTCAGTCCCGATGGTGACCGCGAAGGCGGTGCGTGTCGGGGCGACCACGTAGGCCGCGGCGACTGCGACGGTCGCCAGGGACACGACCGACGCAGCAACGCCGCGCAGGACGCGGCGGAGCCGCGAGCGGCGCGGCGCGTAGTGCAGGTTCGACATGTGTCAGGTTCCTTCGCGTTGTGTGGCCGGTTGACCGCGAGGGGTGATGATACGAATAGTTAGCGCTATCGTCAAGTAGCACCGTGCGGGCGTGCGGGCGTGCGGGCGGGCGTGCGGGCCGGGCCGGGTCAGGTCAGCGATGCGCCACGCGGCGCAGCTGCGCGTTCCATCGTCCCCCGGAGCGCCACGCACAGAGTTCGAGGAGGCTGTCGCCGTCACCCCACAGCTGGAGGCCGACACCCTCGCCGAGCTCTGCACTCGGCGGCGTCGCGAAGATCAGGACAGAGCTCCTCTGGCCGCGCTGTCCTCGCGGGAGATCGAGCCGGAGCTCCGCGTGGCCGTCCGCGACCTCTGCGACCACTCTCTCGTCGCCGTCGTCGTCGACGACGACGAGGCGGCGAGTCCGGACCTCGCGCTCGATCGCGGTGATCGCCCGCTCGAGCGAATCGAGGCGCGCGGCATCGCGCCGACGTGCGCCCTTTCTCATCGGCCGCCGCCGATCATCGCCGACCCTGGCTCGTGCTGACGCACGGCACCTCCTCCAACCCGCGGGACCGTCGCGTCCGGCGAGTGCTCGGAAGTTGTATCCCGGCGCTGTGACGGCCGCGCCGCGACGCGTATCGCTACGGACGGGACCGGATCGCGTCTGCCGGGTCCTACGTCTCGCCGAGGCCGCACGACGCGCTACGGGTCGACGGGCCGGCCGTCCTCTGCGCACGCGCCGAGGAGCTCTATCGGCTCGACGCCGAGCCGCGCGGCGATGCGCTCGACGGACTTGAGGGTGAGATTGCGCTCCCCACGCTCGATGCCGCCCATGTACGTGCGGTGGACCCCGACCGTCTCGGCGAAGGACTCCTGGCTCAGCCCGAGCGCCTCACGATGGGAGCGCAGCCTCCTGCCGAGCGCTCGCTGCAGCTCACCCTCCACGCGTTCGACACTGACGTCGTGCTACTTGACGATCTACATACTTATAAGTAGCGTTCTCGCTCATGATGCCCGATACGACCGGATCGGGCGCGGCGTTGAGCCGAGGTACGTGAGCGCCGTCCCCGCCACGCACGGCGGCGTGCGTGTGCCCGGCAGCGCCTCCCCGACCGCGCTTCTCGGTGTCGATGACCACATGGCTCGGCTCGCGAACGGCGCGATCCTCCGCCGGGCGATCGCGCGGCGCGAGTTGCACTGCGTCTTCCAGCCGATCGTCGAGCTCGCGAACGCCACGATCGTCGGCGCGGAAGCGCTCGTGCGGTGGCAGCATCCGGAGCTCGGGCGGGTGGCGCCGTCCGGGTTCGTCGAAACCGCAGAGGCCACCGGCGTCGTGCCGGTGCTCGGGCGGTTCGTGCTCGACGAGGCGTGCTGTGCCGCGGCGAGGTGGCCCAGCGGCTCCCGCGGTCCCGTGCCCGTCTCGGTGAACGTGTCCCCGCTCCAGCTGGACGGCGGCGACCTCGCGGTCGTGGTCGAGCGCGCCCTCGACGAGAGCGGGCTCGATCCCGCGCGCCTCGTCCTCGAGCTCACCGAGAGCTCCGAGGTCATCGACCTCGAGGGCGCCGCGTCGCAGCTCGCCGAGGTGCGCGCCCGCGGTGTCGCCGTGGTGCTCGACGATCTCGGGAGCGGCTACTCGTCGCTCCTGCGGCTCGTGCGTCTCCCGGTCGACGGGGTCAAGATCGACTCCGCCCTCGTCGGCGGCGTCTGTGACGACCCGCACGCGGCCGCGGTCGTCCGCTCGATCGCGGCGCTCGCACGCGCGCTCGAGATCGACGCCGTCGCCGAGGGGGTGGAGACCGCTGCGCAACGAGCGTGCCTCGTCGACCTCGGTTGCACGCTCGGCCAGGGGTACTACTTCGCGAAGCCGATGCCGGCGGGCGCATTCGTCGCGCGGCTAGCTCGGGTGCGCCCGCGTTCCTGACGAGCGCCGCGCCGGTCGTGCGCCCCCGGGGGGGGTCGGCGGCCGTTGCTGGCATGCGGCCGTGGCCTGCTCGACTGCCCGCCGCGCCGTAGCGGTGTCTCGACCGCGCAGGCATGGCGGGACCAACTCCTCGGCGCCTTCCCACCCAAGCCCCGTAGGATGGGGGCGCGCCGTTGGAGCGCGAGGGCCGTCCCCGGTCCTCGCCGGTCATCGTGCACGGCGCGCCACCAGGAGGGCGGATGGTGACGAGCTCGGGCGACACCGGCGACACTGACGACACTGACGACACCGACGAGCGCGGGAGTAGAGGATCCTCGGAGGCCGCATCCGGGCCCGACTCCCCGGCCGAGCGCCGCTCCGCCGAGGCTTCCTCGCCTTCGCTCCCCACGGATCCGTCCGCCATGTCGCCGTACACGCACAC
>DATLRJ010000103.1:0-35604 GCA_035534715.1 Acidimicrobiales bacterium | reverse complement strand
CGTCGGTCTCGGCGTCGTCCTGCTCGGAGGCTTCCTCGCCCAGGCGGCCGGTGTCCATGCGGCGACGAGCGCGTATGTCGGCGCGCGGCCGGACTGGCGGGAGTCGTGCCGCGTCGCGACCGCCCGCTGGCGGGACGTCGGCGCGACGGGGCTCGCAGTTGCCCTTCTCTCGACCATCGGGCTCGCGGTGTTCGTCGTTCCCGGAATCGTCCTCTGGTGCACGTGGTTCGTCGCAATGCCCGTCGTCGTCATGGAGGGCGGCGGTGTCCGGCGCGCTCTCCGGCGCTCGTCCGAGCTCGTGAGCGGTCGGCGCGTTGCCGTGCTCGTCGCTTACGTCCTCGTCGAGCTCCTCGTGCTCGCCTGCTCACTCCCTGTCGGGGCGATAGCGGGCGCTGCGTTCGCGCACTCGCCTCTTTCGCAGGTCGTCGCCGAGCAGGTCGCGGTCTACGCGCTGGAGATCCTGCTCACTCCGCTGCAGGTCGCGCTGGTCGTCGTGGTCTACCTCGGGCAGCGATCCCAGCGCGACGCCATCTCGCCGATCGAGATCGCACGTGCATCAGGGATCGTTGTTCCCGGCACGACGATCGCGGGGGCACCAGCGGCACCGATTGACTCGAGCCGCGCGTGGCTCGAGTCACAGGCGGTCGACCCGCGCGACGACGCCCGCGACTCCGCGGCCGAGCCCGAGCTCTCGGGCCCGCCGGACGATCAGCCGACCGCGGGACCCGGTTCGCCAGGCTGGCCTGCAGTGTCGCCGAAGCCGTCCCAGGACCCCCCGCTCCGCCGCGCCCCGCGCGCGAGCTGGCCCGGCGTCTCACCCAAGCCGCCGCCGCCCACGGGGCGAACGGCCGCGCCAGCGGCGCCTCCCCGCGAACCTCCCGAGCCGAGCGGCGCCGTGGAGGCCGAAGGAGGCTCCGGGGACTGATCCCGCCGAGCCCCTACGCGCGAGACGGGGCGCCATCGGCACCCCGTCGTCGAGCGGAGAGGGAGGGATTTGAACCCTCGGACCCGGTTTCCCTGGTCAACTCATTAGCAGTGAGCCCGATTCGGCCGCTCTCGCACCTCTCCCAGCGGCACGGCGCCTTCCGGCGCCGACCGATTCGCTGCGCCGTCGTCGAGAGCCTCGCGTGCCGGGCGCGCGGGAGCAAGGGTACAGGCTCGCCGGCCGACATCGAGAACGGGGTGCGCCGCCGCACCCTCGTCCGAGCGTTTCGCGGCGCGCGCGGCACCCTCGTCCGAGCGTTTCGCGGCGAGCGCCGCACCCTCGTCCGAGCGTTTCGCGGCGAGCGCGGCACGATCATCACGCGGATGGGCCCGCCGAGAGACGCGCGAGGCACTAGTCGCGGCTCACCTCGGCGAGGATGGCCTGGCGAGGCCGCCACTGCCTCCCCGCGACACGAGCGCGGCCACGGGGCGTCCGCGTCGGCAGGTTCCCCGCGAGCGCCTCCTGTGCCCGCGCCGAAGTAGCGATCCCAGGTTCTCTGGCTCCGGGCTGGACATCGAGCCGCCTGTGACCAGAGCGGCGGTCGGAGAGGAGACCCTCGTCGAATGCGTTCGATCGGTCGACTCCTCCCCGGGTGCGAGGAGGCCGAAGGGTTTCGTTCCGCGTCGAGCTGCATCGAGAGCGGTCGCAACCCGACGCTTGGGGCGTCTGTGCCGGTCGCTGCGGAGCGCGAGGGTCACGTGGTGTCGCCACCACTGCCAGAGCAGCGGTAATCGGCCGCTCGTGGGTCCTGAGGACCGTCCGAATCCGCCCACGAGCACGACGTCGTCGACATCGACGGCGTCGTGCCGCCGGCTGGCGGCATCTCCTCTTGTCGGCCACGCGCACGGCGACGGGGACGAGCGTGAACACGCCGAGGCCGTCCACGACGTCCTAGCTCGGCGCGAGGAGCATCTCGCGCCTGGGGCCCAGAGGGCCAGCGAGGACGCGATGCGCGCCCTTGGGCGTGATATGTCTTCGCGAACTACCCGACGAACGCTCGCAGCGCGTCGTCCATGCAGCGGGGACCGACGCGACCTCACGTCTCGATGGTGTAGCTGCTTTCGTGCACGACCGTTTCGCGCGGGTGCCTCGCTCCGGAGCGCCGGGCCGTCGATGGACGGCGTCGGCGAGACGAGGATCGCGGTCGCGCAGGCCACCGCGCGCCCCGCGGGCACCTGCATCGTGGCATCTGCACGGGCGCGGACCAGTCCTCGTGCACGAGTCGACGACACAGTGCCCGGACCCGATCGTCTCGGCCCTCGGCGCCGCGGGATCGGCGAGGCTCCTCGCATCGCCTGACCGCCCGGCGAGGCGTGGTCCGGACGCCTGGCGACCGCCACGGCCAGCCGCCTCGGCGCGATTCGCTCGGGAACCTCCGCGGCCTCGTGTCGCGCGGAGTTGCCGCGCAATGGCCGACGGCCCGAGCGCGATCGCTCGAGACGGACACACCGGGAGGGCGCGGTTATCCTCCAAGGGCACGGCTGACGGGACGTGTCACCCAGTCTCGGAGCCGCTCGCCGCGCGTCTCGACGGTCGTCGACCGCCGGCGGCGCGCTGGCCGGGAGGAAGGACGCGACCGACGTGGGAGTGGTGAGTCGCCCGAGGGACGCCGCGTCGTCGCCGAAGCGCCAGTCGAAGGTGACGGACGCCCTTCGCTCGGACATCGTGAGCGGCACTTTCCTGCCCGGCCAACGCCTGCCCGAGGAACGGCTCGCTCTCCGCTACGACGTCTCGCGCGTGCCGGTGCGCGAGGCACTCCGCTGCCTCGAAGCTGAGGGGTTCGTGAGGATCAGCCTGCACGCCGGCGCGGTCGTCGCGTTCCTCACCGAGAGTGAGGCGGAGGATCTGCTCGAGGTGCGTATCTCCATAGAGATGCGCGCGGTCCGCCGCGCCGCGCAGCGCAGGACCGACGAGCACCTCCGCCGACTCGACGAGATCCTTGCCGCGGCTCTCGCGGCGCGCGCGGCGCGTCGCCTCGACGAGCTCGGCGATCTCGACGACCGCTTTCACCGGCTCGTCGCGGAAGCGTCGGCGACGACGCACGTGCTCCAGCTTCTCGAGCAGCTCTCCGCGAAGATCGACTGGATCTATCCGGGTCACGCGCACGCCAGGACCGACGATTGCTGGGCCGAGCACGCGGAGCTGCTCAGTGCCATCCGGGCGGGCGACTGCAACCGCGCGAGCGCGATCGCGGACGAACACGTCCGGCGCACGGCCGCAGCTCACGCGCGCCCGTAGGGGCTGGGCCCGCTCGCGCCACTAGTCACCTGCCAGCGCGTGCATGGTGCCTACCCGCCACGGTCCCGGGTTCACACGATGGAAACCCGCAGGGAACCGTCGCGTAACGACCGGATCGTATACAAGTCGTGTCGGTCCTCCGGCGCCCAGCTCGGCGCCGGATGGGGGAAGCCGGCACCCCGCTCGTGCGGACGCCCGCCCATAGGTACAAAGGATGAGGAGATCTCGTGCACGGTTCGGACTTCCCTGCCACGTCAGCGCCCACTGGTCTTGGTGGCGACGGTCGCCATACGGTGAGCCGGCGGCGTTTCCTGCGGCGGGCGGGAGCGGCTGCCCTTGGCGCGGCGATCGCGCCGGAGCTCGTCGGCGCTCTCGGCTCGGCTGCGGGAGCGTCGGCACGCGCTGCGTCGCTCGCGAGCGCGTCGATCCAGCTCGACTACTTGCAGAACGTCCAGTTCGCCGGCACGCTCATGGCTCTCGCGAAGGGCTACTACCGCGCGGCCGGGCTCGACGTGACGGTGCTCCCCGGCGGCCCCAACCTATCGCCAGAGCCGGTCGTCGTGAGCGGCAAAGCGCTCGTCGGCATCACGCACACGGCCGAGGGTGCACAGGCGATCGCGAACGGTGCCCCGCTCACGATCATCGGCGCAGCTTTCCAGAAGAGCCCGACGTGCCTCGTATCTCGGGCGTCTGCGCCGATCAAGACCCCTCACGACATGATCGGCAAAACGATCGGGGTCTCGGACACCAACCTCCCGATCTGGAACGCATTCTTGAAGGTCAACAAGATCGACCCCACATCCGTGAAGGTCAACACGGTCCAGTTCTCTCCCCAGCCGCTCGCCAGTGGCCAGATCGACGGGCTCATCGGCTTCTACACGAACGAGCCGATCATCTTGGACCTGCAAGGGGTGAAGACCTATGCGTTCTTGCTCAACGATTTCGGATACCCGATCGTCGACGACATCTACATCGTCAAGACTTCGGACCTCGCGGACAAGAAGGCCCGCGCCGAGATCGTCGGGATGATGACTGGTGAGGCCAAGGGATGGCACGCGGGCTTCGCGGCACCCGCTGAAGCGGCGCACCTCGCCGTCGATGTCTACGGCAAGCACCTCGGACTCGACTTGAAGCAGCAGACGCTCGACATGAAGGCGCAGGCCGCGCTCGTCAGGAGTGCGACGACCGCGGCGCACGGGCTCTTCTGGCTCTCGCCGCAGACCGTCGACGAGACCGTGAAGTCGCTGGCCCTCGGAGGCACGAAGGCGTCGCCCAGGCTCTTCACGAACGAGATCCTCGCCGAGGTCTACAGCCACGGCGTGATCTCCTAGCGATGGCGCCCCCGTCAGCGCGGCAGCGCCGGGTGACCGCTCTCGAGAGCCGAGCCCGAGCGCCCGGCGACGACCGGCACGCCGCGCTGTCGGGGGCGCCGGTCGTCGCGCCCTCGTCTCCGGTGACGGGACAGCGCACCGCCGTCCCGCCGCCGGGGATCACGTTCGAGCACGTCACGAAGCGCTTCGTCGCTCGCCGCAGCGAGGTGGTCGCGCTCGAGGACGTGACGCTGCGCTCGCCCCGTGGCTCGTTCCTCGCGCTCATCGGGCCGTCGGGATGCGGCAAGTCGACCCTCCTCCGGATCCTCGCGGACCTCGAGGAGCCGACGGAGGGAACCGCGAGGGTCCACGACGAGGCCCCCGGCGTCGCGCGGCGCCTGCACCATCTCGGCATTGCGTTCCAGGACGCGTCCCTCCTGCCGTGGCGCACTGTGGCGGAGAACATCCGCTTCCCGCTCCAGATCGCCCGCCGCCGCGACCTCGACTCCGACGTCGACGAGCTGATCCGGCTCGTCGGGCTCGAGGGTTTCGAGCGTGCCAAGCCGAGCCAGCTCTCGGGCGGGATGCGCCAGCGCGTCGCCATCGCTCGTGCTCTGGTGCTCGACCCGGCGGTGCTGCTTCTAGACGAGCCGTTCGGCGCGCTCGACGAGATGACACGCCACAGGTTGAACATCGAGCTCCAGCGGATCTGGAGCGAGCGCTCGCCGACGACGGTCCTCGTCACGCACTCGATCAGCGAGGCGGTGTTCCTCGCGGACACGATTGCCGTCCTCGCTCCGCGACCGGGGCGGGTCGTCGAGACGATCCCGGTCGACCTCGCCCGCCCGCGTTCGCCGGACACGCTCCGGTCCCCGGAGTTCCACTCGCTGTGCGACCGCGTGTCTAGCCTGCTGTTCTCCGAGGAGCCGCGGCGAGCGGAGGGCGTGAGGAGCCACTCGCGGTGACGCTCCAGCTCGCGTCGAGCTCTTCGCGCGGGAGGCGCACCCACCTCGCACGACGTGCCGAGGCCGCGATCGCGGTCCTCGGCCTCGCCGGCGCGTGGCAGCTCCTCGCGACGACCGTGTTCGCGGGTCGCCACGTGATCCCTCCTCCCGGCGACGTCGTCTCCGCGATGGTCCGTGACCGCTTCTACGTCGCGGACCTCGGCACGACGATGTGGGAGGCAGGTCGCGGCTGGCTCATCGGCAATGTCGCCGCGGTCGTCCTCGCGATGGTCGCGCTCCTCGTGCCGCGCATGTCGCGTGGGCTGCAGCGCTTCGGCGCGATCACCTATTGCGTCCCGACCGTTGCCATCGGTCCACTGCTTCTCATCTTCCTCGGTCCCGACGCAGCGAAGGTGCTCATCTCTGCTCTCTCGGTCTTTTTCGTGAGTCTCGTCGCGTGCCTGACGGGTCTGAGCTCGACGGCGCAGTCCTCGCTCGATCTCGTGCGCGCGTACGGCGGCGGGCGCGCGACCGAGCTGTTTCGCGTCCGGGTCCGGGGAGCGATCCCCGCAGCGACCGGGGGTCTCGCGTTGTCGGCGCCCGCGGCGATCCTCGGAGCCATCATCGGCGAGTACCTCGGCGGCGACCAGGGGCTCGGTGTCGCGATGGTAAGTGCCGAAGAGTCGTTCCAGGTGCCGCGGACGTGGGCGATCGGGCTCGTCGCGACGGCTGTATCCGGTCTCGCGTACTCAGCGATCAAGCTCGCCCTCCGGGCGGTCGCGGGTGCACCGGACACGGGCACCGCGACCTCTGCCGCTCCGGCTGCGGGCGGAGTGGGCCGACTGCGCCTGCTGCGCCGAGTGCTCACGCCGCTGACGACGCTCGCGGGCGTCGTTCTCGTGTGGGCGGTCGCGCTACGTGCGAGCGGCCTCTCGCCCTACTTCGCAAAGTCCCCCGCCGCGGTGTGGTCCTTCCTCGTCACGGGTCCGGGAGCTGCGTCGAATCGCGGCATCGCACTGTCCGCCCTCGGCACGACGATGCAGGACGCGATGCTCGGATGGCTCGTCGGCACAGTCTGCGCCGTCGCCGGTGCCGCGGTCCTCGTCCAGGTGCCACGGCTCGGGACCGCAGCCATGCCGATCATCATGACGCTTCGCTCCGTGCCGCTCGTTGCGATGACGCCGCTCGTCGCGCTCGTGTTCGGGCAGGGTCTCCTCGGAGTCGTCGTCATCGCGGGGATCGTGAGCTTCGTCCCGTCCCTCGTGCTCGTCGCATCGGGGCTCGAGTCCGTGCCACCGCAGGCTCTCGAGCTCGCGCGCGCCTACAACATGTCAGGGGTCGCGACGCTCGTCCGGGTTCGAGCCCGCTACGCGCTGCCGAGCCTGTTCGCCGCGACGAAGGTCGCGATGCCAGGGTCGATCCTCGGCGCGGTGCTCGCCGAATGGCTCCTCACAGGCGACGGTCTCGGCCACCTCATGGCTGCCGCGCTGATCGGCTCGGACTTCAACACGCTCTGGTCGAGCGTCGCAATCGTGAGCGCCGTCACGCTCGTCCTTTACGGGACCGTCGGGTACCTCGAGTCGGCGAGCGCCGCTACCCTCTCGTCGTGAACGGGAGCGCGGGTCGGGGGGACGGGGGCGTCCTCGGCGAGCATGGCTACGGCAAGAGCGGGATCCGTCTCCTCGGGATGCTCGGCGACGCGGGAGTCGACGGCCTCGTAGACCTCACCGTCGCGGTCCGCCTCAGCGGGGGAGCGGACGACGCCTACCTCGCGGGCGACAACGCGCACATGGTGACGACCGACGGGCAGCGCAATCTCGTGACGGCGGTCGTGGGCCGCCTCCTTCCAGCGGCCGTCGAGGACGTCGCGCTCGCGATCGTTGCCGAGCTGTCGCACTGCTACCCGTTCGTGCGCCGCGTCGAGGTCTCGATCGAACAGCGCCTCTGGGCGCGCGCGAGCGGGTGGGACGCGGACCCTCCCCGCGCCGGGAGCGCGCAGGGGGGAGCTGCGTTCGCCCTCGACTCGTGCGAGCGCCGCGTCGTGCGAGCGCTCGCCGACGGCGGTCCGGTGCAGCTCTGGCAAGGGCTCGCCGGGATCACGCTCCTTCTGACCGCTGGCAGCGCGTTCGAGGGCTTCGTCGTGGACGGGTACACGACGAACGTCGCGCACCACAGCCGCCCGATCGCCGGCCGGCTCGCGGCCCGGTGGCGCGGCCGCGCGGCTTCGCAGGACTGGGCGCGCACGCGTGACGTCGTGCGCCGATCGCTCGTCGACGCCTTCGCCTCGGAGCGGAGCAACTCCCTCCAGCACCTCCTCACCTCGATGGGGCGGCGCGCCCTCGAGGCGGGCGACCTCGTTGAGATCGAGCTGGGCCTCGAGAGCGTCCAGCTGGCGCCCGTGGACGAGCGTTTCGGACCTGCGGCACCCGAGCGGCTCTTCGACGTCGTCGACACGCCTTTCGGCGACCTGCACGTGACCGTCGAGCGCGAGCCGCCCGCGCCGTGATCCTCTCGCGCCTCGGCGGGGAGCTACTCGTCGTCATGCAGCCGGACCATGGGACCCACAGCGGCGTGATCGCTACGGCGTGGGGCAACGAGCGCATGCCAGGACCCGAGCTGCCGGCTGCCGTGCACCTCGCGGCGACTCACCACGACGACGGCTGGGCGGCGTGGGAGCGCCACCCGGGCATCGACGACGCGACGGGCGTCCCAGTGCAGTTCGTCGATCTCACGCCGCTCGAGCACGTGCCGCTCTACCAATATGGGATCGCGCGCGCAGCGCAGATCGACCCGATGGCCGGGCTGCTCGTGAGCATGCACGGGGCGGGGCTATACAACGACCGGTACGGCACCTTCCGCCTCGCGGAGCAGCATTTCGACGACGCCGAGCGAGCGCTCGTAGAGGAGTTCCTCGCAGACCAGATGGCGCTGCAGCGGCGACTTGCCACCGCGGCCGCCCCGATCGTCGGCGCCACGCTTCACGATCCGCCGCACGAGGATCCGCTCGTGTGGCGGCAGTACCTCCTTCTCCAGGCGTGGGACCGGCTCAGCCTGCAGTTCGCCTACCGGCTCGCGGCGGACGGCGAGATCGCGCCGGTCCCCGCGGCCGGGGGCGACGCTGCGCTCCGGTGCATCGCGACCGGTCGGTTCTCGATGCGCCTCGACCCCTACCCGATGAGCGAGTCCGCGGTCGTGCTCCCCCTCGTCGCACGCCGAGTCCCCGACAGGCGCTATCGCGCTCCCGAGGAATTCCTCTCGGCGCTCGGCGCAGCTGCCACCGAGGTGATCGAATGCCGCGTCCATGCCTAGAGGTCGCATACTTGGACCATGGCGACCCGACGTGCCCCGATCAGCTGGCTGTGCGACATGGACGGCGTGCTCGTCCACGAAGGGACCGCCCTCCCCGGCGCCGCACGCTTCGTCAAGGCGCTCACCGGCGCTGGCCTGAGCTTCCTCGTCCTCACGAACAACTCGATCTATACGCCGCGGGACCTCGCTGCGCGGCTCGCGGCGAGCGGTCTCGAGATCCCCGTCGACGCGCTGTGGACGTCCGCGCTCGCGACCGCACGGTTCCTCGACAGCCAGCGTCCAGGCGGGACCGCGTTCGCCGTGGGCGAGGCCGGGCTCACGACCGCGCTGCACGACATCGGCTATGTGCTCTCCGACCGCGACCCGGACTACGT
The DNA here is from genome assembly GCA_035534715.1 of Acidimicrobiales bacterium. Classification (GTDB taxonomy): domain Bacteria; phylum Actinomycetota; class Acidimicrobiia; order Acidimicrobiales; family Bog-793; genus JAJZBW01. The sequence goes on along the minus strand of DATLRJ010000103.1, from coordinate 26,444 downwards.
CGTCCTCGGCGAGACGCGCACCTACAGCTTCGAGGCCATCACCAAGGCGATCCGCCTCGTCGCCGCCGGGGCCCGCTTCATCGCGACCAACCCGGACTCGATCGGCCCGTCGAGTGAGGGCGCGCTCCCCGCGACCGGATCGGTCGCCGCTCTCGTCACGAAGGCTACCGGCGTCGAGCCGTACTTCGTCGGCAAGCCGAACCCTCTCATGGTGCGCGAGGGGCTGAATGTGCTCGGCGGTCACTCCGAGTCCACGGTCATGATCGGGGACCGCATGGATACCGACGTCATCGCGGGGATCGAGGCGGGGCTCGAGACGATACTCGTGCTCTCGGGGGTCACGCGACCCGAGGACGTGGAGCGCTTCCCCTACCGCCCGACGCGGATCGTCGCGTCGGTCGCCGATCTCGTCGACGAGATCGAGGCGCGGGGGCCGCGTTGACCGCAGTCGCGCGCCCTGGTAGACCCTGCCGGTCGGCGGGGTGTGTCGCCGGCACCCTCCTGGCAGGGACCACCGGCGCCCAGCGGGTTCACAGGCGGTGGCAGTAGCAACGGGACCGTGACGGCGGGAGCGGCTCGGGGGCATGCCGGGCGATCGGGCGCGGCAGCGTCACCGGGCGGCGGGCCGCCGTCCGGCAGTCGAGGCACGGGCGGCCGTGGCGAGGAGGGCTCGTGTCGTTGGTGAGGGGTTCGAGCCGGGCGCCCGGTCGTCGCGTGCCACGGCGCCGCGTCGCTCCGCGCCCCCCGGCTCGTGCCCGGGTCGCACACGTCGCTCGTGCGGCCGCCGTCGTCGCGCTGTCTACGCCCCTCTTCGTGTACTCACCGGCGGCGTTCGCATCGACGCGAGCCGGCGCGACGGGAGTTGCCGCACGACCCGGGCGCGCGGCGGCTCTCGTCGCGGTCGGCGCCGCGCCGCGTCTGCCGCAGGGCGCCGTCGCACGGGGCGCGCTCGCCCGAGACCGCCCGATCGACGTCGGGCTGTCCCTCGCGCCCCGAAACGCCGCGGCACTCGCCGCGTACGCAGCTGCCGTGTCGACGCCAGGATCGCCCGAGTTCCACCGCTTCATCACACCAGCCGAGTTCGCAGCGAAGTTCGGCCCGGCGCGTTCGAGCGTGTCCGCGGTCGAGCGCTCGATGCGCGCGGCCGGTCTGCAGATCCGCGGCGTCTCGGCCAACCACCTGCTCGTCGACGTCGTCGGCCGGGTCGCGCGAGTCGAGGCGGCGTTCCACACCCGCATTACCCGCTACTCGCTCGCCGGTGGCGGCTCGGGCTGGGCGGCGACGGAGGTCCCGAGGCTCGACCGGTCTGCGGCCTCGGCCGTGCAGGCGATCCTCGGCCTCGACAACCTCGCGACGCCGCATTCCCAGCTGCGTCGGGCTCCCGCCGTGCGCCGGGTGCGTGTGGCCGCGCTGGTCCGTACGGGACGGGTGGCCGCGCCCGCGCCGGGCGCGCCACACGCGTGCGCGGTCGGCAGGAAGGACGCTGTCGCAGGTGGCGGCTGGAGCGACGATCAGATCGCGTCGGCGTACGGGCTCTCCGGACTCTACGCGCGCGGCGACATCGGCGCCGGCCAGACGATCGCGGTGTTCGAGCTCGAGCCGTTCTCGTCGTCGGACCTCGCGACGTTCGACCACTGCTACTTCGGCGTGAGCCATGCGAGCCAGGTGCAGACCATCCCGGTCGACGGCTTCGCGCTCTCCGGCTCGGGGAGCGGCGAGTCGATCCTCGACATCGAGGACCTTTCCGCCCTCGCCCCAGCGGCGAACCTGCTCGTGTACGAGGCGCCGAACACCACCTTCGGCGGGATCGACGAGTACAACACCATCGTCAGCCAGGACAGGGCGAACATCGTCTCGACGAGCTGGGGCGAGTGTGAGGCGGCTCTCCAGACCGGTGCGCCGGGCGCCCAGCAGCTCGAGAACACGATCTTCGAGGAGGCCGCCGCTCAGGGACAGACCGTCGTCTCGGCGGCCGGCGACACCGGCTCAGACGACTGCTCGGGCACGCCCTTTGGGAGCTCGACCGCGGTGAGGCCATTCCTGTCGGTCGACGATCCCGCGAGCCAGCCTTACGTGCTCGGCGTCGGTGGCACGTCGCTCCTCGACGCGAGCAACCCCCCGAGCCAGACGGTGTGGAACCACGGCAACGACTGGGGCGGTGGCGGTGGCGGCGTCTCCTCCACCTGGCCCATCCCGTCCTGGCAGGCGAGCTCGGGTGTACCCGGTGTCGCGACGACCGGCTTTCGCGAGGTTCCCGACGTCAGCGCGTCCGCGGACGAGTGGCGGGGGGTCACGGTGTACAGCTCCGCGTTCGGCTCGTCCGGCGGCTCGTCCGCAGGGTGGAGCACCATCGGCGGTACGTCGTCGGCAGCGCCGATCTGGGCGGCCGTGCTTGCCGAGGTCGCCGCGTCGGGCGGCAGCTGCGCGACGCTCCCGGTCACGGCGGGCGGCAGCGATCTCGGCTTCGCCGCCCCCGAGCTGTACGCGGTCGCGTCGAGCCCGGCGAGCTACGCGCAGTCGTTCTCGGACATCACTCAAGGCAACAACGACGTCTTCGGCCTCGGACTGGGCTATTCGGCCGCTCCGGGCTACGACCTCGCGTCGGGACTCGGCACACCGATCGTGACCGACTCGACGGGCAGCGGCGGCCTCGCGGCGAGCCTGTGTGCCGAGGCGACCGCGACGCCCGCGGCGCGACCTCGGGTCACAAGCGTGTCTCCCGCCTACGGTCCCGTCGCGGGGGGCACGTCCGTGACGATCACCGGGAGCGGCTTCCCGGCGCAAGGCGTGGGCGCGGTGCAGGTGAGCTTCGGCTCGTCGCCCGCGACCGTGACGTCGGTCACGAGCACGGCGATCAAGGTTGTCGCGCCGGCCGCGGTCGCGACGCCCGGATCGGCACCGTTCTCCCGGGCCGGTCGTGTCGACGTCGTCGTGACTGACGGCACGCCGTCGGAATCGAGCCTGGCGAACGCCGGCGCGACTTTCGAGTACGTCGTCGCGGGGGCGTCGGGCGCCCCGAGCCCCACGGTGTCGGGCATCGGACCGTCGGGCGGAAATGTCGCAGGCGGCTCGGTCGTCACCGTGTACGGCACGGGATTCTCAGCCGCGGCGCCGACCGTGACCTTCGGCGGGGTGGCGTCGAGCTCGGTGCACGTGCTGAGCGACTCCGAGCTCACGGCAGTCGTGCCTGCGGAAGTGGCCTCCACGGCGTGCGCGACGGGGACCGGTTTCACACCTGCTGCCGCGTGCCAGGTCGAGGTCGTCGTGAGCAGCGCCGCCGGAACGAGTCCGGTGGCCCCGATCCTTCCCGCGCTCTCCGGCGCGATCGTCTTCGACCCCCAAGGGGTCGTGCCACCGACCCCCGAGACGGAGGTGGCGCCCGCAGCGACCGAGTTCGACTACGCGCCGACCCCGACGATCACGTCAGTCTCGCCCGATCCCGCGGACGCGTCGGGCAACACGCCGGTCACGATCACCGGAACGGGCTTCGACCTCGCCACGTTCGAGTGGGTGAACTTCGGGCCGCCCAGCTCGAGCTCGAGCGAGCAGGTCCAGATCAGCTCGATCTCGCCCACGCAGATCATCGTCGTGCCGCCGTCGGGCGCTCTCGGGCGGCGCGGCGCGATCGCGGCGCTCTCGGGCGGCATCAGCGTGCAGAGCGAGGGCGGTCTCAGCGCGGTCTGGCACTTCTCGTATGCAGGCGTGCCGAGCGTCCGCTCGCTGAGCGTGCTCGGCGGTCCGGCGACTGGTGGCACCCGGCTCGTCGTGCGGGGGGCAGGCCTCTCGGACGTCACGAGCGTCGAGTTCGTGAGCGAGGTGTCTCCCGGGACCTACGGAGGCTCGAGCACGTCCGTGCTCGCCGCCGTGACCGCTACGAGCCTCGCCCTCGTCGTCCCGGCGGGCCTCCCGGGGCCGGTCGACGTCGAACCGTGCACGCCGACCGCGTGCTCGCGTCCCGACCCCGCCGTGGACACCTTTGTGTACTTCGGTCCCGGGGCGCCGTCGCTCTTGGTGCTCCGGCCGGCGTCTGGACCCGCGTCCGGCGGGACGAAGGTCGCGCTGTTCGGCGACAACCTCGACGGTGCGGTAGGTGTGCGGTTCGGCACGTTCACGACGAGCCATCTCGTCGGTGCGCCCGGCTACCCAGACGGAGATCCCTACGTCCTCGACGCGATCACCCCGCCAGGTCCGGCCGGCCGCTCCGTCCCGGTCGAGGTGCTGACCCGAACCGGCGTGACGACAGCCACGGACGCGCTCTCCTACCACTACCGGCCGAGCGCGCCGTCACCTCCGCGCTCGCTCACGGTGAGGCTCGCGGGCGTGACGGCGACCGTGTCGTGGGTCGCGCCGGCGAGTGACGGCGGCTCCCCGGTGGCCTCGTACACGGTCGTCGCGACGACGGCCGGCGAGGCGCCGCTCGTCGCCACCGAGCCGCCGTCCGTCCGTCGGGTCCGGCTGCGCGGCATCGTCGCCGGCCGCCCGTACGCGTTCCGGGCCGCCGCGTCCAACGCCAGGTTCGGACGGGGTCTCGCAGCGACGGCCGGGGTGTACCTCGCGAGGTTCGGTACCGAGGGTTACCGGCTCGCGGCGACGACCGGGACGGTCACCGGATTCGGGAGCCTTCCCGGGCTCGGCGGGGTCGGCGGCTCGGTGCGTCGCGAGCGTGTCGTCGCGATCACCGCGACCACCGACGGGGGCGGCTACTGGCTCGCGGAGTCGACCGGCACGGTGTATGCCTTCGGCGACGCGACACCGTACGCGTTCGCCCATCCGAGCTCGCCGGTCGTCGGGCTCGCTGCGGCCCCCGTGGGTGGCTACTGGGAGCTCACGGCCGACGGCGAGGTCTACGCGTTCGGCCACGCGCACGACTACGGAGCCCCCGGGCCCGCGCGGACGCGCGCGACCCCAGCGGTCGCGATCGCCTCGACTCCAGACGGCCACGGCTACTACGTCGTGACTGCTGTGGGGAAGGTCTACGCGTACGGTGACGCCCACGTTCGGGTAGCGCACGGGCCGCGTCCGTCCGGTCGCGTCGTCGCGATCGTCGTCCGCCCCGGTGGTACCGGCTACTGGGTCGCGACGTCGACGGGAGTGGTCGAGGCGTTCGGCACCTCGCCACGCTACGGGTCGGTCGGCAGCGCCCACCTCGACGGCCCGGTCGTCGGCATGGCTCTCACCGGTGACGGGCGAGGCTACTGGGTCGCGACCTCGCTCGGCGCGGTCTACGCGTTCGGCGACGCCCGCTTCGAAGGACGCGGCTCGCCCGCCACCGGGCGCTACACGGGCATCGCGACCGACTGACTCACTCCCGGGCGGGGTTCGGCGCCCGTCTCGGCAGCGCTCGGGGGCGGGCGGCACGTGCGGTGCCCGCGGCGCGTCGCATCTGGTCGCGCGGCCGAGTCGAGGTTTCACGACGAGTTCACCCGCGGGTCGCGCTCGCAGCGCGAGGTGTCCATCTCCCTCTCCTACGGTCACCCCCGACAGCCCCGCGACGCCGGTCGCAGCGCGGGGGAGCTCGTCCCGTCGGGACGCACACGGAGGAGCAGCGCGATGCGAACAAGATCTGGAGCGTTCTTCGCCACCGGCGTAGCGAGCACGGCGCTCGCGGCCGTCGCAGCGGTGGCGTCCGGCCCGGCGGCGGTCGCGGCCCGCGCGAACACTGAGCACACGTCGTGCAACTGGGCGACCGTGACCTCCGCGGCCGCGTGTGGCGGCACGAAGGCACTTGTGGCCGCCGCTGAGAAAGAGGGCGTTCTCAACACGATCACTCTTCCTGACAACTGGGCGAACTACGGGACCCTCATAAGCGAGTTCGGCGCGAAGTACCACATCAAGGTCAACGACGCTATCCCGGACGGCTCGAGCCAGGACGAGCTGAACGCGGTCATCCACGAGAAGGGGAGCTCGAAGGAGCCGGACGTCCTCGATGTCGGCCCCGCGTTCGCGCTCGAAGGTGCGAGTCAGGGTCTTTTCGCGCCGTACAAGGTGCTCGAGTACGGGGAGATCCCTGCGAGCGAGAAAGCTCCAAATGCAGCCTGGTACTACGACTACGGCGGCTACATATCGATCGGATACAACGCGACCGATCTCAAGGTCGCGCCGTCGTCCTTCGCGAGCCTCGCCAATCCCGCCTACAAGGGCTCGATCGCGCTGAACGGCAACCCCACCCAGGCGGGCGCGGCCTTCGCCGCGGTGTACGCCGCGTCGCTCGCTAATGGCGGATCCTTTTCGGACATCGCGCCGGGAGTTAGCTACTTCAAGAAGCTCGCACAGGATGGCAACTTCATAACCGCGCAGTCCGATGCGACGACCATCGGCAGTGGCCAGGTCAAGGTCAGCATCGACTGGGACTACCTGAACGCGGCGTACGCGTCGCAGCTCAAGGCGAAGGGAATCGACTGGAAGGTCGTCATCCCGAGCGACGCCCACTACGCCGCGTACTACGTCCAGGCGATCAGCAAGTACGCCCCAGACCCCGCCGCGGCCCGTCTGTGGGAGGAGTTCCTCTACTCGAACGAGGGCCAGAACGGTTGGCTTGGCGGCTTCGCCCGCCCGGTCCTGCTGAACCACATGGTCGCCGCCGGAACGGTGAACAAGGCCGAGCTCGCGAAGATCCCCTCGGTCGCGGGTACGCCGTCGTTCCCGTCCGAGGCCCAGCAGAAGGCCGCGTCGGCGGCTCTGCTGAAGCTCTGGCCGTCGGTCTAGCCCGACGGGTCGGCGAGCGAGCTCACCGCGACATGCAAGGTGCGCCGCCCAAGGCCGCGCCGCCTCCCGCACGCGAGACGCGGGGGGCGGCGCACGGGTCCGCGGGCACGGGGCACGCACCCATCGCCCGCGGCCAGCTGGCGCGCAGAGGTTCGATCCGGAGGGCGGCAGGCCTCGTCCCGTTCCTCTCCTACCTAGCGGTGTTCCTCCTCGTCCCGTCGATATCGGTCGTCTCCTCGGCGTTCGAGACCGTGGGCGGCGGGTTCACGTGGTCGAACATCTCGGCTGCGCTCGAGGGCGCGTATCTCGTCTCGTTCGAGAAGAGCCTCGAGCTCTCCGCGATCTCGGCAGGGGTGTCCGCGGTTCTCGGCACCGTCGTCGCGGTCGCGCTCGCCTCGACGACCAATGCGACCGTGCGGCGCATGGTCACGTCCGCGTCAGCCGTGTTCGCCAACACCGGTGGCCTCCCGCTCGCATTCGCGTTCATCGCCTCGCTCGGCAACTTCGGGATCGTCACGAAGCTGCTCGCCGCAATGGGCTGGAGTCCTTACGACCATGGGTTCAGCATCTACACCCTTACGGGCCTCGTCGTCGTCTACTGCTACTTCCTCGTCCCTCTCATGGTGCTCGTAATGCTCCCAGCCGTCGAGGGCCTGCGTCAGGAGTGGTTCGAGGTCGCCTCCCTTCTCGGGGCGCGCAGGCGCGACGTGTGGCGCCACGTCGGCGTCCCCGTGCTCTCGCCGGCGTTCCTCGCGGCGCTCATGGTGCTGTTCGCCGACGCGTTCGCCGCGTACGCGACCGCCGAGGCGCTGACCAACGGGGCGATCCCGCTCGTGCCGATCCAGATCGGGACGCTCATCCAGGGCAACGTGCTCGCAGGCCAGCAGAACGTCGGCGATGCACTCGGTCTCGGGATGATCGTCGTCGTCGCGGTCGCGGCGCTCCTCTACGCGCGCCTTCAGAGAAAGGTTGCGCGTTGGCAGCGGTGACGGTGGCGCTACGTGTTCAGCAACGCGGCAAGCGTGCGAGGCGCGGGTTCCACCTCGGCCGCGCCGCGCGTACGTCGATCCTCGCCCTGGCCGGCGCATACTTCCTCGTGCCGCTCCTCGCTTCGGCGCGCTACGCGCTCGAGGGGCCGCACGGCTCCTACACGCTCGCAGCGGTGACGGCCCTCCTCCACGACTCCGTGCTCCTGCAGTCGCTCGTGACGTCGCTCGAGATCGCGCTCGGCGCCGCGGCGATCACGCTCGCGCTGCTCACGCCGACCTCGGTGTGGGTCAACCTGCGCGTGCCGGGGCTACGACGCTCGATGGAGGGTCTGACCCTGGTCCCGCTCGTCGTGCCCGTCGTCGTCGTCGTCCTCGGGATCTACGGCGCGTTCCCGAGCGAGCTCGTCGCGTCGCCGGTCCTCCTCGCGTTCGAGTACGTGGTGCTCGCAATGCCGTACTCGTACCGAGCGATCGACGGCGGCGTCCAATCGCTCGACCTCCACACGCTTGTGGATGCGGGGCGGTCGCTCGGCGGTAGTTGGGCGCAGGTCTTCTGCCGCGTGCTCGTCCCGAACCTCCGGTCATCTCTTCTCGGCGCGGCCTTCATCACGGTCGCGTACTCGCTCGGCGAGTTCGCAATGGCGAACCTGCTGTCGTTCACGACCTTCCCGACCGAGCTGTACCAGATCGGAACCGAGCAGGTCAGCGAGGCGACGGCAGTGAGCGTGTTCGCGCTCTTGCTCACTTTCGGCGTGCTGCTCGCGCTGTCGGTGCTCGGCAAACGATCGCGCCGGACGAGCGGCGTGGCCGGGCGACCCGTAGAGGACCCCCTGGCGGGGGTCGCCGCGGATCTCGCGGCCGAGGTCGAGGCCGTGCTCGGTCGGGCGGACCCGGGCCGGCCGGGCATCGTCCACGACGGGCGCTCGGTGCCGTGAACAGAGGAGGAGCGATGAGGAGCGAGGTCGTCACGATCGAGCGCGGTGGCACGACGCGCGGCGCGCCGGCGAAAGATCGTACGGGCGTGCGCGTCGAGCTCGTCGAGTGTGTACAGCGCTACGGCGACGTCGCCGCACTGGACCGCTTCAGCCTCGCGATCGAGCCCGGTGAGCTCGTCGCGCTCCTCGGGCCCTCGGGGTGCGGCAAGACGACGGCGTTGCGCGTGCTGGCCGGCCTCGAGCAGATCGACGCGGGGACAGTTCGCATCGGCGGGAGCGACGTGACGGCCGTCCCGCCGAACCGGAGGGAGATCGGGATGGTCTTCCAGGCGTACAGCCTGTTCCCGAACATGAGCGCACTTGACAACGTCGCCTTCGGGCTCCGCCTGCGCAAGCTCGACGCGGTGGCTCGTCGACGGCGCGCCGGCGACCTGCTCGAGCTCGTCGGCCTCTCCGCGCAGTCGGGTCGATTCCCGCACGAGCTCTCCGGCGGCCAGCAGCAGCGCGTCGCGCTCGCGCGCGCTCTCGCCGTCGAGCCGCGTGTCCTTCTCCTCGACGAGCCTCTATCGGCGCTCGACGCGAAGGTGCGAGCGCAATTGCGCGACGAGATCAGGCGGGTCCAGCTCGAGATGGGGATCACGACATTGTTCGTCACTCACGACCAGGAGGAGGCGTTGTCCATGGCCGACCGCGTCGGCGTCATGGCATCCGGCCGCCTGCAGCAGCTCGGATCGCCGGACGAGGTCTACGAGCGACCGGTGAACGCGTTCGTCGCGGAGTTCGTCGGATCCGTGAGCCGGGTCCCCGCGACCGTCGGAGCCGGCGGCTGGGTCGAGGTTCTCGGCGGGCGCGTGCCGTTGCCGGCCTCCCAGTCAGCGTTCGCACCGGGCACGAGCGTGGACGTGCTCATCCGTCCCGAGTCTCTCTCCGTCGCCCCCGATCCTCTCGGGTTCGCGCACGTGGTGCGCCGGTCGTTCCTCGGTCCGGTCATGCACGTCGTCGTCGCGATGCCGGGCCGGTTCGAGCTCCTCGCGACCCTGCCGTCGTCGTCCGCCGCCGAGATCGTCGTCGGTAGCGCGGTTCGGGTCGAGGCGAGCGGGGCACCACTCTTCGTCACCGCGCCGCGGGAGACCGGCGCATGAGCGGCGTGCCCGTCACGGGTGCCGGCGCTGGCGCTGGCGCTGGCGCTGGCGCTGGCGACGCCGCGCCCGGGCCGGACGACGCCACGACCCTCAGCTCGACGCTTCGTCCCGGTGTCGTGTCGGGCGCCGGCTACCGCATGCTCGAACGTGCGGCCGGCGAGCCGCTCGCCGTGCGCACCGACCTCGGCGGATCCTCGCCAGCGGGCCCGATGCGCTCGATCCTCGTCTTCGTCCAGCTCTCGGACCTCCACGTGACCGACTCGCAGAGCCCGGCACGCGCCGAGTTCCTCGACCGTCACGGCGACCGTGGCTCGCCGATCGCTGCAGCGGTCGGCCGCGTCGGCACCTATCGCGCCCAGGAGATGCTCACATTCCACGTCGTCGAGGCCATGGCCCGGGCCGTGCGAGCGCTGCGAGGTGGGCCACTTACGGGACGGCCGCCGAGATTCGCGATCTCGACGGGCGACGCTACCGACAACTGCCAGCTAAACGAGCTCGACGCGTACATAGCGCTCCTCGACGGCGGGCGCGAGATCGTTCCTGACTCCGGCGACCGCAACCGCTACGACGGTGTCGGTGCCCCGCACGCCTACGACCCTCGCTACTGGCACCCCGATGGCACCCCGGACGGCGAGGTCGCTGACGTGCCGCGCGCCCGGCACGGCCTGCCGGAGGTCCCGGGGCTGCTCGACGCGTGCCGGGCGCCGTTCGTCGCGACGGGGCTCGGTCTGCCGTGGTATGCGGTCTATGGCAACCACGACGCGATGCTCGGCGGGACGCTGCCCCCGACGGCCGATCTCGCGGCCCGCGCCGTCGGCGGGGACAAGCCCGTCGGGCTCGATCCCGACGTCGACGCGCTCGCCCTCCTCGCGGACAACGAGACGTGCCCGCCCGCCGAGCGCTGGGGCGTCGACGCGGGTCCGACCCGCGGCGTCGCGCCGGACGCGCGGCGCCGGCCAGTGCTGGCCCGCGAGTGGATCGCCGCGCACCTCGGCCCGGCGGGCGATCGCGCCACGTCGGGAGCGCCGGGAGCTAGCGACGCACCCGACGTGGCGCGCGGCCACGGCTACGACGCGGACGCGGCGTCGTCGGGGCGCGCGTACTACGCGTTCGACGCGGGCGAGGTCCGATGCGTCGTGCTCGACACGGTGAACCCCGCGGGAGGCTGGCAGGGATCGGTCTCCGCAGAGCAGCTCACCTGGCTCGAGTCGGAGCTCGTGAACGGCCATCGTCGGTACCTCGACGCGCACGGTCGCGAGATCGTGACGGTGTCCGCCGACCGCCTCTTCGTCCTGTTCAGCCACCACAGCCTCGAGACGCTCGTGAACGACCACAGCCCCGACGCCAGCGTGCGTCACCTGGCAGGAGACCTCCTCGCGCTCCTCAGCAGGTTCCCGAACGTCGTCGCGTGGTTCAACGGCCACACCCACGTCCACTCGGTGACGGCGGTCGCCCGCTCGAGCCCGGGCCGGGGGGGCCTGTGGCAGGTGACGAGCGCCTCGCACGTCGACTGGCCACAGCAGTCCCGCGTCGTCGAGCTCGCCGTCGACGAGGGGACGGGCGACATCGTCATCGCGGCGGTGGTGCTCGACCACCTCGGGGTGATCGATCCCCGAGGGCGCGATCTCGAGGACCCGCTGACCCTTGCCGGCTGGTCTCGCGAGCTGGCTGCGAACCCTTGGCAAGGGCGGGTCGCGGCGGGCGAGGCCGATCCTGGCGACGCGCGGTGCCATCCTTACGGCTGGGCGCCCGAACCCGTCGGCCGGGGCGCCGCCCGCGACCGTAACGTCGTGCTCGTCGTCCCCGCGCCGTATCCCGCGGGCCGCGTGCTCGGGGACCGCGCCGATGCAGCAGCGCAGGCGAGGCGACGATGACGACCGGAGCGCCCCGGCTCGTCGTCGTCGGGGGTGGGATCCTCGGGACGATGCACGCGGTCGAGGGAGCTCGCCGCGGCTTCGAGGTCGTCCAGCTCGATCGCGACGCCGTGCCCCGCGGCGCGTCCGTGCGGAACTTCGGCCTCGTCTGGGTGAGCGGCCGGGCCGCCGGCCCGGAGCTCGAGCTCGCGCTGCGAGCGCGCGAGCGCTGGGAGGAGATCGCTCGGCTCGCACCCGCGATCGGGTTCCGGGCGGCCGGATCGCTCACCATCGCTCGCGTCCCTGCCGAGATGGCCGTGATCGAGGAGGCCGTGGGCCGCCCCGACTCGGGGGCGAGGGGCCTCTCGATCCTCACAGCGGCTCAAGTGAGAGCCACCTTTCCCGCGATCACGGGCGAGGTGCTCGCTGCTCTGCGCTGCACGCGCGACGCGATCGTAGAGCCGCGCTCGGTCCTCGGCGCGCTTCGCGGCGCGCTCGAGGGGTCCGCGGCGTACACGTGGCTGCCCGGAGCCCACGCCGTCGAGGTCCGGGACCACGCCGTCCGGGATCACCGTGGCGAGTGGCACGACGGCGACCTCGTCGTCTGCTGTCCGGGGGCGTACCCGGGCGCGTTCCTCGCCGACCAGCTCGCCGTGGCACCGCTGCGGCGGGTCCGTCTCCAGATGATCGAGACCGAGCCGTTCGCGACGGAGGTCACCACAGCCGTCGCGGACGGCGACTCGTTCCGTTACTACCCCGCATACGGCGGGCGGGCCCGGAAGGGCCTCCCGCCTCAGGCTGACGTTGCCGCGCGTTGGAGCGCGCAGCTCCTCCTCGTGCAGCGCGCAACCGGCCACCTCACGATCGGCGACACGCACGCGTACGACGAGCCGTCCAGCTTCGACATATCGGACGAGCCCTCGCGCCACCTCGTCGCCTCGGCCGCTGCGATCCTCGGTGGCACGCTCCCCGCCGTGGAACGGCGCTGGGACGGTGTCTACGTCGAAGCCACGGCCGGCGGGCTCTACCACCGGGTCGCGGTCGCTCCCGGAGTAGTCGTCGTCACGGGTGCGGGCGGGCGCGGCATGACGCTTGCGCCGGCGATCGCCGAGGAGAGCTTCGCGTGAGTGCCGGACGCGTCGTGCCGGTGGAGCTCGTGTGCCTCGACATGGCGGGCACGACGGTGACCGACGATGGCGCTGTCGAGGAGGCGTTCGTCGCGGCGATCGAGTCCGTCGGCGACTACGGCGCCAAGGAGAGTGCCGAGCTGCTCGCCTACGTGCGGGACACGATGGGGACGTCGAAGATCACGGTCTTCCGGGCGCTGCTCGGAGACGAGCGCGTCGCGGCCGCGGCCAACGTCGCCTTCGAGCGCGCGTACCACGCGATCGTCGCCGCGGGCCGGGTCTCGCCCATTCCCGGCGCGACCGAGGCGATCGGCGCACTTCGCGAGGCCGGGCACAAGGTTGCGCTGCTGACGGGCTTCTCGGCCGGGACGCGCGACGAGATCATCGAGGTGCTCGGCTGGCGTGACCTCGTCGATCTCGCGCTTTGCCCCTCGGACGCCCGGCGCGGGCGCCCGTATCCGGACCTGGTGCTCACGGCAGTGCTGCGGCTCGGGATCGACGACGTCGCGGCGGTCGCGGTCGCAGGCGACACCGCGGCGGACGTGCTGTCCGCGCGGCGTGCGGGAGCAGCGATCGCGGCGGGCGTGCTCACGGGCGCTGACGGTCGTGAGCGCCTCGTCGCGGCGGGCGCGACGCACGTGCTCGCGTCGGTCGCGGACCTGCCCGCGCTGCTCGTCGGGAGCTGACGAGCGACCGCGTCGTTATGACCGAGCCGGTCGGCGCCCGAGCCGGCAGGCTGGGCGCTCACGACGTCGCGAGTCGCTCCGCGATCTCGCCCGGACCGGTCGCGCTACCGAGGAGGGGCCCTTCGGCCTGGGCACAGCCGAGCTCCCGCAAGGTCGCGAGCTGCTCGTCGCTCTCGACGCCGTCGGCGATCACGGTCAGGCCGAGCGACGTACCGAGGCTGAGCATCGCGACGACGATCGCCCGGTCTTCCCAGCCGCGCGCGAGGCCCGCGACGAACGAGCCGTCGATCTTGAGCGCGCTGAACGGGAAGCGCCGAAGCGCGGCGAGCGACGAATACCCCGTCCCGAAGGAGTCGATCGCGAGGCGGACTCCGAGTCGGCCCAGGCGCGCGAGCGCGAGCTCGTCCTCGTCCGTCGCGTTCGGGTCCTCGGTGAACTCGACCTGAAGCCGTGACGGAGCGACGCCGGCCTCGCGAAGCGCGGCGGCGACCTCGGCAGCGAGTGCCGGATGACGCAGCTGATACGCGGGGAGGTTGACCGAGCACATCAGGCGACGGCCCGCGGGGTGCACGCGCTCCCACCGCTGGAGCTGCGCGCACGCCTCGCGTACGACGTGTATCCCGAGATCCGCCGCGAGCGAGCTCGGCCGCGAGCCGCCGAGGATGCGCGCGGGGTCGAGCATCCCGAGCTCGGGATGCGCCCAACGTGCGATCGCCTCGACGCCGGTCATCGCCCCTGTAGCGAGGTCGACGACTGGCTGGTAGTGGACGACGATCTCACCGCGTTCGATAGCGCCGTGGAGCTGGGACTCGAGCGCCTTGGACTCCATCGCGGCGCGCGCCATCTCCTCGTCGAACAGCCGGAAGGATCCCGGCATCGACCGCTTTGCTTCGAGCAGGGCGAGACCGGCCCGCCGAAGGACGTCGCGGACGTCGCCGCCGTCTGCCGCATGGGTCGCACCGACGGTCGCGCGAAGCGAGAGCGCCCCGACGGAGGAGTCGACGGGGGCGGCGACGGCGTCGACGAGCGCGCCGACGGCCGCGGCGAGGCGCGCCGCGCCGACGTCGAGCATCGCGACGACGAACTCGTCGCTGCCGAGCCGTCCGACGATCCCTCGCCGGGCCGTCGCAGTGACGAGCCGGCGAGCGAGCGCGACGAGCAGCTCGTCGCCGACCGGGTGGCCGAACGTGTCGTTCACGCCCTTGAAGTCGTCGAGGTCGAGGAGCGCGAGCGCAGTCGAGGTCGGGCGCTCCGCGATCTCGCGCGCGAGGAGCTCGAGGAAGTGCCCGCGGTTGTGCACGCCGGTCAAGCTGTCGACGCGCACCTGTCGTACGAGCTCCGCCTCGACCGCTCGGCGGTCGCTGATGTCCTGCGCCATGCCGAGCACGGCGCGTATCACTCCGTCCGCGTCACGCAGCGCAGCCGTCGATATCGCGATCTCGACGGCTGAGCCGTCCCGGCGGCGCCGTGTCGCCTCCATCCCTGAGAAGGGCTCGCCATTCATCGCGAGGGCACGCAAGCGGTCGAACTGGTCGAGGTCCTCCGGCCCGACGAAAGGTAGGCGCCGGCCGAGCGCCTCGACCGCCCTCCACCCGAACAGCCTCTCCGCCGCCGGGTTCCAGAGCTCCACGAGACCGTCGGGGTCGACCACGTATATGGCGACAGGAGAGGCGGCGACGACGGCGCGGAGCAGCTCGCCCTCGCTCCACGCGATATGGCTCGGGAGCGGCGAGTGGTCGACCGCGCCGTCGTCGCTCAGAGCTCCGGGTCGCCGGGTCGCCGGCCTTCTCTGCGTCATGGTCGCGAGGAGACCGTGCCCGCACTGGACTCCGGGCGGATGCTTGTCCCCCTGATGCCGGACGCGCTCATCGTCGCTCCCCGCGCTGTGGTCCCCTCGTACCCATCTTCGCAGAATCGCGGAGTCCGGCCGCTCCTTCGCGCCGCGAGGAGATCGCGCCCGAGCGCGTGTGCTGCTCGTGCCGTGCGCGCCGGTACCTGGGCCGCCACACTCTCGTGTCGACCGGTCGGGAGCGGCGCCGCTCACGCGTTCGGCGAGGTACCGAGCTCGGCGGTCGTGCGCCGGCGATGCGCCGTGCGCGCGAGCGCGTAGGCGAGCCCGGCGCCCCCGGAGCTCGCGACGGCGATCGCGAGGCCCGTATTGCCCACCCCGAGGAGCTTGAGCGAGGAGACCGCGAGGACGGCCGTGATGACGGGCCGGAGGACACTGGTGCTCGAGGCCGACGAGGACAGCCGCGACCCGAGGTAGATCGCGGGGAGCGAGCCGACGAGCAGCGACACGGTGACGCCGAGCCGGACGTCACCGAACAGCGCCTGCCCGAGCGCGGCGGACGCGACGAGTGGGATGGACTGGACGAGGTCCGTCCCGACGAGCTCACGCCCAGCAAGCTGTGGGTAGCAAAACATGAGGGCGACGATCATGAGCGACCCAGATCCCACAGAGGTCATCCCGACGACGAGGCCGCCGAGCACGCCGATCGCGAGGGTCGGAAGCGGCCGGACGGCGATCGGCGCCGCCGGCCGGGGCGAGGCGCGCCGGCGATCGAGGAACATGCGCACGACGACACCGCCGACGGCGATGGCGAGGGCGATCCCGAGAGCGAGCTCGATCGCGTGCGCGAGCGCCGCGCCGGACGCGAGCGAGTTCACGAGGTATGCGCCGAGGAAGCCGGAGGGCGCGGAGCCCGCGGCGAGCCATGCGACGATGGGCCAGTGGACCGTCTGACGGCGAATGTGGACGATGCTTCCTACGGGCTTCATGAAAAGCGAGGCGACGAGGTCGCTCGCGACCGCCGCGCCCGGCCTCACGCCGAGCAGCAGGACGAGCACCGGTGTCATGAGCGCGCCGCCCCCCATGCCCGTGAGGCCGACGGCGAAGCCAACGATGGCGCCGGCGAGAACGATGTAGCCGTGGAGAACCAATTCGCCCCATTTGTCTACTAAACCAGTAGGTTCTACTATATCAATGGGGTAAGGTGCTTGCCAGCGGGCGCCGTCACGGTACGATCCGTACTCTCACGGTCGCGGTCGCGACTTGGCGGCTGTCGACCGGTGACTGCGAGGATTCCGAGGTTGCGTGCGACATGAGCGGTCTCGACCCGGTGTGGCTCGTCCTCGCCGGCTTCGGTGGCGGGCTCGCAGGGAGTGTGGCCGGCCTCGCCTCTCTCGTGAGCTATCCCGCGCTGCTCGCCGTCGGCCTCCCACCCGTGTCCGCGAACGTCTCGAACACCGTCGCGCTCGTCTTCTCGAGCACCGGGTCGATACTTGGCTCAGGCCCGGAGCTTCGCGGCCAGCGCGCCCGGGCGAAGCGGCTCGCGGTCAGCTCGCTGCTCGGCGGCGCAGCAGGCGGGGTGCTCCTGCTCGCGACGCCGCCGGGGTCGTTCGCTCTCGTCGTTCCCTGGCTCATCGGCATCGCATCGCTCGGCGTGCTCGTCCGCCGCCGACCGAGCATTGGCGGTCGGACCGAGTCGCACGAGCACGGGTGGGCGCTACCGGTCGGCGTCTTCCTCGTCGGGATCTATGGTGGCTACTTCGGCGCAGCAGCGGGTGTGCTCCTGCTCGGCATCCTCCTCTTCAGCACGGGAGAGCCGCTCGCGAGGAGCAATGCGATGAAGAACCTCCTCGCGGGGGTCGCGAACGGGATCGCGGCGATCGCGTTCGCTGCATTCGGTCCCGTCCGCTGGATGGCCGTGCTCCCGCTCGCGGCCGGCTTCCTCGTCGGCGGCCGGCTCGGCCCGTCGATCGTCCGGCGTGCTCCCGCGACGGCGCTGCGGGTCGTCATCGCGTGCGCGGGCCTCGGGCTCGCCGCGCACCTCGGCATCACGGCGTACCGCTGAGGCGGAGAAGGCGGCCTCGCCGGCGGGCCCGTCACTTCACGTCACCGTCAGGCGAGGGCATCACCGTTGGTCCGGTGAGCCGATCGAGACGCTTCCCGGCCCGTGTGGCGGTAATCGCGGGCGTGCTGACGATGGGCGCACTCGCTCTGTCGCTGGCCTTGCTCACTTCCGCGCCGGCCCACCGCCGCACCGTCGCCGCGACGCCGGGCGCCGCAACGGCGGCGAGCAGCGTGCCGCGACGTGCGACTCGCTCCAGCGGGCGACGCCCGCTGTCGCCGCCGACGGCACTGCGTCCTGGACCCGGGCCCGCGGTCTCGGGCGGGACTGCCTGGCAGCCCTATGGTCGGCTAGTCGACGGAGTCGCGGCCATCTACGAGCTGCACGGCGCGACGGGAACGCCGGTGTCGGCGACGCCGTTCGCGATCGCGTGGATGGACACGAGGCTGCTGCGGGCCACTCTCTACTCGGGGAGCGAGATCCCCGGCGGTGGGCCGTACCGCCACAGCGCGCCGATTTCACCGGGTGCGGCCCGCGTGCTCGTCGCGGCTTTCAACGCGGGATTCCTCATGGACAACTCGAACGGCGGCTACTACACGGACGGTCGCGTCGTGGCGCCGCTTCGCGCCGGCGCGGCGTCCGTCGTCATCTACCGCAACGGCGGGGTCACGGTGGCGAATTGGGGGCGTGACGCGCGGATGACTGCGGCGGTCGCATCGGTCCGCCAGAATCTCGACCTACTCGTCGATCACGGCCGGCCCGTTCCGGGCCTTGACCCGAACGACACGAGTGTGTGGGGCTACACGCTCGGCAACCAGGTGTACGTGTGGCGGTCGGGCCTCGGTGTCACTGCCGACGGCGCGCTCGTCTACGTCGCCGGTGCGAGGCTCAACATCACGGAGCTGGCCGACCTCCTCGTGCGAGCAGGAGCAGTCCGGGCGATGGAGCTCGACATCAACACCGATGCCGTGAGCTTCGCGACGTACCGCCCGCCGAGCCCGACCGCACTCGCGAGCCCCTCGAACGGCACGGACCTCGTGGCCGGCATGGTCGGCACCCCCGCGCGCTACTTCGAGCCCTGGTGGGCGCGCGACTTCTTCACAATGTCCGCGCGATGACGGGCGTGACCGTTTCCCTCGCACGGGTGGCTCGAAAGTGTGCGTGGCGCGCCCGGCCCATCGTCACCCCAAAAGGTACGGGGTCACGTCTGACGCGCTCGGCACGCCTGGCACTCACCGAGGATGGCGAAATGCTCGCTCGACATGGTGAACCCGTATTTCCTGTCGAGGCGGCGGGCGAGCGCGTCGACCTCGTCGTTCGGTACCTCGATGACCGCATCGCAGCGCTGGCACACGAGATGGCGGTGGGTCTGGCGGGTGAGATGAAACGTGGAGGCGCCATGCCCGAGGTGGACGTGGGTCACCAACTTCAGCTCCTCGAGAGTGGCGAGCGTCCGATAGATGCTGGAGTCGGCCACGTCCGGTAGTCGCTCGCGGACCTGTGCAGCCACGTCCTCCGCACTGAGATGGCGGTGCTCTCCCGCGAGCAGCACCTCGATCGTCACACGCCGAGCGGCGGTGGCGCGCCCGCCGTTGGCTCGCATCAGCGCCATGACACTCTCCGCGGAGAGCTCGGAGATCCCGGCACCTCCGGGTCGCATCGCACCGGCAGATGTGGTCATGACGTCTCGGCTCCGCCGGCGGGGACGTCGTTGCCGGCGAAGACTACAGGCGTGAGGGCCCGCCGTCTGGTCCACCAGGCGAAGACGAGGCCGAGCGCGAGCAGGACGCCGAAGGTCTCGTCGACACCGCCACCGACGGCCTTCGGCCCATAGACGAAGAAGGTCGCGAGCAGGGCGGCCATTACCATGCTCGAGAATAGTGAACCGAGGAGCAGGAGCCTGTGCCCGTGAGGTTGAAGCCTGACGTCCGGCAGGCGCTTGTGGCCGATCGTGAGGAACACCGCCGCGGTGACGGAGTCAAGGAAGAACTCGGCCAGCAGGAAGAAGCCCGCGGCCGAGAGCACCAAGGTGAAGAAGGAGCCGAGCGACGAGACCAGCAGCTGCAGGGCGACTACCGCCGCGGCCAGACCGAGGGACGCGACGATTGCGACGTGAGGGACGTGCCGGCCGTTCAGCCTCGCGAACCCGCTCGGGATGAGCCGCTCTCGTCCCATCGCGTAGAGGGCTCGGGTCAAGATGAAGCTGGTCAACCACAGCCCGCCCGCAGTCGACAGCAGGATCGGGACGAGCATGATCCACGGCGCTCCGGGCACGAGGCGGTGCGACCAGACCGCGAGTGGATCGGTGGAGTTGGCCAGCAGGTGCAGCGGTGTCTCGCCGAGCATCAGCGGGTAGAGGATGGCGTAGAAGAGGAGCGCGCCGATGGCGCCGACGATGCCGCCGACACCGGGGTGGTCGCGCGGGCGGCGGGACTCCTCGGCGGCGTAGCTGTCGATCTCCCAGCCGTCGAGGATAGTCGCAGCGACGACGGACACCACGAGGATCCCGCCGATCGGTGGCGAGCCGAAATGGATCGGGACGGACAGCCGGCGCCAACTCAACGCCCCGAAGACGGCGAAACCGGCGAGCGACACCATCTCCACCGCGAAGAACACCTGGGTGATCCGGGCCGTCGGCCGGCCTCCGCGCAGCAGCGGTACCGCGGCGAAGCCGATCCAAAACAGCGTCACACCTACGCGCACGATCGCCGGCGCGTGGTAGCCGGGCGCGACCAACGCCAGCGTGTAGGCGCTCGCCGGGATCGCGATCGGGGGGATCGAGAAGAAGTACGCGAGGATCAAGATCCACGCCTGGTAGCGCGACACCCCTCTGCCGATGACCCGGGCGGACCAGTGGTAGGACGCTCCCGCATGGGGGAAATGTCTGTTGAGCAGGCGGAACACGAAGCTGGAGATGATGAACGGCACGGCCAATATCGCGATTGCCGGAAGCGTCCACCAGCCAGCTTGCGCAGCCATCACCCCGCCCGTGGCGGCTACGGAGAACATCGGGCCGACGCTCGACACCGAGAGCGGCACCAGGTCCCACAGATGGAACGACTGGACCAGCCGGCGTTCGTTCGCGTCAGTCGGCTCGGCCGCCGACTGACGTCCGACTATGTCTAGCGGGTTGGTCACGGGTCGCTCCAAGTGCCCAGACGCGTCCCGGGCGGTGCCGTCGCACGGCAGCGTACTCCGGTATTGCGAGCTCATCGCAACTGGACGCAGTTCTCCTGATCGCTGCGCGGTGTGAACCGAGAGGACGAGGTGGTGACGGACCCGCGCCGCGATCTCGGTGATCGTGTCGGTCATCGCTGCAACTCCCTTCCCTTCCTTCGGGGCGGGAGGTTGCCCTTTCCCGGCGCGCGCGATAGGTGCCTAGAACGAGGCTGGGCCGCTCAACGGACCACGAGTCAGCTCGTCGAGCGCTCCGGAAGCTCGACGCCATCCACCGCGCCGGGCCACGGTCCTCCTAGGCTCAGCGACCCGACCAGACCGCACCCGCTGAGGTACCGAATGCACGAACGGCAGTTGATCGAAACTCGGTCGCAGGAGTTCCGCGACTTCTTCGGTCGGGTCAAGGTAGCCACACGGCTGTCGTCCAAGCTCAGCGAATACTGCTTGGACGACCAGGATGCGATTCGAGAAGCCTTCGAGGAGCTGATCGGCAAGCGGGTTGGCGACTCGTTCAACCTCATCCCACCCTTCTATGCGGATTACGGGCTGAACATCACGATCGGTCGGGCCGTCTTCATCGGTCACGACTGCGCGTTCACGGGCCACGCAGCGATCACCATCGAAGACCAGGTGATGATCGCCCACAAGGTCAACCTCGTCACGGCCGGTCATCCCGTTGAACCAGACAAGCGGCGGAGATATATCACTGCGGAGCCGATCACAATCGAGACGAACGTGTGGATCGGAGCCGCCGCCACGATCTTGCCGGGCGTGACCATCAGGGCTGACTCTGTGGTCGCGGCCGGTGCAGTCGTCACCCATGACGTCCCGCCAGCGACACTCGTCGCGGGAGTCCCTGCGAGGGTCATCAAGAACCTCTAAGGGTGTCCGTAATCGTAGGTGATGGCGACGCTCGCTTGACCGGTCCACAAGAGATTGCCTGTGGGCGATTGGGGATTCTCACGTGCCGCGATCACGCGAGTTCGCCGTGATCTGCCCTGCGGCGTCCTCCGCGGACTGCGGGCTGGTCTGTTAGGTCGTCGTGGTCGGTCGTGACGGTTGGGTCAAGGATCGACTGGTACTGCCCGGGCAACGGTGACCGCTGGTGCTGGACGGCGCTCTATATCTGCTCACGGCACTGCGGATCGAAGGGACAGGGAAGAACTACGGCCGTCGCCCGGGCGTAGTGCACCGCGGCCGGCCGGCGGCCCTCGACTCCGTGCCGCGACGCAGGGCGGCGCCGCGCCCTCGGGGTGGTCCGGCACGGACGCGACGTCGAAATCGGCGCACGGCGCGACGACGCGCGAGGAGAAGCGGCTGTCACACCCAACAAGGTGGTGAAGATCCACACGTGAAGACCTCTCCGTGCCCCCGGCAGGATTCGAACCTGCGACACGCGGTTTAGGAAACCACTGCTCTATCCCCTGAGCTACGGGAGCGGGTGCACTGGGCACACGCGGGGCTGGCACCAGGCAGGCCCGCCCCCCAAGGTTACCGGAGCCGCTGAGCGGCCGGTAACCAACAGCCCCGTCCTCCGGCCGCGGCCACCCCGCGTGCGCCCGTGGACAGGGCGAACTGGAGCAGGGCGCGCCGCGGCCGGGTCGTGTGGTTGCAGCTCGCAGCAGACGCCTGGAGCGTGCAGGACGACGACGAACGATGCACCTGGTCAGCCCGGTCGAGTAGCCGGCGCTCCCCGTCGCCGCTGGCTCGTCGGCGGTGGGGAGCGTCCTCGATGCGCCGGAGCGCGTCCGCGCCGCTGTGCACGCGCCACGGCAGGACGCGTTCGACACACGGCATCAGCGCGCAGCGGCTCGACGTGCCCGCGTCGGGTCGGCCCGTCGGCGGGGGCACGCACGTGCACGACCGCGCCCGCGCTGGACAGCCTCTGAGACAAGGCCGAGAATGACTGGTGGCACACGGGCCCTCGGACCGGTTGCCATGATGAGGGAGGTCGCCATGAGCACCCGGCACCGCAGCGAGGTCCCCAAGCCCGCCCCTTCCGAGCGCCGCGTCGAGCACCACCGGGAGCGTCAGGCGACGCGTCATGCCCTCGCGGCGAGTGACCCGGAGGACGTCGTCGACCCTCGTGCGCGTCATACGCTGCACGTCGAGCACCCGGGCGACGCGATCGAGGTCCGCCCGGCGCGCCAGTTCCGCCACTGGAAGGCGCGCTTTTGGAAGCGGCGCAGCGCCCAGCGCCACGAGCGCAACCAGGCCCTGGCCGAGCTCGCTGCAGTCGATGCCGCCCAGCTCGAGGAGCCTTCGGCCGCAGCCGAGAAGGCAGGGGACACGACCTCGGGCGCCTGAGCTCGCGCCAGAGCGCTGGCTCTCTCCGCCGTGGTGGCCTCGTGGGTGATCGCCGAGTGCCGCCGGAACGGCGCGGACTGCGGAGGTGCCTCTCCGCGAGGGCACGGTCACGTGCGATCCCCTTGCCCCCGCCATGTCCGACCACGACGCCGCGCGTCAGGGCATGAGAGGCTCCCGACCGACCGCGCGAGCACCCCTGCGACGTGCGGCGTGCGACGTGCGACGTTACCAATGGCGATGCGCGACTGGAGCCGCACGGAATCCGACGGCACTGGCTGGAGATCGATGTTCTTGCCGCGCCGCACGGGCTCAACCCCCGCGGCCGACCGGTCGTTCCTACGACGTGACCGCGTGGCCAACGACCGGCGATGCGCCAGCACCTCGCCGGGCGCGCCGCCGGCGGCTGTGGAGAAGGATTGCCACGGAGACCGCGCTCGCCGTCGTCGGCTCGGGGGCGGTCTGCTATCTCGCGTACTTCCTGCTCGGTCTCCCGATCTCTGGCTCCGGCGCAGGCGGCGCCGTGATGGTCGGCGCACCGTTCGTCGTGCCTCTACTCATCGCGCCCGTCGTCGCGATGCCGTTCGCTCGGGCGAGCGAACGCATAGCAGACCTTCTCAAGGAGGTCGAGCACGCGAAGCGGCGGCTCACCGAGGAGATCGCGGAGCGTGTCCTCGTGCAGGACACGCTCGAGGAGCTGGCGCGGCGAGATCCGCTGACGGGGCTGCTCAATCGTCGCGGCTTCTTCGAGGTCGCCAGCGAGCGTGCTGACCGCGAGGTCGTCGTCATGGTGGCCGACGTCGACAACTTCAAGAGCGTGAACGACGAATGGGGCCATGCGACGGGTGACGCCGTGCTCGGCGCGATCGCCCAGGCACTAAGGGGATCGGCCGGCAGCGCGGTGGTCGCGCGGCTCGGGGGCGACGAGTTCGCGCTTCTCGTCGACGAGGCCGAGGCAGCCGAGCTGAAATGGGTCTCCGAGCGGATCTCCGCGGTGAGCGTCGCGCTCTCGGATGCATCGAGCATGACGGTCTCGTGCTCGGTCGGCACGGCGACGCTCGCCGTGGGTGCGTCCATCGATGCCGCTCTCGCCGAGGCGGACGCGGAGATGTACGAGGCGAAGCGCAGCAGAGCTCAGGGTGACGTGAGGTTCGATGCGCCCGCGCGTGCGGCGCGCCCGTTCCGCGTGGCGCCGGCCTGGCCGGCGCGTTCGCGGACCGACCACGCCTGACCGACCAACGCGCCCGCCACGTCACGCCGGCCGCCGTGGCCGACGCGGCCTGACGCGTCCCCGATCCCGGCGAGTCCCGACCGTCCTGCGCCCGAGGGCGGTGTGACCGGTCTCGGCCAGCCCGCGATGCGCGATCCTTGGGCGGCGGGGCGCGCGACCACGCGACGTCCCGGACGAGGGGAGCGACGCGGTCCCGTGCGCGAGGGCTGTCGTCGGCCAGAGCACCTGAGGAGAGGGGGAGTGCCCGATGGAGCGTGCGGTCGACCTCGACCGGTACGACGCGGCGGCGCTCGCCGATCGCGAGGGCGCGAAGTGGGCGCTTCACGGCACGAAGGCCCTCGCTGCATGGGTCGCGGACATGGACTTCCCGGTCGCTCCCGAGATCGTCGCCGCACTCCTTGCCCGGGTCGAGCACGACGACCTCGGCTATCCCGACCCGTCTCTCGACGCGTCGGTGCGCGCGGGGTTCGCCGCCCACGTGAGCGCGCGCCACGGGCACGTCGTCGACCCCGAGGACGTGGTTCTCGTCTCCGATGTCGTCCAGGCGATCTACCTCTCTCTCCTCACGCTCACCGAGCCGGGTGACGGCGTCGTCTTCCTCACCCCCGCGTACCCGCCGTTCTTCACCGCGGCCGTCGACACGGGCCGCCGGGCCCTCACGTGCGACCTCGTCTCGGGCGGGGACCGGTACGAGATCGACCTCGACGCTCTCGAGGCCCTAGTCCGCAGCGAGCGACCGACCTGCCTGCTGCTCTGCAACCCGCACAATCCGACGGGCCGCTGCTTCACTCGCCCGGAGCTCGCACGGATCGCGGAGCTCGCGCGGGCTGCGGGGCTCGTGGTGCTGTCGGACGAGATACACGGCGATCTCACACTGCCGGGAGCGACTCACGTCCCGTTCGCGACTGTGTCCGCCGACGCGGCAGCGCGGTCGGTCACGTTCGGCTCCGCCAGCAAGGCCTACAACGTCGCAGGGCTCCGATGCGCGGTTGCCGCGTTCGGCTCGGCTCCACTGCGCGAGCGGTTCGAGAGCTTTCCGGCCCGAGCGCGCGGCGATGTCGGGATCGCCGGCATGATCGCCGCGGTCACCGCCTGGGCGCAGTGTGACTGGTGGCTCGACGCGGTGCTCGGCGAGCTCGCAGCGAACAGAGGCACGGTAACCGCGTGGGCCGCGGCGCGGAGCGACGCCGTTCGCCTCGTCGCACCGGAGGCGACGTATCTCGCGTGGCTGGACCTTCGCGAGGCCAACATCGGTGACGACCCCGCGTCCTGGCTGCTCGAGCACGCGGGCGTCGCGCTGTCGCCGGGGCCGGCGTTCGGGGACGCCGGCCGAGGATTCGCGCGGCTGAACTTCGCGACCTCGCGGCCGGTTCTCGACGAGATACTCCGGCGTCTCGCGGTCGCGCTCGACGGCCGGGAGTGAGCCCGGCGCTGCGGGTCAGCCGGCGAACGCGGCGAGCCACTCCTCGGCTGACCGGGGCGCGAGCACTGGATTGACCTGGCGGAGCGTTCGTAGATCCGCGGACGGCGCCTGGGAGTACGCATGGCCGGGTAGCACGACGGTGTCGTCCGGGAGCGCGGCGATGCCGTGGACGATGCTGTCGTAGAGCGCGCGAGCGTCGCCACCGGGAAGGTCGGTCCGCCCGCACCCTTCGAGGAAGAGTGTGTCGCCGGTCACGAGGCACCCGCCGACGAGGATGCACTGGCTGCCTGGCGTGTGACCTGGTGTGTGGAGAAGGGAGAGCGAGAGACCGCCGAGATCGACACGGTCGCCCGCGTCGTGGGCGACGAGCGAGCTCGAGTCCACGCCCGTCCGCTCGGACACCCATCGGAGCTCGTCCCGCTGCACGTGGACCGGGACGTCCACCTCGCCGAGCAGCTCGGCGATTCCGACGATGTGGTGGTCGCCGAGCGAACCACCCGCGTGGTCGGCGTGGTAGTGGGTGAGCAGCGTACCGGTGAGCCGCATGCCGTCCGCGGCGAGGAGCGCGACGAGCTCGTCCGGAGCGTACGCAGGATCGACGAGCACGGCCTCGCCGGTCTCGCGGTCGCCGATCGCGTAGACGAAGTTCACCATCTGGCGGGCGAGGCCGTCGCTCAGGGCGAAGTCCCGTCCGGCGAGAAGCTGGCGAAGGTAGAGCCTGTCGGCCTCGTCGGCCTCGCTCACCGGCCCGACTCGCCGCCTCCGGCACTGCTCGCGTCCGCCGCGGCGGTCGCGACGCCGAGGTGCGCACCCTCGCGCCACGAGGAGAGGTCCTTCAGCCGCGGATCGTTGGAGAACAGCTCGACCATCTTGAAGCGCAGGCTGAGTCGCTTCTGCAGGCGCTCGACGGCCATCTCCTGGTCCCAGAGCACGAGCGTGACGACAACGC
Source organism: Acidimicrobiales bacterium (assembly GCA_035534715.1). GTDB lineage: Bacteria > Actinomycetota > Acidimicrobiia > Acidimicrobiales > Bog-793 > JAJZBW01. Next base: position 72 of record DATLRJ010000103.1, on the reverse strand, counting down.
CGCTCTCGCCGGCACGCGCTGTTCGGCCCGAGCGGTGGAGGTATGCCTTGTGGTCTTCCGGCGGGTCGTAGT
>DATLRJ010000102.1:0-11294 GCA_035534715.1 Acidimicrobiales bacterium | reverse complement strand
GCGGGCCCCGGACGTGCCGACGCTGCGACGCCTGGTCGACGAGCTCGCGGACGCTGCGCGGCGCGCCGGCGCGTCCCACGACGTCGGGTTCGACCTTGAGCCGGAGTCGGTGACCGATCTCGTCGAGCTCGAGCATGCGTTGCGCGCGCGGATCTCGGCGTGCCTCGGCGGCGCGCCCGAGCTCCCGACCGCGGCGGGTCACGACGCCGCGACCCTCGCCGGCCACGTCCCGGCCGCGATGCTCTTCGTGCGCAACCCGACAGGCGTGAGCCACAGTCCCGACGAGCACGCGCGGCTCGAGGACTGCGTCGCAGGCGTCGTCGCCCTCACGCACGTGCTCGCAGAGCTCACGGGCGCGTGACCCGCTACTTCTGCGACTACGCGTGGCTCGGCGCGACGCCCGCCGCCATGGGCGGCGCGACGCCCGCCGTAGTGGGTGACGCGACGCCCCGGGGCGCCACCGGCGCAGCGCCGACGGGCGGTACCGAGGCGGCACGCGACGTTCTCCTCGAGATCGTCGGTGACCGGTTCGTGTCCGTCGTCCCCTGCGCGACGCGGCCGTCGGACGCGGTGCACCTCCGGGGGTTGACGATCCCCGGTCTCGCGAACGTCCACTCCCACGCCTTCCACAGAGCGCTGCGCGGCCGGGCGCAGTCCGGGCCGCGGACGTTCTGGGCGTGGCGCGAGCAGATGTTCCTCGTCGCCGCCGTGCTCACGCCGGACAGCTACTACGAGCTCGCGCGCGCGACGTACGCGGAGATGGCGCTCACGGGCATCACGGCCGTCGGGGAGTTCCACTACCTCCACCACGCCCGCGACGGGAGACCCTACGCGGACCCGAACGCGATGGGCGAGGCGCTGCTCGCCGCCGCGGTCGAGGCGGGGATCCGGATAACGCTTCTCGACGCGTGCTATCTCGAGAGCGCTCCCGGCAGGCCGGTCGAGGGACCGCAGCGCCGGTTCGCGGACGAGAGCGTAGACATATGGGCGGCGAGGGCCGAGGGGCTCGTCGCGGGACCCGGCGCCCGCACGGGCGCGGCGATCCACTCGATGCGCGCGGTCCCTCCCGGAGCGGCCGCCGTCGTCGCGTCCGCCGCGAGACGGCGCGGCGTACCGCTGCACTTCCACCTCTCCGAGCAGGTCGCGGAGAACGAGGCGACCCTGGCCGCCTACGGCGCGAGCCCGACTGAGCTCCTCGTCGCGGCCGGTGCTCTCGGCGGATCCTCGACCGCGGTGCACGCGACTCACCTCACGCCGTCCGATCTCGAGCGCCTCGGCGAGTCGCGCACGGGTGCGTGCATCTGCCCGACGACCGAGCGCGATCTCGCGGACGGGATCGGCCCGGCCCGACGGCTCGCGTCGGCGGGGTCCCCCGTGACGCTCGGCTCCGACAGCCAGGCGGTCATCGACCTCTTCCAGGAGATGCACGGGCTCGAGGACGCAGAGCGCCTCGCCACCGGGGCGCGCGGGAACTTCGCTGCGAGCGAGCTCCTCGTCGCCGCGACACGCGACGGGCACGTCGCTCTCGGCTGGCCGGAGTGCGGCTTTATCGTCCCAGGTGCGGTCGCAGACCTCGTGACCGTGTCGCTCGGCTCGCCGAGGCTCGCGGACGCGGACCTCGACGTCCGCGACATCGTCGCCCACGTCGTGTTCGCGGCCTCGGCCTCGGACGTCACCGATGTCGTCGTCGGTGGCCGCCCCGTCGTGTCCGGCGGCCGGCACCGGCTCGTGGGCGACGTCGCCACGGCGCTCCGCCGGTCCGTCGCGACGGTGCTCGACTCGTGAGCTCGCTTCGCGTCGACAACATCGCGACTCTCGTCACCAACGATCCCGGCCTCGGAAGCGGACCCCTCGGCGTCGTGCACGACGCCGCGCTCGTCGTCGAGGACGGGCGCGTCGCGGCCGCGGGCGCGAGCACCGTGGTCCGCGACGTCGCGGACGAGCACCTCGACGCCGGTGGTCGGGCAGTCGTCCCGGGCTTCGTCGACAGCCATGCGCACCTCGTGTTCGCCGGAGAGCGGTCCGGGGAGTTCGTCGCGCGGATGGTCGGCGCCGGGTACTCGGCGGGGGGCATCGCCTCGACTGTCGCCGCGACGCGCGCCGCGAGCGACGAGCAGCTCGCGGCGGGCCTCGATCGGCTGCTCGCCGAGGCGCTCGCTTCCGGGACGACGACGATCGAGTGCAAGTCCGGCTACGGGCTCGACGCCGTGAACGAGGCCCGCTCGCTCACGCTCGCACGCGAGCGGACCACGGAGGTCACCTACCTCGGCGCGCACGTCGTCCCACCGGAGTACTCGGGCCGGGCGGACGACTACGTGGAGCTCGTGTGCTCGACGATGCTCGACGCATGCGCACCGCTCGCGCGCTGGGTCGACGTGTTCTGCGACGAGGGTGCCTTCGACCGCGACCAGTCGCTCGAAGTGCTGCGGCGCGGCGCGGCGCGCGGCCTGTCGCCGCGGGTGCATGCGAACCAGCTTCGCAGGGGGCCGGGCGTCGAGGTCGCGGCCGCAGTCGGCGCTGCGTCGGCGGACCACTGCACGCACCTCGACGACGGCGACGTCGAGATCCTCGCGAGCGCCGGAATCGTCGCGACGCTCCTTCCCGGCGCCGAGTTCTCGACCCGGTCGCCGTACCCGGACGCCCGCCGCCTGCTCGACGCCGGGGTGACCGTGGCGCTCGCGAGCGACTGCAACCCCGGGTCGAGCTTCACGACGAGCATCCCCTTCTGCATCGCGGTCGCAGTGCGCGAGATGCACATGACCCCGGACGAGGCCGTGTGGTCGGCGACTCGCGGCGGGGCGCTCGCCCTCCGGCGTCGCGACGTCGGCGGCCTCTCACCGGGGATGCGGGCCGACTTCCTCCTCCTCGACGCGCCGACGCACGTCCACCTCGCCTACCGCCCGGGCGTCGCGCTCGTCATCGGCGTCTGGCGCGAGGGGCGGCAGATCCTGCCGGGGTGAAGTGGTAAGGAGAGGAGAGGCCGGCTACTCCGCCGCGGCCGACAGCGCCTCGGCGAGTGCGGGGTGGACGAAGATCGCCTCCGCGAGGTCGTCCACCCGGAGGTGAGCCGTCACCGCGACCGCGATCACGCTGATGAGCTCGGCCGCGTGTGCGCCGACGATCGACCCCCCGAGGACGACACCGGTCGCAGGATCGGACACGAGCTTCACGAAGCCGCGGGGGTCACCGTCGATCATCGCCTTGGCATTGACCGCGAAGGGCACCTTCGTGACGCGGATCTTCCTGCCGAGAGCGAACGCCTCCGTCTCCGCGAGCCCGACGTCGGCGATCTCCGGCTCGGTGAAGATCGCCGACGCCGCCTTGTCGTAGTCGAGGTGGCGGTGCTCGCGCGTGTGCAGGCCCATGACGTGCTCGGCGACCTTGCGACCCTGTATCGCTGCGACCGACGCGAGCGGCAGGCGGCCCGACAGGTCGCCCGCGGCGTAGACGTGCGGGAGGTTGGACTGACAGTGGTGGTTGATGGGGACATAGCCGCCCGAGTTCGTCTCCACACCCGCGGCGTCGAGCCCGAGGCTCGCTGAGGACGGGACGGAGCCGATCGCGAGCAGCGCGTGCGACCCGCCGATCATCCGGCCGTCCTCGCACGCGACGACGATCTCGTCGCCGTCGCGTGCGATGTCCACGGCACGGGCACCTTTCACGAGCGACACGCCGCTCGCGAGGAAGTCGGTCTCGAGCGCCGCCGCGACCTCTGGGTCTTTCTGCGGGAGCACCTGCTGGCGCGAGACGATGAGCGTGACCCGCGATCCGAGGGATCGGAACATGTGGACGAACTCGACGCCGGTGACGCCCGACCCGACGACGACGAGGTGCTCGGGGATCGACGCCGGCGGGTACGCCTGGCGGGTGACGAGGACGCGGTCGCCGTCCACCTGAGCCCATTCGGGGATGCGCGGAGTCGATCCGGTGGCGAGAAGTATCGCGTCGGCGTCCGCGACGAAGGGGTCCTCCGGAGTGCCGGCCGTCTGGTAGGGGGAGATCTGCACGCGGTGCGGTCCGACGAGCTTCCCGCTGCCTCGGACGACGCGCACGCCTTGGCTCTCGAGCTGGCGCGTCGTCGAGGTCGCGAGCCGCTCGGAGATCACGCGGACACGCTCGCGCAGTGCGTCGAGATCGGAGGTCGCGACCGCGACGGAGAGCCCGAGCGCCGCGGACCGCCGGTTGAGCGTCATCGCGCCACCTGTAGCGATCATCGCTTTCGAGGGAATGCAGTCCCACAGGTTCGCTGCGCCACCGATCACGTCTCGCTCGACGAGCGTGACGTCGGCCCCGAGACGCGACGCGGTCGCCGCCGCCTCGACACCGGCCGGGCCGCCGCCGACGATCACGAAGTGGACGGACACGAGGCGCAGGCTAGTTCGCGCGGCCGGTGTCCCACGGCGCCGCTCGGCGGCGTCCGCGCGGGCCGGGTGCCGTTAGCCTCTGCTCGATGGCTCGGCGACCGGTGATCGGTATCACGGCATACGACGTGGAAGCGAGGTTCGGGACGTCGAGCGAGCGCGCCTCGCTCGTGCCCGCTCGATACGTGCGCAGTGTGCTTCGCTCCGGCGGCGCACCGGTCGTCGTTCCCCCCGCTGCCGACGCGACGAGCGTGGTCGAGATCCTCGACGCGCTCGTGCTCTCGGGGGGCCCCGACGTCGACCCCTCCCGCTATGGCGCTCCGGCGCACGCGAGGACGCGGGTCGCGGAGGACGGGCGCGACGAGGGGGAGCTCGCGCTCCTCGCGGCAGCCCTCGGCGCCGGCATCGCGATACTTGCAATCTGCAGGGGGATGCAGCTGACGAACGTCGCCCATGGCGGCTCTCTCCACCAGCACCTGCCCGACGTCCTCGGGAGCGACGCGCACCAGCCGGCCGGCGGAGGCTTCGGTCGAAACGACGTGGAGGTCGCGCGAGGCAGCGCTGTCGCGGCAGCCCTTGACGCGACGGCGTGTGCTGCCGCGTGCCACCATCACCAGGCCGTCGACCGCGTCGGCGACGGTCTCGTCGCAGTCGCGTGGAGCACGGACGGTACGATCGAAGCACTCGAGAGCAGCCGCGGCCAACCCCTCCTCGCCGTCCAATGGCACCCCGAGGAGGGCGACGACCCCGCGCTGTTCGACTGGCTCGTCTCCGCGTCCCGCACCGGTGCCCGAGCCGCTGAGCCGCTGAGCCGCTGAGCCGCTGAGCCGCTGAGCCGCTGAGCCGCTGAGCCGCTGAGCCGCTGAGCCGCTGAGCCGCTGAGCCGCTGAGCCGCTGAGCCGCTGGATAGAGCGGACGCCGAGCCGCGGCCGAGGCGGCTGCTCCGCGCCGCGGCCGGACCCGCGCACGACGGCCGGAACGGACGTCGCGTCGCTCGGATCGCGGACTCGAGATCTGCGACCGGTTCACACCGCGTTCACGCGACGGATACGCCGGCGCAACGCTTGGTCCCTACCGTTTCCGCTCATGGGTACAGAGATGAGTACGTCGCCGTATACAGCGATGTACACCGCGAGTGCGCTCGCATATCAAGAGCTCAAGACGCTCCTGCTCCTCGGCGAGGTGCCCATCGGAGTACGACTGCGCGAGGAGCGGATCGCCGAGCGGCTCGGGATGTCCCGCACCCCGGTCCGCGAGGCGTTGCTCCGCCTCCACGCGGAGCACTTCCTCGACCGCCATCCCGAGGGTGGTTACAAGGCGACGAACCCGAGCGCGCAGACCATGCGCGAGCTCTACGAGGTCCGGCGCGCGCTCGAGCTGTTCGCGCTGCGCCGGGCGCGCGACACGGGCGGGCACGACCGGAGCGAGCTCGACGAGCTGCACGACGAGTGGGCGACCCTCGACCGCGACGCCGCCCAGGTCGACGCGGAGTTCGTCCTCCTCGACGAGGACTTCCACCGGCGCCTCGCCGAGGCGGCGGGCAATCGCCAGCTCGCAGACGAGCTCCGCTCGATCAACGAGCGGATCCGACCCGTGCGCAGTCACGACTTCGTCACGCCGGGGCGCATCACCGCGACGATCGAGCAGCACCTCGAGATCCTCGGCGCGGTGCTGGCCCGCCGCCTCGGCGTGGCCGCGACGCTCCTCGAGCACCATATCGGCGAGTCGCAGTCGGTCGTGGAGGTAGCGGTCGCCGAGGTTCTCGAGCGCATGCTGTCTGTCGGCGAGCGGGACAGCGCGTGGTGACCGATCTCGCGGACCTCGCCGAGCTGTCTCGGGGAGCGCTCGGCGACGGCGCGCCCGGCGCGCTGGGGGAGCACACGGGTGACGGCGCCGCGCCCGTGCTCTCGGTGCGGGGGCTCACGAAGATCTTCGGCTCCCTGCGGGCGAACGACGGTGTCGCGTTCGACGTCCGGCCCGGCGAGGTCCACGCGCTGCTCGGGGAGAACGGTGCCGGGAAGAGCACCCTCGTGAAGATGCTCTACGGCGTCTACCGTCCCGATGGCGGGGAGATCGTCGTGGCCGGAACGCCCGTGGCCATATCGTCGCCGCTCGTCGCCCGCGACCTCGGGCTCGGGATGGTCTTCCAGGACCTGCGCCTCGTGCCCGCGTTCAGCGTGTGGGAGAACGTCGCGCTCCACCTGCGCGAGACCGGCAGGATCCTGCGCCCGAAGAGGGTGCAGCAGCTCGTCGCGGAGGCCTCTGCGCGCTACCGGCTCGCCGTCGATCCGTGCGCGCGCGTGAGCGACCTGTCGATCGGAGAGTGGCAGCGCGTCGAGCTGTTGAAGGTGCTTCTCGCGGGGGCACGCGTGTTGATCCTCGACGAGCCGACGAGCGTGCTCACGCCGCAGGAGGTCGACGGCCTCTTCGGCGTCGTCCGCCAGCTCCGCTCCGAGGGCGCCGGGATAGTCATCATCACCCACAAGATGCGGGAGGTACGCGAGATCGCAGATCGCGTCACCGTGCTGCGCGCGGGCAAGGTCGTCCTCGCGAACGTCCCCGCGGGAGAGATCGCCAACGACGACCTCGTCACCGCGATGGTCGGCGAGAGTGTCGAGCCAGTCCACAACGACGGCGGTGACCTCGCAGCGCTCCCTCCCGTGCTCGAGGTGCGCGATCTCGGCCTCGCCGGGATCGAGGAGGGATCGGGCCTCCGCGGCATCGACCTCGCGGTGCGCGCCGGTGAGATCCTCGGCATCGCGGGCGTCGCGGGCAACGGCCAGCGCGAGCTCGCCGATCTCCTCGTCGGCGCGGCGACGGCGGACTCCGGCGAGGTCGTGGTGGGCGGCGAGGTCGTCCCCGCGGGCGATCCGCGCGCGTTCCGGGCCGCCGGCGTCGTATCCGTCGCAGCCGACCCGCTGCGCGAGTTCGTCGTTCCCGGCCTGAGCGTCGCCGAGCACGCCGCGCTCTGGGATGCGATGGCGTCGCGCTCGCGCCGGCTGCGCTTCGACTCGCGTGCCGCCGCGCGGCGCCTGCGGGCGGACGCCGAGCGGACCGGGCTCAACATCGCCTCGCCGGACCGGCGGCTCTCCCTGCTGTCGGGCGGGAACATCCAACGGGTGCTCCTCACCCTCGCTCTCGGCGAGCACGCGCCCGTGGTCGTCGTCTCCTACCCGACGCGCGGCCTCGACGTCCTCACGACCGAGACGACGCGAGCCCTGCTGCTCGAGGCGCGCGCCGCAGGGTCCGCGATCGTCCTCGTGTCCGAGGACCTCGACGAGCTGCTCGCGCTGTCGGACAGGATCGCGGTGCTCGCGCACGGCCGGTGCACCGGAGTCGTCGACGCACGCACCGCGGACCGCCGCGCGCTCGGCCATCTCATGACGGCGGGCGCCGAGTGAGCCTGATCGCGCGCGGCGCCCCGGCGCGCCCGTCAAGCGACGCGGGCGCCGGTGTGGTCGCGCCCTCGCTCCTCGAGCGGCTCGGCGACGTCTCAGGGTGGCGCCGAGCCGGATTGACGCTCGGCGCGTACGTGGCCAGCCTCGCGCTGTTCGGGGCTGTCGTCGGCACCCAGCACGCGAACCCGCTCTCGGTCTACGACTCGATCGTGCACTCTGCCCTTCTCGACGGGGGCTCGCTCGCCGCCGTCGTGCTGCGCGCCGTACCGATCGTGCTCGCCGCGCTCGCGGTCTCGGTCCCCGCCCGCGCCGGGCTCGTGAACGTGGGGGGCGAGGGGCAGCTCATAGTCGGCGCCGTCGGCGCCACTGGCGTCGGCGTCGCGCTCGGTGCGGCCGTCCCGGGGCCGCTCGGCTGGCTCCTCATGGCGCTCGCCGGTTTCGGCGCCGGTGCGCTCTGGGGCGGCCTCGCCGGGCTACTGCGCGTGAGCGTCGGCGCGAACGAGGCCGTGACGACGCTGCTCCTCAACTTCGTCGCGAACGACCTCATGCTCTACCTGCTCTACCAGCCGTGGAAGGATCCCACGGGCGGCGGGCAGCCGGAGAGCCGCCCCCTCGTTGCGAGCGAGATCCTCCCGAAGCTCTTCGGGAGCTCGGTGAACCTGGGCGTGATCGTCGCCGCGGTCGTCGCTCTCGTGGTCCACGTGCTCCTCAAACGCACGGGTTGGGGCTTCGCTCTGCGGGTCGTCGGCGGCAACCAGGTCGCGGCACGCCGGGCGGGGCTTCCCGTCCACCGCCTCATGGTCTCCTCGATGGCGACAGGAGGAGGCCTCGCGGGCCTCGGAGGGATGCTCTACCTCGCAGGTACGCAGGTCCAGCTCCTGCCCGGCGGCACCGCGACCTACGGGTACATCGCGTTCCTCGCAGCGTTCCTCGGCCGCCACGAGCCGCTGAAGGTCGTCGTCGCGGCGCTTGCGTTCTCCGCGATCGCCGTCGGCGCGCCTGGTCTCCAGCTCGACTACGGACTCGACGGCAACGTCGTCGACGTCCTGCTCGCGTTGATCGTCGCGGCACCGCTCGCGCTGTCCGCCAACAGGAAGAAAGCGTTCTAATGACCTCGGGAGCTACACGGTGAACGGCATCGAGCAGGCGCTCACGACCGGTGTCGAGGGCGGCACGGTGATCTTGTTCCCCGCGCTCGGAGAGCTCATCGGCCAGCGCGCCGGCATCGTGAACCTCGGGACCGAGGGGTGCATGCTCGCGGGCGCCCTCGCGGCGTACGCGGTCGCCGCCGTCACAGGCTCGGCATGGCTCGGTGTGGTGGCGGGCTTCGTCGCGGGCGGCGCCGTGGGCTTCGCGCACTCCTGGCTCGTCGTCCGGCGAAAGGCGGACCAGCTCGCGAGTGGCCTCGTCCTCTGGTTCCTCGCGATCGGGCTCACCTCTGTGCTCGGCACGACGTACGTGAGCCGGACCGTGAACGCCCTCCCTATCGTGAAGGTGCCGGGCCTCGGTTCGATCCCATGGCTCGGCACGATCCTTTTCACCCACGATCCGCTCGTCTACGCGAGCTACGTGCTCGTCGCCGTCGTCTGGTGGGCTCTCTACCGGACGCGCGTCGGCCTCGTGCTGCGCGCGACGGGCGAGCGCCCGGAGGTCGTGTCGGTCGCCGGTAGGCGTCCGGAGCTCGTGCAGATCGCAGCGGTCACGCTCGGAGCCGCGCTCGCGGGGATCGGCGGAGCCCAGCTGTCGGTCGGCTACGTGGACAGCTGGTTCGACGACATGACGAACGGGTACGGCTTCATCGCGGTCGCCGTCGTGCTGTTCGCCGCGTGGCGACCGCTGCTCGTGCTCCTCGGCGCCTACGTCTTCGGCGTCGCCCTCGCCGCGGCGTCCGTGCTGCAGGCCCACGGCGTCGCGGTGAACCAGTACGTGCTCGACGCCCTGCCCTACGTGGTCACTCTCGTCGCTCTCGTCCTGTTCGCGCGAAGCGGAGGGTCGCGGGCCCCCGAGGGGCTGTCGCGAGCGCTCACGAACACGAGCTGAGGACCGCCGTCGGGCGGGGCCCGCTCGCACGTCCCGGGGGGGACACATCACCACCACGGGGGAGGTGGACCACACCGACCACACCGAGGAGGAGCAACTTCATGGACCATCGTGAGCACCCCCGACGCACGCCGACGCGCTGGAGGTTCACCGTCGGCGCCGCGGCGCTCGCCATCACCACCGCCGGCGTCGCAGGCCTCGGTGGCATGGCAGCATCTGCCGCGGTGAGCGCCCGATCGCATGCTGGCCGCGCCGCCTCCGAGCCGTGGGCGCATGCGAAGACGGTCGGCTTCATCATGGTTGGCGAGGAGTCCGACGAGGGCTACAACGAAGCCGTCTACACCGCGAGCCTGAAGGTGAAGAAAGACCTCGGGGTAAAGACCCTCCTCGCCGCGAACGTGCCGGAGACCCAGCAGGTCACCACCGTGATGCAACAGATGGTCGACCAAGGGGCGAAGATCATCTTCGCGACGAGCTACGGCTACCAGAGCTACGCGTACGCGTTCGCGAAGTCGCACCCGGGGGTCCTCGTGCTCCACCAGGGCGGCACGTACACCGGCGGAAAGTTCCCGCCGAACCTCGGGACATACTTCGGCGAGGCGTACGACCCGGTGTCGCTCGGCGGCATGGCCGCTGGAGCCGTGACGAAAACCAACAAGCTCGGCTTCGTGTACGCGTTCCCGATCCCGCAGACCGTCGACAACGTCGATGCGTTCGAGCTCGGTGCGCAGTCAGTCGACCCGAAGGCCAAGACCTACACGGTCGCGACGTCCGAGTGGTGCGATCCACTGAAGCAGAAGTCGGCGGCCGCCGCGTTGCTGTCGCAGGGCGCTGACGTGCTCACCCAGCACCAGGACTGTCAGTCCACCGTCATCGAGGCGGCCAAGGCGGCGCACGCGTTCGTGGTCGGCTACCACTACGACGCAGAAGCGCTCGACCCGAGCGGGTGGCTCACCGGGTCGGTGTGGAACTGGGCACCGTTGTACGAGAGCATCATCAAGACCGCTCAGGCGGGGACGTTCACGGGCTCGAAGTACAACGCGAACTTCATCGGCACCTTCAAGTCCGGCGACAACCCTCTCACGCTCGCGCCGTTCGGCCCCGCGGTATCAAAGGCGATGCGCGCAAAGATCCTCGCGGCCGAGGCGAAGCTCAAGGCGGGCGGGACGATCTTCAAGGGGCCCATCTACTGCAACAACGGCAAGGTGCTCGTCCCTGCCGGCAAGACGGCGACCCCTGCGGCGATCAACCAGTTCACGTGCTTCGTGAAAGGCGTCGTCGCGTCCTCATGAGCACGATCACCGCCCTCGAGGCCGCGATGCCGGCGATAGCGGGCGCGACGCCTTACCCGTGGCCATACCACGGGACGTTCGCTCCCGCGCGCACCGCTCTCGTCGCCTGCGTCGACACCCGCTGGCGAGTCGAGGGCGCATCGAGCGACGAGGCGGACGCACGGCTCGCGCTCCTCGCCGGCGGCCTCGGCGAGGCCGGCGCG
>DATLRJ010000101.1:0-12998 GCA_035534715.1 Acidimicrobiales bacterium | reverse complement strand
ACCCGCGACGAGGTCACCGCGTCCGTCCACTACGTCCGCGTGGCGCTCGGCCCGGACGAGGCGCGCCGGTTCGCGGACGAAAGGGTCGAGCTCGCGATCGACCACCCGAGCTACCGCCACGGCGTCGAGCTGCCCGCGGCGACGAAGGCCTCGGTCCTCGCCGACTGGTCCGACTGAGCCTCGGCGCGACTCGATCGCGGCGGATGTCGAGGGGGCGCAGGGGCCCTGTCTGCCGCGGCCGCCGATGATCGCTCGGGGCCCGCGGGACAGCCACAGGGTTGGCAGGCGCGCGCGATGGCGCAGCTCGCAGGGCGCGGCCGCACCGGTCCTGGACAACGGGCCGCAGCCACGGCAATATAGATGCTCCAACTCCGTGGGCGCACCGGTCCGGCGCCGAGCGGAGCGGAGCGGTGTCCCGGAGCAGCCGGTCGAGCGACGGCGAGCCTAGCTCGTGTCGCGGGTACCGCTGTCACGAGCCGGCGCCGGTCGGTCGTCGAGCTTCAGTGGCGATGGCCAACTGCCGTATAGCAGACCACGAGAGCAGACCCGAGAAAGTGATCGTCCGATGAACGCCAGTTGGCGCCAGAGAGCAGCCTGCAGGGGTCTCGACCCCGACATCTTCTACCCGGTCTCCGACGAGGACGCCGAGGAGGCGAAGGCGATCTGCGCCAGTTGCCCCGTGCACCAGCTCTGCCTGGAGCACGCGCTCGTGCACCGCGAGAGGGACGGCGTCTGGGGCGGTCTGACGGAGCGTGAGCGACGTCGAGCCCTGCGCCAGCGGCGCAAGAGCGCCTGACATCGCACACCGCGGCGACGTCCCGGCCGAGGTGCCGCGGGGCAGGGACGTGAGCGTCGCACCCGAGGGCGCGCCCGGCGCCGACGGCGCGTTCGACCGGTCGGGCGGCTGGGCGGCGGTCCTCGCGACGCTGTTCCGGCGCGAGGAGCTCTCCCCCGAGCAGGCGACTGCGACGTTCGGCGAGATCCTCGCGGGGCGCGCGTCCCCGGCACAGATCGGCGCGTTCGTGGCCGCGTTGCGCGTCAAGGGCGAGACCGTTGCGGAGCTCACCGGCTTTGTCGCGGCGATGCGGAGGTTCGGCGAAGGCGTGTCGGTGGGCGACGGCACGATCGACACATGTGGGACAGGTGGCGACCGCAGCGGCACGATCAACGTCTCGACCCTGGCCGCACTCGTCGCGACGGGCGCCGGCGCGACCGTCCTCAAGCACGGCGGCCGCGCCGCGTCGTCGCGAGCCGGCTCCGCCGACGTGCTCGAGGCGCTCGGCGTGGCCGTCGACCTCGGAGCAGAGGGCGTCGAGCTGTGCCTGCGGACGACGCACGTCGGCTTCTGCCTCGCGACACGCTTCCACCCCGCGATGCGCCACGCCGGGCCCGTGAGGCGCGAGCTAGGGGTCGCGACGGTGTTCAACTTCCTCGGACCGCTCGTCAATCCCGGTCGCGTGACCCGCCAGGTCATCGGCGTCGGCGACCCGGCCATGGCCGAGAGGATGGTGGGGGTCCTCGAGGCGACTGGCGCGGTCCACGCGATCGTCTGCTACGGCCACGACGGCCTCGACGAGCTCTCGACCGTGACGACCTCGACGGCAATCGAGCTCGTGGCCGGCGCGGACGGCACTCGCCGCCGTACCGTCGTCGTCGATCCGCGGGCGCTCGGCATCGCGCCCGCGGACCCCGCCGAGCTCCGAGGTGGTGACGCCGTGGAGAACGCCGCCCGGGCGCGCGCGATCCTCGCCGGCGAGCGCGGCGCGCAGCGGGACCTCGTCGCCCTGAACGCCGCCGCCGCGCTCGTCGTCTCCGGCATCGTCGAGGACCTCGCGGGCGGCCTCGAGGCGGCGTACGCCTCGATCGACACGGGCGCCGCCGCGACGGCGCTCGACGGGCTCGTCGCTATCTCGGGCGCCGCGGCGGAGCACGAGCGCGGGGCGGAGCGACCCGCCCCGGCGGCGACGTGAGCTTCGCGCCGCGCCCGGCGCCGTGACCGGCGCCGAGTGGGGCCGCCCCGGGACCTACGTCGCGCGCGTCGGCGGTCAGGAGATCGAGCTGCCGCTCGTCGAGCTCGCGAGCGATCTCACGATCGCTCTCCTCATCACCGTCGACCACGGTATCGCCGTCCTCGACCGTGCCGGAGGCGAGCTCGCGCAGCTGCTCGCCCCAGAACGCGTCGAGGTCGTCGCGACGGCCGCGACGATGGGGCTTCCCGTCGCGATCGCGGTGAGCCGGGCGCTCGGGCTCGACGACTACGTCGTGCTCCACAAGACGCCGAAGATCCACCTGCGCGACGCCCTTACCGAAGACGTGCGGTCGATCACGACGGGCCCGACCCAGCAGCTACGCCTCGATCGCGCGCGGATCGGCCACGTCGAGGGGCGCCGCGTCGCGTTCGTCGACGACGTCGTGTCGACGGGCTCGTCCGCGGCGGCAGCGGTGCGCCTGCTGCGCCGCGCGGGAGGCGACGTCGTCGCAATCGGAGCGCTCGTGACCGAGACAGTCTCGTGGCGCCAGGCGCTCGGGCCGGACGAGCACCTCGTCCGCTCGCTCGGCGCGATCCCGGTCTTCCGACCGGGGTCGGGTGGGGGGCTGGTCGAGGACTGGGACGGGTGAGCGGGCCTTCGCGCTAGGTGCGCCCGCGGCTGGACGGCGTGCCTGTGACAGCGCCTGACGTGGTCCCCGCCGTCCGGGGGAGCGACCGGCTGGCGCCGCGCACGGCGGGCCACGCGAGACCCCGGGCGGCGATCGCAGCGCCGTGCCATTCGGCGTCGTGGCCGCGGTCGATGAACCACCTCAGCAGGCCCGATGCGGCGCGCGCGTCGCCGAGAGCGGTGTGCGCGTCGCGCACGATGACGCCCGTCGCCGCGCAGCACAGCTCGAGTGAGCGCCGCCCCGCGGGGAGGTGGCGGCGTGCGAGGTCGCGGGTGCAGATCCCACCGGACGCCATGTCGGGGGGCACGGCGCCCGCGATCGTGAGCTCGTGGGCGAGGTGGCCGAGATCGAACGCGAGCACGTGGCCGACGAGGACCCGGCCGGAGATGCGCCGGACGAGCTCGGGCGCGATCTCGGCGAACGCTGGCGCGTCTCGAAGCATCTCGCGGGTGATCCCGTGGACGAAGGACGCCCCGATCTCGCCGTCGCCAGGGACCGCGACGAGTGACGACCACTCGGCAACGAGCACGCCGCGCGCGTCGAGCTCGACGACGGCGCACTCGACGACCCGGTGCGTGCGCGGGTCGAGCCCGGTCGTCTCGACGTCGACCACCGCGTAGCGCACGTCCCCCGCCGTCACGGGTCGCCGCGCCGTGTCCTCGGCGGGCGGCACGGGAGGCGGCCCTGGTGCCGCGAGGTTCACGGCGGGAGTGTACGCAACAGGTGCGCCGGTACAGGTGCTCGCGGCCGGCGCCGCCTCCTCAGCGCCCTCACGGCGAGCACGGAAGGGGGTTCCACGGCTCTGCCTGGGTGTTGTAGTCGATCCCGCCCGGGGCCACCAGAGGGGTGCCGGGGAGTGTGGTGACGGGCGCGACGCCGCCCGAGGCGAGCGCCGCCGAGGTGTGCTGCGCGCCCGTTGACGCCGTCCCCGGCGCGGGCGAGAGCGCCGCGGCCGTCGTCGCGCCGAACGCGAGGAAGCTCGAGATCATCTGCTCGTCGGGCGTTGGCGCAGGAGCAAGGACGTCCTGGCCCGCGATCGTGACCGGGGCGGTGGGCAGCGTCTCGATCGTGAGCTCGCTCGTGCTGAAGCTGTGGAAGATCCGCGCGAGGCTGACGAGCTCGGACTCGCCGAGGGACTGGTCGATCGTCACGTTCTTCGCCGCGGCGCCGAGAAAGTCGTTGAGCGCGATCGGGTTCGTCACGGCGCCCCGCAGGCGCGAGACGACCGCCCGGAAGAACGCGTCCTGCCGCTGGATCCGGCTGAGGTCGGAAAGTCCGTCGTAGTTCCACCGACCGCTCTCGAAGTAGTAGAGGTGACGGCTGCGCACGAGGGCGAGCGCCTGGTCGCCGTGTACGAGCTGGCAGCCCGTCGTCGTCATGTCGAGCCCGGAGTACGCGTCGCGGACTGGATACCGGAAGTCGAGGTACACGCCGCCCAGCGCATCCACCATCCCTGCGAAGCCGGGGAAATCGACCTCGGCGTAGTAGGTGACCGGGATGTGGAAGGACTGCTCGATCGTCTGGACGAGCAGGCTCGGGCCGTTGTCGAACGCGACGTTGACGCGATTTGGTCCCGACACGTTGGCAACGTGCCCGGGGATGTCGACGTAGGTGTCGCGCGGGATCGATAGCAGCGTGACCTGGCGGGTCACCGGATCGATCCTGGCGACGATGATCACGTCGCTGCGCTGGCCGGTCTGGCTCGCCCTCGACCCGAACGCGGCCGCCTGCGCAGCGGTACCGACGAACGCGCGCGAGTCGGATCCGACGAGGAGGAGGTCGAACGGCTTGCCAGCGACCTTCGGGACGAGGCCGGCGACTTTTGCCTTGTGGATCTGGTCGAAGCGGTAGCGCGCATAGACGACGACGCCGACCGCCAGGATCGCGAGCAGCACGACGAGCGACACGGAACCAACGAGCAGGCGCCTCGGCCAG
Source organism: Acidimicrobiales bacterium (assembly GCA_035534715.1). Classification (GTDB taxonomy): domain Bacteria; phylum Actinomycetota; class Acidimicrobiia; order Acidimicrobiales; family Bog-793; genus JAJZBW01. The sequence continues at coordinate 8,405 of DATLRJ010000101.1, read as the reverse complement.
CGGCGCCCGCCGCCCCGGACCGCGGCGTGGCTCGGCCACCGCGGCATGCGAGTCGAGCGCACCTCGCGCCGCCGCAGGCGGGGTGCCGGCGGCGGTAGTCCCTCGGTCACGCGCGGTGAGGATACTGGCGGCCTGCGACCACCTGGGGGCGCGTTCGCACGGCGCGTCTATCCCCGCGAGCACCGAGTCGCGACGCGCGCCGGTGCGTGGTCGCTCGACCGTGCTCCGTGTGGGCCGCGCGGCGGCCTTCACATTCTCATCACAGATAGCGATTCGCCCTCGAACACGTGCGCGCAAAGATGTCTCGTCCAGAGCGTGCGTCGTGCTCGCGGGTGCCGCCGGACGACGCGAGTGGTCGCGCCGCCGTCGTAGAGGGTTGGGATTGCAGATGGTCGCACGGGAAGGACGGATACGCAGGGCCGGCGTCGGCGCTGCAGCGGCGGTCTTCGGCGCTGTCGCGACGGTGGCAGCGGTGGCCTCCGGGGCCGCGGCGCAGGTGCGCCCGTCGTCGGTGGCGCTCCATCGCAGCGTCCCCGCCCGCGCGAGCCTCCCGGTGCACCTCGCAGTCGCGGCCGTCGACACCTTCCCCGGCACCTACCCTGGGCTCTTCGACGACTCGGGGGCGCCGTCGTTCCCCGCGGCTGCGAACCCCTCCCTCGTCGAGCGGTGGGTGAGCGACGCGCTGTCTGTGCGTGCGAACCGCCTCGCGCAGCTCCAGGTCGACGTCGCGGGAGCGGCGAACTTGTCGACCGCGGCGCAGACGACGCTCGGGAACCTCATCGACGCCGACGCAGCCGGTATCGGCACGCTCGTCGCCGAGGCGCCGAGCGGTGCGAATGTCGACACGCTGGAGGCGGTCGCGTCGTCCATGGTGCTCTCCTACCGCGTGATCGCCGTCGTGTCGCCGCTCGTGCGTGACGTGATCGACGCCTCCGACCAGCTGCAGCGTGCAGCGGACCTCCAGTCCGTCGAGCCGGCCCTCGAGGCGGCGATCACCACCGAGCCGCAGACAGGCTCCGCAGTCGCGGTCGCCCAGAGCACCTACCGCGACCTCGTGAGCCAGATCGCGCCGGTCGCCGGGATCGACCAGACCCAGCTCACCGCGATGCTCGCGCTCCACCCCGCCAGCTATGTGGCCTCCTCGACGACGCTCGGGAGCGCGGAGTCGGCCATCCTCGCCGCGGAGGACCGGGTGCGCGCAGCAGGCGCTGACGAGCGCAAGATCGTGCACATCCTCGCCGCGCCCGGCATCTCGTCGAACCACCGGATCATCCGGCTCCTGCGGTCTCTGCTCCGCTAGCCCCGCCCCGCCCCGCCCCGCCCCGCCCCGCCCCGCCCCGCCGCGCGCCGGCCTCAGTGGTGGCCGTCTCGCGGGCGTGATTCGCGGAAGAGCACCCATCGCAGCCGGACGAGGCCGAGCAGAGACTCGACGGTGCGCCGCCCGACGGGCGTCCGTGGGGCCCGGCGCTCGACGACCGACGCGGGAATCTCGCGGGCGTGAATGCCCGCAGCGGCTGCTCGCACGACCATCTCGACGTCGAACACGCTCCTGTGCATCACGCACCGGTCGACGATCGGCCCGAGAGCCTCACGGCGCATCGCCTTCATCCCGTGCGCGTCGCTGACCTCGAGGCCGACGAGCACGCGGCTCGCATTCGCGAAGCCGAAGGTGAGGAACCGGCGGACGACCGGTCTGCGGTCGCGCGCTCCGGGCGCGCGCTTGCTCGCGAGCACGAGGTCAGCCGCGCCCGACTCGAGCGCGGCCAGCGCGGCGTCGACGAACGCGAGGTCGTAGTAGTCAACGTCGACGTTCACGACGTACCGCCCCCGAGCGGCCGCGAAACCTGAGGCGAGAGCGGCGCCGTAGTCACCGACGGGGAGCGCGAGCACCCGGACGCGCTCGATCTGGACGGCGAGCAGTCGCGCGAGGCGGAGCGTCCCGTCGCGCGAGCCGTTCTCGACGACGATGATCTCGTAGTCCACACCGCGCGCGTCTAGGCCCGTGCCAAGGGTCGTCACAGTCGAACCGAGCAGGGTGATCTCGTTGTGCGCGGGAAGCACGACCGAGAGGAACAGGGCGTCGCTCATGTCGGCTGCCCGGCGCCGGCGCCGGCGCCGTCTCCCGCGTACCCGGGGTGCGCGGCGTCCGGTCCCACGTCCGCATGCTCGCCCGAGTCCCCCGGCAGGATGCTCCGGCGTGTGCGGCGCGGTGCGGGTCCACGACCACGACCGCGCCGCGGGGCAACGCGGCCGTCGCCGTCGCCGTCGCCGTCGCCGTCGAACCACTGGGCCGCCCGTGCGGCCGACTCACCGCCCGGAGGCCGTCCGGCCGGCTCGGCGTCACCAGATCGGGGCGCGCGAAGCCCCGCTCGCGCTGTCGGCCGGGCGATGGCGCCGGCGCCGACGATGCCGGCGATCGACCCGACCTTGCCGAGCCAGTCGATCCCGGTCGTGCCGTATACGAGCGTCACGTGCCGGGCGTTCGGGACGACGACCATGAGATTCGGAGTCACCTCGAACGGGCCCGCCGCCCCGATCGCCTTCCAGTTCGGGAAGTACGGCACCTTGACGAGGACCGGATGACCCGTCGCCGAGACGTCGAAGCTCACGGAGGAGGTCGTCGAGTGGACGGCCGACACCGTCACCGTCCGCGTCCGGACCGCGCGGCCCGGCGGGACAAGGGTTCCCGCAGTGGCGCGCGGCCACGACGACGGCCCGGCCCTCGCGACGGGCACCGGCCAGTACGACTCGTCTTGGTACCAGGAGATGCCGAGGCTGAGAAAGGACTGCTTCGAGAGCCCCGCCTCGACGACGGGGTCGTAGGAGAGGGGAGTCACGAGCGCGGAGTCGTGGACGAGGTAGAGGACCCATGCGCTCCCCGGGGGCGCGGCCGCAGTCGAGGCGAGCCCGTCGACCACGAGCGCGCTCGCCGGCGATGACCCAACCCGCTGCAGCGCCGGGTCCGCCGCAGCTGCCTGCTCGACCGCGGGCGAGTTCGCGAGGAAGTACCTGACACCCGTGAGCTGGAGGTGCCGGATCCCGTCCGCGACGTTCAATCCCTGGTAGGGAATGCCGACGACGGGGTTGGACGGCGCGATCGAGAGCTCGGACTGGTCGAGGAAGTGGAACGGCGTCGTCGTGGACGACTCGTAGTAGAGACCCTCCGTCGTGTCGATGCACCCGTTGGTCCACAGCGGGAACGACATCGGGACGATCGTCGAGCCGTAGGCGTCGGTCATGTTCGGCGAGTACTCGTAGTCGAGCCGTCCACATCCGTACCGGCGAGCGACTCGCTCGGTCATCGACACGAGTGTCGAGAACTCGTGCCATCCAGGCTTTGCCTGGTAGCCGCTGTAGTTCCAGGCAGTCCAGCCGTCGACGGGGTTCTTCTCGCCCGCCGGCGTCGAGTGGAGCGGGAGCACGCCGAGCCAGCCCGCGACGAGCGCGACGACCGCGAGCCCGCCGAGGGTGGCCGTCACCGGTGGTTGCCACGCATCGGAGCGAGAGACGACGACTGCCCACGCGACGCGCGCGGACTCGGCGACCGCGTACGCAGCGACGAGTGCGGTCGTGGCGAACCAGAACGGCAGCCACCGGCCGTTGTAGACGAGCCCGGACGGCAGAAAGAGGAAGCCGAGCGCGCTGCACACCGCGATCAGGCCGATGGCGATCACGATCCGTTCGCGCCGTCCGATCGCGAGGACGAGCCCTGCGAGGGCGAGCCACTGCACGGCTTGCTCGCCGTTTTGCGGCACGAGATTCTGGTAGTCGTTCCCCACCCGGCCGTAGCCCATGGACGTCGAGTAGTGGAGGTACGCAGCGAAGGGGAGGAGCCAGAAAGCCGCGAGCAGCCCTCCGACCGCGCCGACGGGGATGAGCACGGAGCGTATGGAGCGCGGTCGCCCGACGACGAGCGTGATCACCACCGCCGCGCCGGCCGCGAACAACGCCGGGACGACGTGGCAGAGCAGGGTCGCGACGAAAAGGACCGCCGCGAGCCACCGCAGGCGACCCGTGCGCAGCGCGAAGGCGAACACCCCGAGGAACAGGAGCGACATGCTGAGCGCGAGCGTGAAGGAGAACTCGCCGGCCATCGTCGAGGCGATCGTGCCGCCGTCGATGTTCCACGACACGTAGACGCTCGAGTTGGCGCCGCTCGCGAAGTTGAACAGCACGGGGAGCATCGCAGCCGACATGAGCGCAGGCACCGGTCGCCGAAAGCCCGCGAGGCGACCGAAGGTGTACGCGGCGACGGGCATGAGCAGCGGGCCGAGTGCCGTGACGAGCTTGAACGCAACGGCGTAGGGGAAGACCGCCGACAGGATCGCGACGACGACGGCCGGGAGCGGGAAGTAGAAGACGTAGAGCGGGAAGCCGCCGAACCACTGCGGGTCCCAGCCCGAGATCTCGAAGTTCGGCAGCAGGTCGTGGACGAAGAAGTGCACGGCGGCGACGTGGCCCGCCGTGTCTCCACCGACGTCCATGTTCGGCCCGAACAGCAGCCCCGGCTGGAGCTGGACGAGGACGAACGCGGTGACCCCCACGACGACGGCGACGGTCGTCGCGGAGCCGACGAGCCCGGCCCGGTCCGTCGTCCACCGTCGCCCGAGGCCTGGGCGCCGTGACACGGTGGCAGCAGGGTCGGCCGCCGGCACGTGCGCGGGCCCCGGGCCACGGAGGGTCTCCACGCGCCGATACTACCGACGGCGTACTCAGGGTCTTCTCGCGCTCGAGGCGACCGGCAGGTGGCCGCTCGGGTGCTAGCGTCAGCAGCCCGAGGGCCGTTGGCGCAGTCCGGTAGCGCACTTGCATGACACGCAAGGGGTCACAGGTTCAAGTCCTGTACGGCCCACCCTCAGAGCCCCTGGTCAGAGAGTTTTCTGGCCAGGGGCTCGTCGCGTCTGAGGCTCCCCGGAGCTACGCCTGCAGCAACGGGCCGTCAGTAGCGGTCATCGGAGGCGCTCATGGTTGGTCGGCGGATGAACGGCGACGGTTCGGTGTACCAACGAGCGTCTGACGCGCTATGGATCGGGGCGGTCGCGCGCTCCGAACGACTCGACGCAACGCCGGGTTGACGCTCGTCGGGGTCCAGGAGCTCACCGCCGGCGAGTACAAGACGGCATCGGTGGGCGGGGTGACCGCGCGGTCTCGGTCTGGCGGGCAGCGGGGCTGGCCCCGCTCTACGGGACGACGATCGACGCGCTCGTAGAGGAGGCGACGGAGTGGGCTCGCCGACCGCGCCCCCTGCGCTGCTGAGCGGGCAAGAGCGCTGGCGATGACAGACTACATAGAAATCTGTATAGTTATCCCATGGCCGTGATCGACACCTCCCGCCACATCAGCATCACGGAGGCGACTCGACGCGGGGTGTCGGGACTCGTCGCAGACATCTTGAAGTCCGACATCGTGCTCGAGCGGCACGGAGAACCCGTTGCCGCCGTCATCAGCATGGAGCGGATCGCGGCGCTGGAAGAGGCTCGCTCCGATCTGCGCGACCTCGCCCTCGTCCTCACTCGGGCAGCGACCGATACGGGAGAGCGGGTATCTCTCGACGACGTGCTCGGCACCTTCGGATTGACGCGTGAGCAACTCAACGCTCTCCCCGACGAGGACTGACGCCGAGCAGCTCACTTGTCCGAGACCACCGGCCAGTCAAGGCCCCGCATCGTCTTCACGCCCGCGGCGATCGACGACCTCCGACGAATCGGGCCGTCAGCGACACCACGCGTGCTCAAGAAGCTCCTTGTACTCGAATCTGACCCAGGCGCCGGCCACCCGCTCGGTGACGAACTGACCGGCTTCCGCAAGCTCGTCGTCGGAAAGAACACCTGGCGCTTCGTTTACCGGGTGACCGGGACGGCCATCGAGATTTGCGAGGTCTGGGCCATCGGACTTCGCGGTGACGGCGAGGTCTATTCCGAGGCAGCTGCGCGCGTGGCGAAGTCCGGCATCCCCGAGCTGGTGAGCCTCGCTGGCGTTGTCGAACGCATCGGTCGTCTGGCGGGAATCGACGTCCGATCGAAGCCTCCGCGAGAGCCGGTTCCCGACTGGCTCGCTGATCGTCTCGTAGAGACGGCTGGGCTCTCGCGTCACGTCGTTGCGGCCATGGATGCCGGTCAAGCCCTTGACGCCTGGACTGCGTCTTGCAGTCGGGAGCGCTAGCTGGCTGATCGCCTCAACCGATCAGCGACGTCACGATCGTTTCGAGCGACTCGGACGTCACGCCCCGGCCGCCGCGAGCGGCCTCACGTGCGCACGCCACCCGGCGCGCGCAGGGTCGTCGTCATCGCCGAAGCGGCGCTCCGCCGAGCCGCCGCCGGCCCTAGTGGCCGCGGCGGAGCCGACGGCGGTACCGGCCCGACAAGGCGCTCGATCTCCGTGAACGTCATCTCGATGGGCCCGACGTCGGACACCTTGAGGTGCTCGCGCAGTGCGTCGCGCCTCGCCATCGGACCAGCTTGCTTGCAACCCGACGCGGCCGCCGGCGAGCGCACTGAGCAACGGAACCGCCGCGCCGGCTCAAGGCTCGGAGGTCGTGTCCGAGATGCCCGCGGAGCTTGCCGCGGAGCTTGCCGCGGAGCTCGTGGCGGCCTGAGCCCCGCCCGAGGGGACTAGGCCAGCGGCTCCCCTCCTCCGCTGCGGCGCTCTCGAGCCGCGAAACCAGGGTGGCGAATCCGTGTAGCAGCCCGTGTAGCAACGGGGTCGGACTCTCCTGAACCCTGGCAGATGACAGCAAAGGGCTGTCCCAGGTCAGCGCACGATGTTGGTCCAACTTGGATGTCGGCGAACATCGTGAGGCTTCATGACACGCAAGGGGTCACAGGTTCAAGTCCTGTACGGCCCACCATCAGAGCCCCTGGTCAGAGAGTGTTCTGGCCGGGGGCTCGTCTCATGGGCACACCACGAGGGTCACCGGCTCGGCGTGCCGGGACCGGTCGGACCGGTCGCGCCACCTCGAGCGCGGATCGTCGCCGCCGCTCACGACGCTCCCGACACCTGCCACCGCGTGACGGGCGTCACTCCGAGCTCGTGGTGCACCTGGCGGCTCGTCCCAGCCCGGTCGACGACTCCGGACACGCCGCGACCCCGGACAGAAATGCTCGCCGCCGCGACGAGACGTGCGGCCTCCCCGATTCGCGTCCGGCCGCCGAGGTGGTGCGCTCGGAGCGTTCCCGGTCCGTCGGCCACGCGCCCCCGCGCGAGCGCGCTCAGGAGGCCTGCGGTGGTCTCCGAGGGTCGGGCGCACCGGGCTTCGCCGCCCATGGGACGGCCTCCCCAGAGCTCCGGAAGAGGCGGAACGCGCAAACGAGCTGGACGATCCCGGCGACGACGGCGTCGATGATCCCGACGCGCGGGCCGTAACTGAAGTCGGTGACGCCGCCGACCCCCCCGCTTCCTCGCGGGAGCGTCAGCCACCGGAACCCGACGATCACGGTTCCGAGGAGGGACGCGCCGAGCACGACGACCCCTGGCCCGAACGGGAGCGGCGGCAGCTTCGCCCCGGATCGCACGAGCACGAGATACGCCGCAGCGGCAGCGACGAGGAGGGCACCGAGCCATCCGTAGCTCGTGCCGAAGCCACTGACCGACGCGCTGTACAGAGCCGACGATGCCCCGTACCACGGGAGGAAGAGCGACACGAGAGCGATTGCGCCGGCCGCGGCGACCGTTCGGTCCACTGTGGAAAGTTTCTTCATATCGAGTGCTGACATGTTGCCCCCTCACCTCGCCGGCCGTTGGCGACATTACCTCGGGGACCGGAGAAGCTGCGTTACATACTTGCAACGAATGTGCGAGTGGATAGCACCGAGCCCGCAATTATCAGGACGAAGCCGACCGCCATCGCGATGCTGAAGCTCTCGCCGAGGACGAGGACGCCGAGGAGAACGGCGAATGCGGGATTGACGAAGGCGACGACCGTCGCGCGGGCCGGTCCGACCTCGGCGATGAGCGCGAAGAACGCGAGGAACGCACCCGCGGTGCATACGACGCCGAGACCCGCGAGCGACAGCACGACCTTGGCGGCTGGGAGATGGTGAGGGGCCTGCAGGAGCGCGAGGGGCGCGTAGAGCAGTGCGCACACGACGAGCGAGAACGCGACGACGCCGAGGCTCGGTAGGTCACCAAGGTGACGGTGCGCTATCAAGGGCCCGACTGCGTATGCGAGGGCGACCACGAGAAGGCCTGCGATCGACCCGCGCTCCGATGCGCGCACGTCGAGGCCCACGAGCACCGCAACCCCCGCGAGACCGGTCGCGAGGCCGGCGAGACGGACTGCACCGAGTCGCTCGCGCGCGCCGGTCGTCCGCGCGAGCAGCGCCCCGACGATTGGCACCGTCGCGACGACAAGAGCCGACAGCGAGCTCGTCAGTCGCCTCTCGGCCGATGCGAGCAGGTACCACGGG
>DATLRJ010000100.1:0-2194 GCA_035534715.1 Acidimicrobiales bacterium | reverse complement strand
CCCTGGGTCGTCGCGCCCGCCTCCGGCGTCGAGTTCCAGCTCAGCTGCCCGAAGCGGTTCGTCGTCGGCGGTCTCGACGCCGAGCTGAGCGACCGCGCGATCGACGTCAACTTCGCCGGGGGCCTCGGCAGCCCCGTCAACCCGGGGATCACGACCTCGGGAGCGGCCGTCTTCCTCGGACGCTTCGTCGGACGACGCGTCGACGGCGCGAGCTTCCGGCCGCACATCGGCTGCATTCCCGCCTCGGGCGCCGGACAGCGCACGCCGACCGCCGTGCAGGTCTTCAAGCCCGGGGCCCCGGCGGTTCGCGTCGTCGAGGAGCTCGCTGTCAGCTCCGGCACGCGGCGGCTCACCGCAGCGTGCGGGAGAGGGCGGCGATTCGTGCGCGCGACCCACGCGATCGGCTTCTACACCTTCGCTCCGCCACCGGCGGCGTTGATCGCGAGCGTGCACGTGCAGCAGACGGTACGCGGAGGACGTGTGCGCCTGGTGGTGCACGCCGGGACGGCGTTTCGCGGTGCGCCGGCCGTGAGCGCGATCGTGCAGGTCGATCTCGTGTGCGCGGTGGGCACGTGAGCTTCGGCCATCCGTACCTGCTGCTCATGCTCCTCGTCGTCCCACTCGCGGTGGCCGCGTACCGGTTCGTCGAGCGGCGGCGGATGCGTTACACGGTGCGCTACACGAACGTCGAGGTGCTCACGCTCGTGGCCGGTGGGCGCCCGTGGCGGCGCTATGCGACGGCGGCCGTCTTCCTCGCGTCGGTCGCGCTTCTGTGCGTCGCGGTGTCGCAGCCACACGTGCGCTCGACCGTGACGAGCGACAGGGCGACGATCATCCTCGTGCTCGACGTCTCCGGCTCGATGCAGGCGATCGACGTGAAGCCGACGCGCCTCGCCGCCGCGCAGAAAGCGATTCACGCGTTCCTCGACAAGGTCCCGAGTCGCGTGCGCGTCGGGCTCATCCTGTTCGCGGGTGAGGCGCAGGTCGCGACACCACCGACGCGCGACCACCAGCTCGTCGGCGAGGCGGTCGATGCTGCGGGCGACTTCCGCGGCTTCGGCGGCACGGCGATCGGCGACGCCATCGCCGTCGCGGTGCGGCTCGGTCTTGCGACGGTCGGGAGCGACAAGGGCCGGACGCTCGCCTCCTACTCCGCAGCCCCGCCGCACGTCGCGAGCTCCCTCGTCTCGATCCTCTTCCTCTCCGACGGACACCAGACCCAGGGCTACCTCCAGCCGCTCCAGGGCGCAGCGCGGGCGCGCGCGGCCGGAATCCCGATCTACACGATCGCGCTCGGCACCACCGGAGCGACGACGCTGCGGGGATTCCCGAACGGGTTCAACGGGGCGGCGCCGTTCGGCGTCCCGGGCCTCGGAGCACGTGGGCTCAGCCCCGACCCGGTGACGCTGAAGGCGATCGCGACCGCGACAGGAGGGCAGTTCTTCCGCGCGCGGTCCGCCGGCGCCGCAGATGCCGCCTACCGGAAGCTCGGGTCGAGCCTCGGGCGGACGACCGGAACCACCGAGGTGACGAACGCGTTCATCGCCGCGGCCGCCGCGCTGCTTGTGCTCGCCGGCGTGCTCTCGGCCCTCTGGGCCCCGCGGCTGCCGTGACGCGACCGCGCGCGTGCCGGGTCGGTGAAGCGCGCCTCGGAGCTCGCCGGGAACGAACGGTAGCCGCCCGGCGTTGGACGAAGCATGGACGACGAGAAGACCCGGGTCGACGACAACCCGGAAGAGCTCCGGTACGAGCTGTGGACGGATGGAGCGCTCGCGGGCTTCATCAGCTACACGCTCGGCGACGGGGAGATCACGCTCGTCCACACGGAGGTCGAGCCGGCACTCGAGGGGCGCGGGCTCGGCAGCGCCCTCGTCGCGGGCGCACTCGACGACGTTCGCGCGCGTGGCCTCAAGCTCCGCTCCCTGTGCCCGTTCGTCGTGGCGTACCTCCGGCGGCATCCCGAGCTCGCCGACCCGCTCGCGTAGCGCTCGCTACGCGCGAACGAGCGGCTTGTACTTGATGCGATGCGGCTCGAGCGCGTCGGCACCGCGCGTCTCGGCGACCCACTCGACGTACTCGCCCCACGAGCCCTCGAACCACGTCGTCTGGCTGTTGCCCTCGAACGCGAGGATGTGCGTCGCGACGCGATCGAGGAACCAGCGGTCATGCGTGATGACGACGGCACAGCCTGCGA
>DATLRJ010000099.1:0-3810 GCA_035534715.1 Acidimicrobiales bacterium | reverse complement strand
GCCACTGCGGCGCTCGTGCGCGGGTTCTACGGCCCAGGTTCCGGTTCGGCGCGCGTCGCCGCCGTCGCATCGCAACGCCCGGGCGGTCGTGCCGGCACGCAACGCAGCGCTGATGGAGCCGCGACCACGATGACTGCGAAGGCGAGGGTGCGACGATGATCGAACCGCGGCCAGGCGTGTACACGGTTGTCCCGACCCCGTTCACGGCCGACGAAGGCCTGGACGAGACCTCGCTCGAGCGACTTCTCGGCGAGCTCGTCGCGAGGGGAGTCGACGGCGTGATCGTTCTCGGCGTGCTCGGCGAGGCGCCGACGCTGTACGCGGACGAGCGCGAGAGGGTCGTGCGCGCCGCGGTCCGCGCGGTTGGCGGCGCGGCCGCGGTGATCGTCGGCGCGAGCCACGCGAGTGCGGTCGGCACGCGCGCGCTCCTCGAGCGAGCCGCGTCGCTAGGCGCGGACGGCGTGATGGTCTCGCCGCCGCGCATCGCGCGCAGCGACGCCGGACGCGTGCTCGACTACATGCGCCTCGCGCTCGCGGAACCTCCGTGCCCGGTGCTGCTCCAGGACCATCCGGCTTCGAGCGGAACGCTCATGTCCGCGGCCACGATCGTGGCGATCGCGGACGAGTGTCCGAGCGTGCGCTGGGTGAAGGTCGAGGACCCGCCGAGCGCACGCAAGGTTCTCGAGCTGCGCGCTGCTGCGGGCGACCGCCTCCATCTGCTCGGTGGACTCGGCGCGCTCTCGCTGCTCGACGAGTTGGAAGCCGGCTCCGGTGGCACGATGACCGGCTTTGCTGCGCCGGAGGCGCTGGTCGCGATCGTCGGGCACCACGTGAAGGGCGACCGGGTCCGGGCCGCCGAGGAGTTCGCTCGGTGGCTGCCGCTCATCGTGACCGAGAGCGCCGAGGAGATCGGGTTGTCGGTGCGCAAGTGGATCTACTACCGGCGCGGGTGGATCGACACGCCGCTGTGCAGGACGCCGAGCTCCCCCGTGCCCGAGACGGTCCGGGCGCGCGTCGACGAACAGCTCCGGTCGTTCGCTCTGCTCGAGCGGGAAGGATGACCGATGGCACGGGACGAGAAGGCGGCGCTATGAGCGCTCCGCTCGCCGGGCGGGTCGCGCTCGTAGGAGGCGGGTCGAAAGGCGTCGGCTTCGCATCGGCGAGCGCGCTGGCGGCCGCGGGATGCGATATCGCGCTCTGGTCGCACGACGCGGGGCGGCTGCGCGACGCGGCCGGCGTGCTTGGCGCGATCGCGCCAGTCCGCGTCGCGACGGTGGCACACGACGCATCCGACCCCGAGTGCGCCCGCGCCGTCGCCGCGTCGGTTCGCGAGCAGCTCGGAGATCCGGACATCCTCGTGATGAACGGTGGGGGACCACCCGTCTCGGATCCGACCGAGACGAGCCCTGACGTCTGGCGCAGCTCGTTCCAGTCGGTCATGCTCACCCAGGTCGAGCTCGCCACCGCCTTCTTGCCGGTGATGCGCGCCCGCCGGTGGGGTCGGATCGTCGCACTGCTCTCGACAGGCGTGCGCCAGCCGATCCCGGACCTTCCGTACTCGAACAGCTGCCGCGCCGCGCTCGCAGCCTGGCTCAAGAGCTGCGCGCCGGCAGTCGCCGGCCATGGGGTGACGGTGAACGGCGTGCTGACCGGTCGTATCGACACCGAACGCGCACGCGACCTCGACGACGCGCGGTCCCGGCGATCGGGCGTCGACGTGGCCACGGTGCGCGCGGGGCGCGAGCGCGAGGTCCCGGCTGGACGCTACGGGCGACCGGAGGAGCTGGCGAGCCTGGTTTTGTACCTGTGCTCCGAATCCGCTGCCTACCTCACCGGTGCGATGGTTCCCGTCGACGGTGGCCTGGTCGCGGCGCTCTGAACCCGGCCCGCAACCCGACGGAGGAACTGGAGTGCCCAAGACATCAAACAGCTACCTACGAGCCGTCGCCGACGGGTTGTGCGACTGGGGCGTCGAGGCATTCGTTTACGTCCCGTCCTCGCACGCGGCTCCGGTGATCCGAGATCTCGAAGCTCGCGGCGTGCGCGCCGTGCTCGCGAACCGCGAGGAAGAGGCCGTCGGGATCGCGGGAGGGATGCGGCTCACGGGCGTCCGTGCCGCGATCGTGATGCAGGACAACGGCTTCGGCAACGCGCTCACCGCGCTCGCCACCTTCACCGTCGCGTACCACATCGGGCTGCCGGTGGTCGCGAACTCCCGTGGCGGGGTTGGGGAGTACAACTCGATGATCCAGGCGATCTCGGGGGCGGTGCCCCGGCTCCTCGAGGCGCTCGGGATCCCCGTCCACGAGCTGTCGCATCGCGACCCGGTGGACACCTGGCGGTCGACGACCTCGGCCGCCGCGACGCTCGCTACGATCCAGCACCGTCCGGTCGTGACGTTGTTCGACGCGCTCGACCCCGCGATCGCAGGTGCGAAGTGAAGCGCCTGGAGGCGCTCGAGCGCATCGAGGCCGTGACGCGTGCGTGGGCGCTCGTCGTCACCTGCGGGGCCACGGCTCGGGAGATGGCGACCGTGTCCCGCTCCGAGCGGCACCTTCCGCTGCTCGACTCGATGGGCCTCACCTGCGCCGTCGGACTGGGCGTCGCGCTCGGGACGACGTCGCACGTCGGGGTCGTTGACGGCGATGGATCGCTGCTCATGGGCTTTTCGATCCTGCCGACGCTCGCCACCACGCGCCCTGCGAACCTGACCGTCGTGGTGCTCGACAACCACCAGCACGCATCTGCCGACGGGATGGCCTCGCAGGCGGCGCAGCTCGACCTCGCCGCTGCGTGCGCGGGTTTCGGGTTCGCGGTCGACGAGGTCGCCGACGGTCCCGCGCTCGCCAGGGCGCTCGAGAAGGCGGTCGAGGCACGCGAGTTCCGTATCGTCCTCGCGAGGATCGAACCCGGCAACGCCGAGGGCGTTCCGCTCCTGCTCGAGGATCCCGCGGTTCTCGCGTCCCGCTTCGCCGCCGCGCTCGAGGCGTCGGCGTGAACCTCGCGCACCGTGCGGGCGGGAGCGTCGACGATGCGTTCTGCGTCGTCGGCGGCGGCATTGTCGGTCTCGCGCTCGCCCGTGAGCTGCTCGTCCGACGCCCGGACAGCGCCGTGACCGTTCTCGAGAAGGAGGCGGTGGTCGGTGCGCACCAGACGGGTCACAACAGCGGCGTCGTGCACGCGGGGCTGTACTACGCTCCTGGCTCGCTGAAGGCGCTGCTGTGCAGGCGCGGACGGTCGCTGCTCCGGGAGTTCTGTGCCGAGCACCGTATTGAGGTGCTCGAATGCGGCAAGCTCGTGATAGCGACCCGCCAAGACGAGCTCGAGCGGCTCCACGCGTTGCGCCGACGTGCCGAGACCAACGAGGTTCCGGACTTGCGGCTGCTCGGTCGAAGCGAGATCGCCGAGATCGAGCCTCACGCAGTCGGGATTGCGGCGCTCCACTCGCCGCGCACGGCGATCGTGGACTACGGCTCGGTCGCTCGCGCGCTCGCCGCCGACGTCGCGCGCCGAGGGGGCCGCGTGCTCACGAATGCCGAGGCGGTCGGCTTCACCGTGAAGGGCGACTGGGTCGACGTGCACCACTCGACCGGCGCCGAGCGCGCACGGCGCGTCGTGGTCTGCGCCGGGTTGCAGGCCGACCGGGTGAGTGCGCTCGCCGGTGACGTGTCCGAACCGGGAATCGTGGGTTTTCGCGGGGAGTACCTGCGTCTCGTGCCGAGAGCAGCCGAGCTCGTGCGCGGGCTCATCTACCCCCTCGCGGACCCGCGCCTACCGTTCCTCGGGATCCACGTCACGCGCAAGATCGAC
>DATLRJ010000098.1:0-3003 GCA_035534715.1 Acidimicrobiales bacterium | reverse complement strand
GCCGGGGGCGGGGGGGGGGGCGGGGGCGGCGGATGAGCGTGCCGGCGACGGAGCTCGTCGTGAACGGCGAGATACGGCTCGTGCCGTCCGGCGCTACGGTCTCCGACGTGGTCGCACTCACCGCGCTCGTTCACGACGGGGTCGCGGTCGCGTTGAACGGCGAGGTCGTGCCGCGCAGCGCGTGGGTCGCGGTCCGCCCTTCTCGAGGAGACCGGATCGAGATCCTCGTCGCTGCGCCGGGCGGATGACCGCCGACCTCGATCACGCCACGACGGGGATCGGCGGCCGTCCCGCAACCGGCGGTGATCCCCCGACCGGAAGTGATCCCGCGACGGGGGGCGATCCCGCGACGGGGGGTGATCCCGCGGCGGGGGGTGATCCCGCGACCGTGGACGGGCTCACGATCGCCGGTGTGCGCCTCGCGTCCCGTCTCTTCCTCGGCTCCGGCGGCATCGCGAGCCTCGAGGCGCTCGACTCGGCGATCGCGGCGTCGCGTCCTGCGCTCGTCACCGTCGCGCTGCGCCGCGTCGACCCCGGCGCTCGAGGGTCGGTCATCGACGTCGTCGCCCGCCACGGCGTACGGGTGCTGCCCAACACCGCAGGCTGCTTCACCGCCCGCGACGCCGTCACGACAGCTCGCCTCGGTCGGGAGGCGCTCGGCACGAACTGGGTGAAGCTCGAAGTCATCGGAGACGAGGACACGCTGCTCCCCGACGCCGTCGAGCTGCTTGCCGCCGCTGAGACCCTCGTCGAGGACGGCTTCGTCGTGCTCCCGTACACCAACGACGACCCGGTACTCGCCCGCCGGCTCGAGCAGGCGGGCTGCGCTGCCGTGATGCCGCTCGGCGCCCCGATCGGCACGGGCCTCGGGATCGCGAACCCGCACAACATCTCGATGATCGTGGAGTCCTCCGGCATCCCCGTCGTGCTCGACGCGGGGATAGGGACCGCGTCGGACGCGGCCGTCGCGATGGAGCTCGGCTGCGACGCCGTCCTCGTGGCGTCGGCGATCACGCGCGCACGCGATCCCGAGAGGATGGCCCGCGCGATCGCCCTCGCGATCGAAGCCGGCCTCGAGGCGAGGCGAGCCGGGCGGATCCCCCGCCGCTACCGCGCCGAGGCGTCGAGCCCCTTCTCGGGCGTGGCCGACCTCCGCAGCACGCACCAGGCGCCGGCCCGCGGCGCAGGAACGCCGTGAGGAGCCCGGGCTCCGACGCCGACGCCAGTGCCCATGCCACCGCCGGTGCCCATGCCGACTCCAGTGCCCATGCCGACGCCAGTGCCCATGCCGACGGCGGGGGTGGGGGCGAGGGCGAGGGCGCTCGAGGCCGCGGGCTCCTCCCCGATCACACGCGCGCGACACCGCCCGTCGCACTCACGATCGCGGGGACGGACTCCGGAGGTGGTGCGGGCATCGCAGCGGACCTGAGGACATTCGCGGCGCACGGCGTGTTCGGCACGCTCGCGGTCACCGCCGTGACAGCTCAGGACACGGGGAAGGTCCACGGGATCCTCGCCCTCGAGCCCTACCTCGTCGAGATGCAGATCGACGCCGTTCTCGGTGACTTCCCCGTCGTCGCGGCGAAGACGGGGATGCTCGCGACACTCGCGATCCTCGACGCGCTCGCGTCGCGTGCGGCCACCGGTCGGCTGCCGCCACTCGTCGTCGACCCCGTGATGGTCGCCTCCTCGGGTGCCGCGCTGCTCGAGGGCGACGCCGTCGCTGCCTACCTCCGCCTGCTCCCGCACGCGCTCGTCGCGACGCCGAACCTCGCGGAGGCCGAGGCGCTGCTCGGCCACGCTGTCCGCAGCCGGCGCGCGATGGAGGACGCGGCTCGGGCGCTCGTCGGCCTCGGCGTCTCCTACGCGGTCGTAAAGGGTGGCCACCTCGATGGCGACGACGCGACGGACGTCGTCTTCGACGGCACCTCGATCACCGCGTTCACTGCGCCCATGGTCCACACGGGCAACGTTCACGGGACCGGCTGCACGCTCTCGGCGGCGATCTGCGCAGGGGTTGCGCTCGGCCGGGAGCCACTGGAGGCGATCGCGCTCGCGAAGTCCTACGTGAGCGCGGCCATCACGTCGTCGTGCTCCTGGGCGCTCGGGTCCGGACACGGCCCGCTCGACCACTTCCCCGCTGGCTGGTCCGCCCCGTCATAGATCGCATGCTCCCGGGCAGGCTCGGGACGCTCGCCGATCTCCTTGCGAGCCGCGGAGGTTGTGTAACGGCGTGCTGTGCCGTTACAGTCCCACATCGCCGACGTCCAGGGAAGCTTCCAAGGGGACCGGGTGCCCGAGTCCGCGCGTCACGGATCACGGGGTATCGCGAGACCGACACGGGGCGCCGCCGCCCTCGGTGCGGCTATTCGCGTCGCGGCCGCCCTCGCCGCGGGAACTGTCGCCCTCGCCGGGGGAACTGTCGTCGCCGGGGGAACTGTCGCCGCCGGCGCGGGATCCACCGCTGTCGTCGCCGGCGCGGGATTCACCGCTGTCGTCGCAAGATCCGCAGCCGGTGCCACCACGGGTCTCGCTGTGTCGGCGCAGGCCGCAGCCGTGGCCCGTACATCTGCCGCGCGCGACGTCGCGGCACGCGGCGGCGTGGTGCGCCTCGCGGCGGTGGTGCGCAAGGCGCGGCGATGCACGTGGACCTCGCAGCCGAGAGTCGCCGGCTTCGACGCGACGATCCGCTGCCACACGGGTGTCGTCGCGCGCCAGGCGAGAATCTCGGCGAACACCTCGAACGCGCCACGAGCAGTCACGGTGGCGCTGACCGTGGACGGCGTGCGGCGTGCGGTTCACCGCTGGACCCTCGAGCAAGCAGGCACGCGGGCATCCGGCGCGCCGGCGCCGGCATCGACTCCCGCGGCAGGCGGTCCCGTGACCGGCGGTGACTCGAAGACGCCGTGCATCTACGTCGGCTCGTCGGGGTGGCAGGCCCGCCTCGCGTCCGCCGAGCAGGCGACCGGTCTCACCTACGGCTGCGTGGAGAGCTTCGCCACG
>DATLRJ010000097.1:0-5161 GCA_035534715.1 Acidimicrobiales bacterium | reverse complement strand
ACGCGCCCCCCATGGAGCTTCACGTGCTCTGCGACGAGCGCAAGGCCGAGTCCTGTACCGTCGCCGGTCCCTCGGCTGCCAGCGGCCGCCGTGCCGCGCGCGAACCGCTCGAACACGCGCACCCGCTCGTCGGGGGGAATTCCGGGACCCTCGTCCTCGACCACGAAGCGCACCCGGTCGTCGAGCCCGAGCGCGGTGACGCGCGTCGCGCCGCCCGCGTAGCGCCGCGCGTTGTCGAGGAGGTTCGCGATGATGCGCTCGAAGCGCCGCTTGTCGACCGCGATGATCCGTCCGGACACCTCGTCGCTGACGTCGACCACGACGGGGGTACGCGTCGAGGAGACCGCGTTGCGCAGCAGTTCGCCCACCTCGACGACGCTCGTCTCGAAGTCCGCGGACCCGGCGTCGAGCCGGGATATCTCGAGCAGGTCGGCGACCATCTTCTGGAACCGCCGGATCTCGGCGGCGAGGAGCTCGAGGGCCTGCTGGGAGCGCTCGGGCAGCTCCTCACGCCGCCCCTCGAGCACGGAGAGCGACGCCGCGAGGGTGGTGAGCGGCGAGCGGAGCTCATGGCTGACGTCGGAGGTGAATCGGGCGTCGCGCTCGATCCGCTGCTGCAGGCGGTCGACCATCCGGTTGAACGACGAGGCGAGGAGCGCGAGGTCGCGGACGTCGGCGGTCTCGAGCCGTGTGTCGAGCCGCCCGCTCGCGATGTCGAGGGCGGCGCGCGAGACCTCGCGCAGCGGGCGCAGCGCCCGACCCGCGGCCCAGCGGCCGAGCACGGTGCCCGCAAGCGTCGTCACCACGCCGGCAGCCACGAGCGACGCGAGGATGATCTGAAGGGTGCGCCCGGTCTGGGTGAGGTAGAAGACCTCGAAGTACGTCGCCTTCTCGACGGGGATGGGCACGCCGACGCCGATGACCGGCGACCCGTCGAGCCGGAAGATCTCGCTCGCGGGCGTGCCTCCGATCGCGGTGAGGCGGAGCCCTCGGGGGAGTGCGGAGGGCGTCGCGAGCGTCGGATGGATGAAGTGCCACTGCCCTGCGAGGTAGAGGGCGGAGTAGGACTCCGACCCCTTGTCGATGGTCGAGAGCGCGTTGATCGCCGAGCTGTAGTCGCCGAGCGACGGTTGCAGGCTCGCGGCGTTCGCGAACACCGTGGAGACGAACGACGACTGCGCCTGGCGGAGGATGGACGAGCGCGTCGTGAAGTACGTGATCGCACCGAGCGCGCTCGAGAGCGCGAACGCGCCGAGCGCGAAGCTCAACGTGACGCGGTTTCGCAGTCCGAGGCGGGAGTGCCGCTGGCCGGCCCGCGAGGCCGAGTCGCCGCGGGAGGGCGCCTCGGCGACGATCGACGGGTCGGCGCCGCCCGGGCCGCGTCGCCGCTGAACGGGCCAGGACGGGAGGCGCACTGCCGCTTACGGCGTGAGCTTGTAGCCGAGGCCGCGGACGGTCAGTACGTGCCGGGGGTTCGCCGGGTCGGGCTCGACCTTTGTCCGCAGGCGCCGCACGTGCACGTCGACGAGCCGGCCGTCGCCGAAGTAGTCGTAGCTCCAGACGCGCTCGAGCAGCTGCTCGCGCGAGAGCACCTTGCCGACGTTCGCGGCGAGCTCGCACAGGAGGAGGAACTCCGTGCGCGTGAGGTGGACCTCGTCGCCCGCCAGCCGCACGACACCCGCGTCAGGAAGGATCTCGAGCTCCCCGAAGACGAGCGAGGACGTCGCACCTTCGGTCGCGCGTGCCCTGCGGAGCAGTGCCCGGATGCGCGCCGCGAGCTCCTTCGGCTCGAATGGCTTCGTGACGTAGTCGTCTGCTCCGGCCTCGAGGCCGGCGACGACGTCGTGGGTGTCGGTGCGCGCCGTCACCATGATGATCGGCACGGCGCTCTGGCGGCGGAGCTCGCGGCAGCAGGCGAAGCCGTCCATCCCCGGAAGCATGATGTCGATGATCAGCAGCTCGAATGGCTGGCCCGCGTTGGCCTGGGCCGCGAGTTCGAGAGCCTCCTCGCCGCTCCCGGCCTCAGCGAGCTCGTAGCCCTCGTCCTCGAGCGCGAGCCGCATGGATGTCCTGATGCGCTCGTCGTCCTCGACGAGGAGGATGTGGCTGGCCATGCGCACATCTTCTCGCACCGGCGACCCTGCGTGGCGACAGATGTCCCCGCGGCGCCGCGTTGGATAGGATCACGTGCGTGAGCTGGGACGTCGACTCGTTCACCCAGTCGCTCGGGGGGTCGGCACCCGCTACGGTGGCCGCATACCGCACCGACGTCGCCGCGTTCGCCGAGTGGGCCGGGCGCGCGGGAGCCGTCGGGCCCGACGGCGTGAGCCGGCTCCTGCTCCGGCGCTATCTCGCGTATCTCGCGACCCGCCAGTACGCGCGGACGACGATCTCGCGCAAGGCCGCGTCGCTCCGTCGCTACTTCCGGTGGGCCGTACGCGAAGGCCTCGTCGTCGCCGACCCCGCGAGCCGCCTGAGCGCTCCGACCGGTGAGTCTCGCCTGCCCGACGTCCTCTCGGCGCGCGAGCTCGCGGCTCTGCTCGAGCCCGAGCGCCGGTCCGTCGCAGGACGCGCTCCCGGTGTGAGCACCGACGGTGAGGGTCCGCGCGACCTTCGCGACGACGCGGTGCTCGAGCTCCTCTACGGGTCGGGGCTGCGCGTGAGCGAATGCTGCTCGCTCGAGCTCGGAGCGCTGGAGCTGGACGTGCCCGCCGTCACGGTCTGGGGCAAAGGCGCGAAGCAGCGCCGGGTGCCGACAAGCCAGCCGGCCGCGGACGCGCTCCGCCGGTACCTCGAGAGTGGCCGGCCCGCGCTCGTCGCAGCTCACACGCCACCCGGCGCGGTGTTCGTGAACGCGCGTGGCAACCGGCTCGGCCCGCGCGACGTGCGGCGCGTGCTCGATCGCCGCGCCCTTGCCCCGACGCACCCGCACGTGCTCCGCCACAGCTTCGCGACGCACCTGCTCGACGGTGGGGCGGACTTGCGAGTGGTCCAGGAGCTGCTCGGCCACGCGAGCCTGCGAACGACGCAGATCTACACCCACGTGTCGCGCGAGCGGCTGGTCGGCGTCTACGAGGGCGCTCACCCGCGGGCATGAGCGGCTACGATGGCGCCGGGTCCGCCCGGGCCCCGTCGACACCTACGTCCGGACTCGCCCACGGTCGCCTCTCGGGGCGCTGAGCCCGGATCAGCGCAACCGTCGGGAAGGATCGACCATGGCCGTCGTCACGATGAAGCAGCTCCTCGAGGCCGGTGTGCACTTCGGGCACCAGACCCGGCGGTGGAACCCGAAGATGAAGCGCTTTCTTTATGGCGAGCGCAACGGGATCTACATCATCGACCTCCACCAGACGCTCGAGCGGATCGACACCGCGTACTCCTACGTGCGCGACCTCGTCGCCGATGGCGGGACGATCCTGTTCGTCGGGACGAAGAAGCAGACCCAGGACCCCGTCGCTGAGTACGCCGCCGACTGCGGCATGCCGTACGTCAACCAGCGGTGGCTCGGCGGGATGCTGACCAACTTCGAGACCATGTCCGGGCGGGTGCGCAAGCTCGCCGAGCTCGAGACTGCGAAGGCCTCGGGGGAGTTCGACGCGCTCCCGAAGAAGGAAGCCCTCCTACTCAGCCGTGAGCTCGAGAAGCTCGAGCGCAACCTCGGCGGCATCCGGCGGCTCACGAGGCTTCCAAAGGCGATCTTCGTCATCGACACGAAGAAAGAGCACATCGCCGTGACCGAGGCGAACAAGCTAGGCCTGTCTGTCATCGCGGTCGTCGACACGAACTGCGACCCCGACGTGATCGACTACGTGATCCCGGGGAACGACGACGCGATCCGCTCCGGGCGGCTCATGTGCCGGATCATCTCGGACGCCGTGAAGGAGGGCCGCTTCATCGCGTCCCGCCGCGCGGTGAACAAGCTCGCACGGGGCGACGAGGGTCCCTCCGCAGGCGGCAGCCCGGCGGTTCCGCCGCCTTCCGCCCCGGCCGGGGCACCCGCCGCCGCACCTGCACCCGCACCCGCGGATCTCGCCGCGGTGGGAGATGCCGGCGCGCCCGAACCGGTCGGCGCCGGTGTGGTCGGGGAGGCCTGATCGTGGCCGAGGTGACCGCGAGGGAGGTCCAGGAGCTGCGCCGGCTCACCGGTGCGGGGATCCTCGCGGCGCGTAATGCGCTCGTCGAGGCTGACGGCGACATCGAGAAGGCCGCGCTGCGCCTTCGCGAGCAGGGACTCGCCGGCGCGAGCAAGCGGAGCGACCGAGAGCGCTCCGAGGGCGCGGTGTCGGTCGTCGTGACCGACGAGGGCCGCCGAGGCGCCGTCGTCTCGCTCGAGTGCGAGACGGACTTCGTCGCGAAGTCCGCAGACTTCGTGCGGCTCGTCGACGAGCTCGCGGAAGCCGTCGCGATGAGTGGCGACGACGGGCTCGCTGACCACTCCAACGCTGTCGACGAGCTCAAGGTCACCCTCAAGGAGAACATCGCGGTCGGGCGTCACGTCCGGTTCGAGGCCGCGGAGGGCGCCGCGCTCGGCAGCTACCTCCACGTCCAGAACGGTCGCGGCGTCAACGGGATCCTCGTCGAGCTCGCCGGAGGCTCCTCCGAGCTCGCACACGACGTGGCGGTGCACATCGCGTTCGCTCGGCCCGAGTACCTCACGAAGGCCGACGTGCCGGAGGACGCGATCGCTGCCGAGCGTGAGACGATCGCGACGATCGCGAGGAACGAGGGCAAGCCGGACGCGCAGCTCGACAAGATCGTCGAGGGCAGGCTCCAGGGCTGGTACAAGGAGCGAGTCCTTCTCGAGCAGCCGTACGCGCGCGACGAGAAGCAGACGATCGCGCAGCTTGTCGGCGCCGCGACGGTCGTGAGGTTCGCCCAGGTCGTCGTGGGTGCGTGAGCACCGAGACGGCTGAGCTGTCCGGCCCGGTGCACGCGGTGGGCACCTCGTCGGGAGCGCCCCGCTGGCCCCGGGCGGTGCTCAAGCTGTCGGGAGAGGCGCTCGCGAGCGCCTCCTCCGAGGAGACGATCGACGCGAGCACAGTCACGCGTCTCGCGGCCGAGGTCGCGGAGTCGTGCGATGAGCTCGGCGTGCAGCTCGCGATCATGATCGGCGGCGGCAACATCTGGCGCGGCACGACAGGCGCGGGCGAGGGCATGGACC
>DATLRJ010000096.1:0-4906 GCA_035534715.1 Acidimicrobiales bacterium | reverse complement strand
GGCCGAGGCGCGCCAGGCGTCCCTCGTCCGCTCCGCACCTGGGGGCGCGTCGAGCGCCCGGCGCCGAAGAATGCGCATCGCGTCCTTCCGCTGACCCTCCTCGAGGCGCTCGACGATCAAGACGCCGTCGAGATGGTCGATCTCGTGCTGGAAGCAGCGGGCGAGCAGCTCGTCCGCGTCGACGTCGACCTCGTTGCCGTCCAGGTCCACGCCCGCGAGCCGCACGCGCTTTGGACGCACGACCTCCCAGCTGAGACCCGGGATCGACAGGCACCCCTCGTCGTAGGTCCACTCCCCGTCCGACTCGGCGATGCTCGGGTTGACGACCACGCCCGGCCCGTCGCCGATGTCGTAGACGAAGAGGCGGCGCTGCACGCCGACTTGAGGTGCGGCGAGGCCGACACCGGGCGCCTCGTACATCGTCTCGATCATGTCCTCGGCGAGGCGCACGAGCGCGCCATCCACGTCCTCGATGGGGAGCGCGCGCTGGCGGAGCACGGGGTCGCCGAAGATCCGGATGTCATAGGTCGCCACGTGGGCAAGCCTATCGGCCCGGCGTCGCGCCCACGTCGGCGCGAGGTACCCACCGGCATTGGGCGAGCGGTGTCGCGACCGGACGCCGGGACAACGGCGTCGCGGCGCGTCCGCCTCGTCGCTTCGCTACCGCTCGGTCGCGGCCGACGCGCCGCGGGGCGCGCCCGCCGCGGTGCGATCGTCCTGCTCGCCTACGCCGTGAGCCTCGATCGCGGCGAGGAACCCGATGACAAGCCTGTCGCCGGTGGAGCCGGTCGCGTCGCGTCCAGCGCCGCCGTCCGCCACGCCATCGCCGTCGAGCCAAACAGCGCCTCCGCTCTCCGGGACGAGCGCGGACGCGCGGCGCGACGGCACCCTCTGCGCCCCTGTCGCGAGCGCCGCTACGTCGACCACGTAGCGCCCGGGACTCGGCAGAAGCAGCTCCGCGCCGACGGCGAAGAGCTGGGTCGTGTCGCCACCGCCACCGCCACCGCCACCGCCGCCGCCGCCGCCGCCGATCGGGCCCGCGTGTCGCAAGTCCCCGACGCTGCGGGCCACCACGATCTCGTGCGGCCGGCCGAGGAGCCGAGCGGCCTCCGCGACGTGGCCGCTCGAGACGAGCGCACGGATACGGGAGGACGAGACGGGCGCACTCCCGTCGGTGGCATCTCCTGCGACGAGGTCGAGGCGGTCGACCGAGAAGCCGAGCGTGCGGCCCATGGTCTCGAGGAGCGAGACGTCGCCGCGCTGGCGGTTGCCGAAACGGAAGCTCGCGCCGACGACGACGACGCGGGCCGCGAGCTGACCGACGAGGACGGTCTCGACGAAGTCCTCCGCCGACTCGGCCGCCCTCACCTCGTCGAAGCGGAGCACGACGACCTCGTCGACGCCGGTGGCGCGCAGGAGGTCGAGCTTGCGCTCGACGCTCGTGAGAAGGCGAGGCGCGCTCTCGGGACGCACGATGGTCGCGGGATGGCGGTCGAAGGTGAGCACGACGCTTCGGAGGCCGAGACGGCGCGCAGCACCGATCGCGCGCTCCACGAGCTTCCTGTGACCGACGTGGACGCCGTCGAAGTTGCCGATCGCGACGGCACTTCCCGACCGCGGCGCGACCGAGGCGCCCGGCACGTCGATTCCGTCCACTCCTGACGACGCTAGTCGCGCTCGGCGCCCCCACCGGCCGGCTCTCGCACCGATTCGTCCGCCTGATCGGCGCGAGCCGCTGGCCGAGCGACGACGACCGTCGGTTTCGCCTTGTCCTCGCGCCATGCCTCGTAGACCGCGAGGAGGACGCCGTCCGCCCCGGTCACCGCCCACGGCCCCGCTCCCAGCACCCCGAGCTCACGGCGGTCGAGGACGCGCCCGTGCACGACCTGCTCGGCGATCGCCGGAGGGGTTGCGACCGTGGCGAGGTGGGCGACGAGCTCTCTCGACGGCCGGACGTCCGCCTGGCCGAGAGCCTCGAGCGGCACAGCGGTCTCGACTGCGAACATACCGATCGCCGTCCGCCGCAGCGCGCGCAGGTGCGCACCACCGCCGAGCGCGGCGCCGACATCGGCCGCGAGCGCCCGGACGTACGTGCCCGATGAGCAGTCGACGGCGATCGTGAAGACGTCGCCACGCGTTGTCGCCTCGACGTCGAAGCGGGCGACCTCGACGGCGCGCGACTCGCGCTCGACGACGCCTCCGGCGCGTGCGATCTCGTGGAGGCGCCGGCCGCCTACCCGCACTGCCGAGACCATCGGCGGGATCTGACGGATCGGCCCGGTGAGCTCGGCGGCGGCGGCCCGGACCTGCTCGAGGGTGACACCGCTCATGTCATAGGTCGCGACGACCTCGCCGCTCGAGTCGAGGGTGGACGTCGCGGTCCCGAGCACGAGCTCCCCCACGTAGGACTTCTCGAGCCCGGTGGCGAACCTCATGAGACGCGTGGCACTCCCGAGACCGACGACGAGCACGCCGGTCGCGTCCGGGTCGAGGGTCCCCGCGTGCCCCGCGCGCGGCTGATCGAGGACGCGGCGGCAGCGGGCGACGACGTCGTGGGAGGTCATCCCGGCCGGCTTGTCGAGGACGACGAAGCCGTCCAGGTCGACCGCCGCCCGCGCCCCGCGACGTCCCACGTCTAGGGCCCTACGGCTCGTCGGGGGCGTCGACGCCGTCGGGGTGGTCGGCGTCTTCGACGCCGTCGCGGTCGTCAGGGTGGTCGGCGACGGGCTTCGCCCGGCGGAGCGCCGCGTCGACCTTCGCTCCAGCCTCGACTGACGGGTCCGCTCGAAAGGCGAGCGCGGGTGTGCGCTTGAGACGCGCCTCGATCCCGATCGCCCGCTGGAGCGCCCGGCGGTGCTCCTCGAGCGCCTCCGCCCCGTCACCTGGGAGCGACGCCATGAAGACGACGGCCTGGCGCAGCCCGGGCTCGCACTCGACCGCGGTGACGGTGAGCAGTCGGAGTCGCTCGTCGACGTCCGCGAGCCGTTCGAGCTGCTCGGCGAGGATCTCCTGAAGCAGAGCGTTGACACGCGCGACTCGCGGGTACGGGCGCTGGGGCGCGCGCCGACGGGCACTGTTCATGGCCGGACGTCCTCCCTCTCGTCCGCGCGGGCCGCGCGCCGCGGCGCCCGGGCGGACAGCTCCGTCAGGTCCGCGGGACCTCGCGGTCCTCGTAGGTCTCGATGATGTCGCCCTGGTGGAGGTCTTGGAAGTCCGTCAGGCCGATGCCGCACTCGAAGCTCTCGTGGACCTCGCGCACGTCGTCCTTGAACCGCCGGAGCGAGGAGATCGCTCCCTTCCAGATCACGACCCCGTCGCGAAGGAAGCGCACCTTCGATCCGCGGGTGATCACGCCGTCGCGGACGTAGCAGCCGGCGACCGCGCCGACCCGCGGCACCCGGAAGACCTCGCGCACCTCCGCCTCGCCCGTGACGACCTCCTCGAAGGTCGGTGCGAGCATTCCGACCATCGCAGCTTCGATGTCCTCGAGGAGCTTGTAGATGATCTCGTACGTACGGATTTCGACGTCGTGCGTTGCCGCGAGCTCTCGTGCGCGGCGGTCCGGGCGGACGTTGAAACCGATGATCGTCGCGTTCGACGCGGCAGCCAGCGTCGCGTCGTACTCGGTGATCCCGCCGACCGCTCGATGGACGAACGCGACCTTCACCTCGTCGCGCTCGAGCTTTCGCAGGCTCTCTGTCACGGCCTCGAGCGAGCCTTGCACGTCGGCCTTCAACACGAGGCGGAGCGTCGCGGTCTCGCCACGCTGGATCTGCTCGAAGATGTCCTCGAGCTTGGCTCCCGCCCCCGGTGCGACCGGAGCCTGGCCGTAGCCGGCGAAGCGGATGCGCTGCTCTCGCGACTCGCCGATCGTCCGTGCGACCGACAGCTCGCTCGTCGCCCGCAGCTCGTCGCCCGCCGTCGCGGGCTCGGAGAGCCCGAGCACCTGCACTGGAGTCGACGGCAGCGCCTCTTTCACCTGGTCGCCGCGGTCGTCGATGAGCGCTTTCACCCGGCCCCACGCGGGACCCGCGACGATCGGGTCACCGACACGCAGCGTCCCGCTCTGCACGATGACGGTCGCGACCGGGCCCCGACCGATGTCGAGGTTCGCCTCGAGAACCGTGCCGCGCGCCCGGCCTTCGGGGCTCGCCCTCAGCTCGAGGACCTCCGCGAGGGCTGCGAGATGGTCGAGCAGGTCGTCGATGCCGAGCGACTGGAGCGCGGAGACCTCCACCGTGATCGTGTCGCCACCCCACGACTCGGGCACGAGGCCGTGCTCGGAGAGCTGCTGGAGGACGCGGTTCGGGTCCGCGTCCTCGCGGTCGATCTTGTTCACCGCGACGACGATCGGGACCTCGGCAGCCTTGGCGTGGTTTATTGCCTCGACCGTCTGGGGCATGACGCCGTCGTCGGCCGCGACGACAAGGACGACGATGTCGGTCACCTGCGCGCCGCGCGCACGCATCGCCGTGAAGGCCTCGTGACCCGGCGTGTCGATGAACGTCACGAGTCGCCCGTCACGCTCGACCTGGTACGCGCCGATGTGCTGGGTGATACCGCCGGCCTCGCCGGCGACGACGTTCGCGGCACGGATCCTGTCGAGCAGGAGCGTCTTGCCGTGGTCGACGTGTCCCATGACTGTGACGACGGGCGGCCGGGGGCGAAGTGACGCAGGATCCTCGGCTTCGTCGTCGTCGTCGGAGAAGTAGCGCGCCTGGAGCGCGGCCTCCTGCTCCTCGCCGGGATCGACGAGCTTGATGCGCGCGCCGAGCTCGGCGGCGAACAGCTCGATCATGTCGTCGGACAGCGACTGCGCGGCAGTGACGACCTCGCCCTGGAGGAAGAGGAAGCGGATGACGTCGCCGGCGGAGCGGTTGAGCTTCGGGCCGAGCTCCTGCGGGGT
>DATLRJ010000095.1:0-22990 GCA_035534715.1 Acidimicrobiales bacterium | reverse complement strand
GGAGGCCGTCGCCCGCGTCCGCGCGCTCCGGGAGGTCGCGCCGCACGTCGGCATACTCGCAGACCTGCCCGGCCCGAAGATCAGGGCCGCGCCGTTCCCCGACGGTGGCGTCGTGCTCGTCGCGGGGACCGAGCTGCTGCTCGTGCCCGGTTCGGGCGTGGTCGGGAGCACAGCGGAGCGCATCGCCGTCGCGGCGGACGACGTCGTGCACCGCCTCGAGGAGGGCGACGCCGTCGCCCTCGGCGATGGCGGCGTGTCGCTCGTCGTCCTCGGGCCCGGCACGGAGGGCGTGCGTGCACGGGTCCGTTCCGGCGGGCGCCTCCAGGGCCGTCCCGGCGTCACCGCTCCGGCGCGCAGCATGCAGCTCTCGACCCCGACAGTGGAGGACCTCGAGCGGCTCGAGGTGCTCGCGGCCGAGGGCATCGACGTCGTCGCGGTGTCCTTCGTGCGGTGTGCCGCGGACATGGAGAAGGTGCGCAGCGTCGTCGGTCGGGACGGCCCGATGCTCTGCGCGAAGATCGAGACGCTCGAGGCCATCGAGGACCTCGACGCGATCCTCGAGGTCACCGACGCGGTGATGGTCGCCCGGGGCGACCTCGGCGTGCGGGTGCCGCTCGAGGACGTGCCGCACCACCAGAAGCGGATCATCCGCGCTGGCGTCCGCTTCGGTCGGCCCGTCATCACCGCGACCCAGATGCTCGAGTCGATGGTCGGCGCGCCGGTCCCGACCCGCGCGGAGGTCACAGACGTCGCGAACGCTGTCCTTGACGGCACGAGCGCGGTGATGCTGTCGGCCGAGACCGCGATCGGGGCGGACCCCGTGAACGTCGTGTCGACGATGGCGCGGATCGTCTCTCGCACCGAGGAGGACTTCGACTACGCGGCGTGGGGTTCGGGGCTCGGGGTGCAGCAGATCTCCGGCCCTCCGTCGTCGTCCGCCCGCATCACCGCGGCGATCACTGGCGCGGCCTGGCGCGCGGCGGCAGAGCAGGGCGCGGCCGCGATAATCGCGTGCACGCGGTCGGGCGCGACGGCGCGCGCGATCTCGCGCTTTCGCCCTGCGATGCCGATCGTCGCGACGACGCCGTCCGCGCGAACGGCTCGGCAGCTCTCGATGAGCTGGGGGGTCGACACGCTCGACGTCGCGGAGTCGAAGAGCACCGACGACGTCGTGTGGTTTGCCGTGAAGCGCGCCGTGGAGGCGGGCTTCGCCGTCCCCGGCGACGTTGTCGTCGTGCTCGCCGGCTCCCCGAACGAGGCTGAGCCGGTCGCCGACACGCTGCGGCTCGTCCGGGTCCACTGAGGCGAGGCTCGACGCCGCGAGTGGAACGGGGGAGGTAGGTCGATGGTGAAGTTGCGTAGGAGGTCGTCGCCAGCGGCGCCCGGACGCGGTCTCGTCGGCCTCTCCGCACCCACTCCTTCCAACCCCGTCGAGGTCGGCCTGCTGCTGAGAGCGGCGCGAGAGCGCGAGGGCAGCACGCTCGAGCAGGTGCGGGACGCGACCGGCGTTCCGAGGGTCGACCTCGACGCGCTCGAGCACGGGCGCCTCGAGCTCCTCCACGTCGAGCAGGCCGCAGTCGTCGGGCTGTGGCGCTACGGCGAGCTCGTCGGCCTCGATCCCGCCGTGCTCGTACCCGTGCTGCGCAGTCACTGGCCCCGGCCGGCGCTGGCGGTCGACGCGTTCCACGGCGAGCTCGGCGGCGTCGGGACGCCGTGCGCGCGGCTAGCGCGCGCCGAGGGGATCTTGTCGCGAATCGCGCCGAAGACCCGTGAGCTCGCGGCCGCATCGGCGCCCCTCGGGCTGTCGGCAGCGACGCGCGAGCAGCTCGCTCGAGGCGCGGCGGGTGCGGTCCTCACGGTCGCCCTCATCGGTCCCGCGAGGCGGGCCGCGGGCTCGCGACGGCGCCCCGGGATCGACGCCCGGTCCGCCCCGCCCCGAGCGCTCGAGGCCGCGAGCTCGACGATGGCACTGCCGACCGAGGATCCCGCGGCTGTGGTCGCCTCTACGGCGCCGGCGCCGGCGCCGGCGCCGGCGCGTGCCGCTGGCGACGCCGCACGCCACGAGCCGGTCGGTGACGATCCCGTCGGCCGCGAGCCCGCCGGGCACGAGCAGAGCGAGCACTCGCGCCGGTGGCCCCACCAGATCGCTCACACGGTCGCCGAGCGCTTCGGGCTCGACGACGAGCCGCACGCCGACGCGACCGCTCCCGATGGGGCGCTGCCGACGGACCCCGCCCGTCGCGCAGGCTCGGGCGACCCGACACCGGACGCGGGGAACTCGCGCGGGACGCAGAGGTGAGCGGGATCCGGACCACCTCGCCACGAAGGGCCGCTCCCTGCTCCCGGCCGGGCACTCGCGGCGCTGCTGCCTTGTGCTTGCAATACCGACGACAGCGACAGCGCTCGTGTCGCGCGCGGCGGCGCCGGCGATCGCCGCACGGGCGCGCCAGGGCGCGACGAACCTCCAGGAGGTCCAGCGATGCCCAGCGAGATAGGCGTCAGCCCCGACGACCTCCAGGCGCTCGCGGGTGAGGTCCACCAGGGGGCTGCCGCCATCGAGATGATGATCGCCGAGCTCGAGCGCAAGATCGAGCCGCTCGCGTCACGTTGGCAGGGTGCGGCGCGCGAGTCGTTCGAGCAGCTCTGGTCGCAGTGGCATGAGGGTGCCGATCACGTCAACCAGGCACTCGCGGCCATCGCCGAACTGCTCGCGAAGGCGGGCCTCGCCTATGCGGAGGCGGAGCGCTCGATCGCCGAGGCGTTCCAGCTCTGACGCCTCGCAGCGCTCGCTGCGCCGGCTCGTGTGCCTGTGACCTCGCCATCGGCGGCTCTCGGGCGCGCGATGGCGTCGAGGACCGTCGCGCCCGACTACTCGACGAACCGGAACCGCGGTCCGCCGACGAGGACGGACGGCGCGCGGACCGTCAGGCGGCGGCGTGCGCGTCGATCCCGGGCCGCCCGGCGCCGGACGCTCGCCGAGACCGCGGTCCGGGCCGGCGCCCCGCGCGCAGGAAGGCCGCCAGCGTCGCCGCGAGGTAGGTGACGTACGCGACGAGCTGAAGGGGAGTCGGTTGCTGCGCGTAGCCGAACAAGCTGTGCACGACGTCGCCGAACGCCGAGCCCTCGGCGAGAACGTGACCGGAGTTCCACATCGGATGGTCGAGGAGGCGCACCCACCCGAGCTGCTGGAGGTTCTCGACGGTGTCTGCGACGAGACCGGCGGCGAACACCATGAGGACCGCGCCGATACAGGTGAAGAACTTCGCGAGGTTGAGCTTTCGCCCGAGCCGGTAGATCGTGAACGCGACCCCGAGCGCGGCGACGAGCCCTGCGATGCCACCCACGAGCGTTCCGTGTGTGCCGGTCGCGAACACGATCGCGAGGGTGAAGACCGCGGTCTCGATGCCCTCGCGCCCCACGGCCTGGAAGGCGAGGAGAGCGAGGCCGAGCCGCTCGCCGCGACCGAGAGCGGCGTCGGTCCGCGCTCGCAGGTCGGCCGAGATCGTCCGCGAGTGCGAGCGCATCCAGAAGGTCATGTACGTGAGAAGCACCGCGGCGAGCGCGAACGTGCTCGTCTCGAAGATCGTCTGCACCCGCGAGCCCGCGTAGGCATGGATCGTGACGTACGCCGCGACGCCCCCGGCTGCGGCGAGCACGAGCGCGGCACCGACCCCGAGGAGCACGTCCCGGAAGTGGCGGCGCTGCCCGATCCTGTCGAGGTAGGCGAGGAGGATCGCGACGATCATGCTCGCCTCGATGCCCTCTCGGAGGAAGATCACGAAGGTTGCGATCACGCTCGCTGTCCTCGGTCGTCGTGGGCGGCGTCGCGGCGCCTCGGGGGGTGCCGGGACGGACCGGACTCGCGGTGTCTCGAATATCAAGCATACCTGAAAGATCCGGTCCAGCGTCCCTGATATGGCTCCGGAGGATCCGTGCCGCTCAGGGCCGGCGCGACAGCACGCCGTAGACGACCTCTGTGACAAGTGGCGCCGGACCAGCGAGCGCGCGCGTCGCGCCGAAGAGCTCCGTGAGGCTTTCGACCTCGACGAGCCGGGTGGGCACGTGCGCTGCCGCGGCCAGCTCCACGGCACCGACGTCACGTGCCGTGCCGACGACGACGAGAGCGGGCGCCCGGCCCGCGAGGTGCCGGAGGACGCCGCTCACGACCTTTCCGGCGAGCGACGTCGAGTCGAGGCAGCCCTCGCCCGTGACGACGAGGTCCGCCCGCTCGAGATGCCCCTCGAGGCCGACGAGATCCGCGACGAGGTCGACTCCGGAGACGATCCGCCCGCCGAGCGCGACGAGGCCGCCGGCGAGGCCCCCCGCGGCTCCCGCGCCGGGGAATGCGGTCACATCGACGCCGAGATCCACCCGGTAGCGCGCAGCTGTCTCGGCGAGACGCTCCTCGAGGCGCTCGACCTGCTCGGGGCTTGCACCCTTCTGGGGGCCGAACACACGCGCCGCGTCGAGGAATCGCGTCGTGACGTCGCATGCGACGAGGAGCTCGACGCCGCGAAGCGCGGGCTCGTGCCGGAGAACCTCCACAGCGCCCGTCCCTCCGTCGGTCGTCGCCGAGCCGCCACATCCGACGACGATCCGGCCGGCGCCCGCGCGCAGCGCGGCGAGCACGAGCTCTCCCGTGCCGCGAGTCGTCGCGCGCAGCGGATCGTTGCGCGCCGCACCCCCGGCGAGCGCGAGGCCCGACGCCCCGGACATCTCGACGACGGCTGTGCGCATCGTGGGGCGCCGCGAGGTGACGAGGCGCCACTGCGCCTCGACCGGCGCGCCGAGCGGCCCGGCGACCGTGTCGCTCCGGGGTTCGCCCCCGACGGCGTCGAGCGTGCCCTCGCCGCCGTCCGCGAGCGGAACGCACGTGGCCGTCCAGCCGGCTCGACGCGCACCTGCCGCGGCCGCGGCCGCGATTTCGGGCGCCGAGGCGGTGCCGCGGTACTTGTCCGGCGCTGCGACGAGGTGTGGCACGTGACGACCGCGGTCAGGGTCTCGTCGAGTCGTCGACGAGGACGACGTCGAGACGTCGCGGACCGTGCACGCCCTCGACACGGTCGAGCTCGATGTCGCTCGTCGCGGACGGGCCCGAGATCCACGTCTGGGGCGCCGTCGCGACGAGCGCGGCGAGAGCGTCGGGGATGTTGTCGACGATCTGGCTGGCGCGGACGACGACCACGAGCTGGTCCGGCAGGAGCGAGAGAAGCCGGCGGCCTTGGGCCGCTCCGCCGTCGAGCACGATCGTGCCCGTCTCGGCGACGGCAACGGCGCACGCGGTGACTGCAGCGTCGCTCCGCTCGAGCTCCACAATCGGCACGGGCGGTGAGTCTCGCGTGAAGCTCGCAGCGCATCCGAGCTCGACGCCGGGTAGGAGCTCCTCGGGGAAGTCCGCCGGGAGCACGACGCGACTGGCGCCCCCCGCAGCGAGGGCCTCTGCGACCGCGGTGGCAACGTCGTCGGGCGAGGCGTGGTGGAGCGTCGCACGGTAGTCCGTGACGCGCTCCGCGAAGCGGTCGCGCCGCGCGGTCGTGTCCGATGCAGCCAGCCCGGGCTGCGTCGCGCGCCTGTACTCGCGGGGGACGGGCCCGCTCGGTCCCGGGGCCGTGGCGATCGCCCGGCGGACCGCGGCGAGCACTGCGTCGCGCCCTCCCCGAGCGCCACGCCGCGCGCTGCCCGGCTCGGCCGACGGCGCCTCCCCGAGCGGTGCACGGGAGGCCCGAACTCGCGCCACGCCGCGCGCTGCCCGGCTCCTCGGAGCGAGCGAGCGCAGCACCGACACGATCCCGAGCTCGCGAGAGGCGCGGGCCCGACCGAGGCCGCCCTCGGGCTCCACCTCGCCCGTGACCCCTCCGTGCTCCGCGAGCCACCACGCGCGAAACGACTGCGCCGCGGGGACCGGCGCATCACGCGCGTCCGTCCATCGGCCGAGAGGGCCGGGAAGGCGTCCCACGCGCCCGCGCGGGAACAGCACGCGCGCGACCGTCGCGCCGGCGCGTTCCGCGAGCGCGAGCCGCCGAGACGATCCGAGCGTGTACCCCGCCGCGGCCATCGCGACCGACTCGGCGGTCGGGCCCCGAGCCGCCGCCCGCTCGACGATCTCGCCTCTCAGGTGGACGAGCAGGCGGGGGATGTCTATGCGCACCGGGCAGACCGCGAAGCAGGCTCCGCAGAGCGTCGAGGCGAACGGGAGGGAGGCCGCGACGGGATCGGTGACGACGCGGTCGAGCTGAGGCGCGAGCACGGCCCCGATCGGGCCGGGATAGACCGAGCCGTAGGCGTGGCCGCCGACGCGCTCGTAGACGGGACAGACGTTGAGGCACGCCGCGCACCGTATGCAGCGCAGCGCCTGCCGCCCGACGGGATCGGCGAGCGCGTCGCTGCGTCCGTTGTCGAGCAGGACGAGGTGGACGTCGCGCGGACCATCACCCGCGGTCGGGCCGGTCCATATCGAGGTGTAGGGGCTCATCCGTTCGCCTGTCGCGGAGCGCGCGAGGAGCTGGAGGAAGATCTCGAGATCGGTGTAGGTCGGGAGAACCTTGTCGATCCCGACGACGGAGATGAGCGTCTCGGGAAGCGTGAGGCACATCCTCCCGTTGCCCTCCGACTCGACGACGACGAGCGCGCCGCTGTCAGCGATCGCGAAGTTCGCGCCGGAGATCGCGACCTTCGTCCCGAGGAAGCGCTCGCGCAGGTGGGCGCGCGCCGCGCCCGCGAGCGCGGCAGGCTCGTCGGAGAGTTCAGCCGGGGCCGGGCGTCCGCGCCGCCCCATCTCGCGGACGAAGATCTCCCGGATCTCGGCGCGGTTCCGGTGGATCGCGGGGACGACGATGTGGCTCGGCAGGTCGCCCCCCAGCTGGACGATGAGCTCCGCGAGGTCGGTCTCGTAGGCGGTGATCCCGGCGGACGCGAGCGCGTCGTTGAGCCCGATCTCCGCCGTAGTCATGGACTTCACCTTGACGACCTCGCGCTCTCCGGTCGCGGCGACGAGATCGCAGACGATACGGTTTGCCTCGGTCGCGTCGGCCGCGAAGTGCACCGTTCCACCCGCGGCGCCGACCGCCCGCTCGAGGTCCTCGAGGAGCGCGCCGAGCCGGCCGAGGGCATCGCTCTTCACGGCCTCGGCCGAGGTGCGTAGCTGCTCGAGGTCAGGGAGCTCACCGATCGCGGCGTCGCGCTTTCGCCGGATCGTCGTGGTCGCGTGCGCGAGGTTCGCTCGAAGCTGGGCGTCGCGGACGGCGTCGCGGGCCGCGTCGGGGAAAGGTGGCGATGCCGCGAACGACGCGCTCACGTCGCTCCTCCCGGCGGCGGCGCTGTGCTCGCGAGGATCTCCGCGAGGTGCATGACGCGGAATCCCGCGCGGAGCCGCGATCCGGCTCCACCGATGTGGGTAAGGCAGGAGTTGTCCGCCGCGCAGCACACCTCGGCTCCGCTCTCGCGAATACGAGCGATCTTGTCCGCGACCATCGCGACCGACGTCTCGGCGTTCTTCACTGCGAACGTCCCTCCGAACCCGCAGCAGGCCGCGGAGTCCGGCAGGGGGAGCAGTGTGAGACCCCTGACGTTGCGCAGGAGCTCGAGCGGCCGGTCGCCGACCGCGAGGACGCGAAGCGAATGGCACGTCGGGTGATAGGTCACGCGGTGAGGGAACGACGCGCCGACGTCGGTGACCCCGAGGACGTCGACGAGCAGCTGCGAGAGCTCGTGCACCCTCGGAGCGAGGGCGCGGGCGGCGTCGGCGAGCGCGACGTCCCCGACGTCGAGCGCGAGGTGGGCGTAGGAGTCGACGATGGTCCCGACGCACGACGCGCTCGGCGCGACGACGACGTCGTAGGGCTCGAACTGCTCGACGAAGGCGCGCGCGAGCGCCGCTGCCTCGCGCCGATAGCCGGAGTTGAGGTGCAACTGCCCGCAGCACGTCTGCTGCGTGGGGAAGACGACCTCGTGACCGAGGCGCTCGAGGATTGCAACGACGGCGCGGCCCGTGCCCGGAAAGACGGCGTCGTTCACGCACGTCACGAACATCGCGATCCGCATCACGGCCACGCTACCCGTCGCGCCGCGCGCGCTCCGAGCGAGATCGTCGGATCGAACCTCGGTGAGATGGCATGAGCGGGCGTCGGTGCGCAGGCACCTCGATGCCTACCCGTGATGTGTCCGGGACGACGAGTGGTGCGTGGGAGCCGAGGTGCGCACCCGGGTCGAACGCGGGGGAGCTCGCCGCCGCGCGCCCGCTATGTCCGAGAGATTTATAGTGGCCGGCGCGGCGGAGCGTCATCTCGCGCAGCGCAGTCGACGCCGGGGCGCGCCGGCGCGGCGGTCGGGACGCCCGGCACGATCCGACCGCCCGATGAAGGAGGCACCGTGCCGCGCATCACCGGCTTCGACCTTCACGATGTCCGCTTTCCGACCTCGCGGACCCTCGACGGCTCGGACGCGATGAACCCGAGCCCCGACTATGCGGCCGCGTACGTCGTCGTCCGGACCGACGCGCCGTCGATCTCGGGCCACGCGTTCGTGTTCACGATCGGGCGTGGCAACGACGTCCAGATCGAGGCCATCCGTGCCCTGGAACCGCTCGTCTCCGGGCTCGACCTCGACGCGATCCTCGACGACCTCGGCGGTCTGTGGCGCCGGCTCGTCGGCGACAGCCAGCTGCGCTGGCTCGGCCCCGAGAAGGGCGTCATGCACATGGCGATCGGCGCGGTCGTGAACGCGTGCTGGGATCTCGCGGCGAAGCGCGCGGATCTGCCACTTTGGCGACTCCTCGCGGGCTTGTCACCTGACGCGATCCTCGACCTCGTCGACTTCCGGTACCTGACCGACGCGCTGTCTCGGGCCGAGGCTCGGCAGATCCTCGTCGACGGCGAACAGGGCAGGGCGGAGCGCGTCGCGGAGCTCGAGGCCCACGGCTACGCCGCGTACACGACCTCGCCCGGCTGGCTCGGATACACCGACGAGCGGCTGGTGACGCTGCTCGAAGCAGCAGTGAAGGAGGGCTTCTCCCAGGTCAAGCTCAAGGTCGGAGCGGATCTCGAGGACGACGTCCGCCGGTGCGAGCTCGCACGGTCGGTTCTCGGCGCCGGCGTGCGCATAGCGCTCGACGCGAACCAGGTGTGGGACGTCGGTCCCGCGATCGCGTGGGTGCGCGCGCTCTCGCGCTTTGACCTCGCGTGGATCGAGGAGCCGACGAGCCCCGACGACGTGCTCGGCACGGCCACGATCCGACGAGGCGTCGCGCCCGTCCCGGTCGCGGCCGGCGAGCACGTCGCGAACCGCGTCGTGTTCAAGCAGCTCCTCCAGGCGGGAGCGATCGACGTCATGCAGATCGACGCGTGCCGAGTTGCCGGGGTCAACGAGAACATCGCCAACCTCCTCCTCGCCGCGAAGTTCGGGGTGCCGGTCTGCCCGCACGCCGGAGGCGTCGGGCTGTGCGAGGCCGTCCAGCACCTCTCGTTCTTCGACTACGCCGCGGTGTCGTGCGCGTCTACCGGACGGATGATCGAGTGGATCGACCACCTGCACGAGCACTTCCTCGCGCCGGCGTCGGTCAGCGGCGGCCGGTACGCCGCGCCCGTGCGTCCCGGCGCGTCGACCGAGATGCGAGCGGCGTCGCTCGCGGAGTTCGCGTACCCGGAAGGGCCGGGATGGTCGCTCGACACCCGCTCTCCTGGTCCCGTGTGAGCCGCGGGGAGGGGATCTCGTGACCGCGAGGCGACGGGGGCCGCCCGGGCGGACCGCGGGCCGCCGACCGCGGGCGGCCCGACGACGGGCGGTCCTACGACGGGCGGTCCTAAGCTGACCGGGCGCCGGCCGACCCGGCTCGACGATCGGGCGCGCATCGCCCACGGAGAGGACTCCGGCGACGGGGCCCGAGAAGGAGCCACAATGGCCGTTGCTGTCGGAGACCGCATCCCTGACGTCCAGGTCATGACCATGACCTCCGAGGGGCCGCGCCCGGTGCGAACCGGCGACGTGCTCGGCACGGGAAGGGTCGTGCTGTTCGCCGTGCCAGGAGCGTTCACGCCGACGTGCTCGGACTTCCACCTCCCGGGCTTCGTCGTTCGCGCCGAGGACCTACGCGCGAAAGGGGTGGCGGCAGTCGCGTGCGTGTCGGTCAACGACGCGTTCGTGATGGGCGCGTGGGGCGCGGCACAAGGTGTCGACGACGCGGTGCTCCTCCTCGCGGACGGGAACGCGGAGTTCACTGCTGCGATGGGCCTCGAGCTCGACGGAAGCGGGTTCGGCATGGGCCGACGCTCCCAGCGCTACGCGGCGATCGTCGAGGACGGCGTCGTCACGCATCTCGCCGTCGAGCCCGGCCCAGGTCTCGACGTCAGCTCGGCCGACGCGGTCCTCGCCCTCCTCTAGCGGGGCCTCGCGATGAGCGCGCCCTGGCGAGAGCCTGCGGCCGCGGCCCCCGGTGAGCTGCCGCGCGTCTTTCTCACGCGTCTCGTCCCAGGGGCGACGCTCGCTCGGCTCGCGGCGGGCGCGAGCGTCGAGGTGTGGCAAGGAGCGATGCCCCCCGGGCCGGCCGAGCTCGCTGCTGCGTGCCGTGGCGCGGTGGGGCTCCTCTCGACGACCGCGGACCGCGTCGACGGGGCGCTGCTCGACGCGTGCCCGAGTCTCGCGGTCGTCTCGAACCTCGCCGTCGGCTATGACAACGTCGACGTCCCGGCCATGACCCTGCGCCACGTACCCGTCGGCAACACGCCTGGTGTGCTCACCGACGCGACAGCCGACCTCGCGTTCGCGCTCATCCTCGCGACGGCTCGCCGTGTCGTCGAGGCGCGCGACGCGGTCCTCGACGGCCGATGGACCGCGTGGGACCCGGGGTTCATGCTCGGCATGGAGCTCGCGGGGTCGACTCTCGGCATCCTCGGCCTCGGGCGCATCGGCCGAGCGGTGGCCCGCCGGGCGCTCGGCTTCGACATGCGGGTCGTCGCGTGGTCGCGCTCCGGGCGCGTTCCGCTCGGGGCGGGGCTCGAGCGCGTCGAGCTCGTCTCGTTCGACGAGCTGTTCGAGACGAGCGACGCCCTGAGCGTGCACGTCGCGCTCGCCCCCTCGACGGTGCACCTCGTCGGCGCGGAGCAGCTCGCGGCGATGAAGCCGACGGCGATCCTCGTGAACACGTCGCGCGGGCCCGTCGTCGACCAGGCTGCTCTCTTCGCGGCGCTGCAGTCTCGTTCGATCGCCGCCGCTGGCCTCGACGTCGTCGAGGTGGAGCCGATCCCGCTCGACGATCCACTGCTCGGCATCGACAACTGCATCGTGCTCCCGCACATCGGCTCCGCGACGACGGTCACGCGCACGCGCATGGCCGAGCTCGCGGTCGACAACCTCCTCTCCGGTATCCGGGGCGAGATCCTTGCCGCGTGCGTGAACCCGGAGGTCTACGACTTCGCGCGTTGACCAGCGACGGGCCGTGTGAGCGACGCGACGCCCCGCGGGGGCGCCGGCGTGCGCGGACCGTCGGGCGGGAGCCTCGATCCGCCCGGCGGCGGTAGATTTGTGACATGACAGCCGACGACCGCGACGACACCCAGGACACGCCCGCGACGGGCGGACGGACGACCGGGACCCTCAGGGTCAAGCGGGGGCTCGCGGAGATGCTGCGCGGCGGCGTGATCATGGACGTCGTCAACGCCCACCAGGCCAAGGTCGCGGAGGACGCCGGCGCGGTCGCGGTCATGGCGCTCGAGCGGGTCCCCGCCGACATCCGTCGCGACGGGGGCGTCGCGCGCATGAGCGACCCCGCGCTCGTCGAAGGGATCCAGGCCGCGGTCTCGATCCCCGTGATGGCGAAGGCGCGGATCGGCCACTTCGCCGAGGCCCAGCTGCTCCAGGCGCTACGCGTCGACTACATCGACGAGAGCGAGGTGCTCACGCCCGCGGACGAGGAGCACCACATCGACAAATGGCAGTTCTCCGTGCCCTTCGTGTGCGGGGCGACGAACCTCGGCGAGGCGTTGCGGCGGATCTCCGAAGGTGCTGCGATGATCCGGTCGAAGGGTGAGGCGGGGACGGGCAACGTCGTCGAGGCGGTGCGACACCTGCGGACCATCATCGGCGACATCGCGAAGGTCGCCACGGCGGACTCGGCGGAGCGCTACGCGTGGGCAAAGCGCCTCCAGGCGCCGATCGATCTCGTAGAGGAGGTCGCGTCGTCCGGCCGGCTCCCCGTGCCGCTCTTCTGCGCCGGTGGGATCGCGACGCCGTCGGACGCCGCGCTCGTGATGCAACTCGGTGCCGAGGCGGTGTTCGTGGGGTCGGGGATCTTCAAGAGCGCGGACCCGCCGCGCTTCGCCCGGGCGATCGTCGAGGCGACCGCGCACTTCCGGGATCCCGAGATCCTCGTCAAGGTCTCGCGCGGGCTCGGCGACGCGATGCCCGGCGCGGAGATCTCGACGCTCGACACCAAGCTCGCCGACCGCGGCTGGTGACCCGTCCGGCGCAGAGCCGGGCGGACGGGGTGGGGTCGGCGACGGTCGGCGTGCTCGCGCTCCAGGGCGACTTCGCCGAGCACGCGACGATGCTGGGGTCCCTCGGAGCGACCGTCGTCGAGGTGCGCGCGCCCGCCGACTTCCTCGGCATCGAGGGGTTGGTCCTTCCGGGAGGGGAGTCGACGACGCTCTCGATGCTCCTCGACTCGTCGGGCCTGCGCGAGCCGCTCGCGCGTCGCCTCTCCGACGGGATGCCCGTGCTCGGGACGTGTGCCGGGATGATCCTGCTCGCGCGCGAGATCGTCGGCGGTCGGCCCGACCAGGTGCCGTTCGACGTGATCGACCTCGCCGTGCGGCGCAATGCTTTCGGACGCCAGGTCGACTCGTTCGAGGCGGACCTCGAGGTCCGGGATATCGCGGGCGGGCCGATGCACGCGGTCTTCATCCGGGCGCCCGTCGTCGAGCGTGTCGGCGACGGAGTCGAGGTGCTCGCGAGCGTCGAGCTCGCGGGCGCGCGGCGGCCGGTCGTATGCCGGTCGGGCGCCGTGACGGCGGTCGCGTTCCATCCCGAGCTGTCGGGTGACACGCGGCTGCACGAGTTGCTGCTCGGCGATGTCGTCCACGCGCGCGACGCGACGGCCTCGCCGGCCTGAGCGAGCCGAGACGCACCGGTCGTCCAGCAGCATGTGGCCGCGCTCGGGTACGGTCGGCGACAGTGGCACCGGCGGAGAAGCGGACGAAGCGGCGCAAGATCGCGGTACTCCTCGCGATCCCTTCGGCGATCGTCGCGCTGCTCCTCGTCGCCGCGGAGCTCGCCAACCAGCTCGCGGTCTCTGCGGTCGTCGACGGTACACGGCACCCCCTCTTCGGAGTGGTGGAGCTCGTGGCGGTCGCGGCGGTGCTCGCGACGGTGCCCGTCGCGGCGTGGCAGTGGATCCGGCGGCTGCCACGCGAGGCCGCGGACACCGGGATGCTCGACCCTTTCTACCGGTGGCTGAACGCGAGCGCGCCGGAGCCCGACCGCTACGCCGGAGCCCCGGACGATGCGCGCCGTGAGCGACGCTGGCCGGTGGCGATCGCGGCCGTGGCCGGCGTCGCGCTCGTCGGCTCGCTCATCGTCTACGCGCTCGTGGGCACCGGAGGCGGCAATCCGGGCCGCACCGCGACGAGCGTCGGCGGCTGTGCGCCCGCGCCGTGCGCGAGGGAGGGAGGGAGCACGCTGCGCGTCTTGTCGGTCCAGGGCGACTACTACCCGTCGGACGTGACCATCGAGGGCCGGCGTGCTCCGCCGGGCCATCGCTACGTCCGGCTCGAGCCAAGCGGGGAGACCGTGCTCGTGCGCCTCGGTGTGAGCCAGGACCCGCCGCCGGGCTTTCGGTACGTGCGGATCGTCGTCGCGTTGTCGAGAAGCTCGTCACGCACCTCGCGGTTCGAGCTCGTCGACGGGGGAGCCCTGCGCCGTCCTGACGCGCTCCGCTACGACCCCGCGTGCAGGGCGTCGACGCCCGAGCTCGGGCAAACGGTGCGCCGCGCGCTGTGCTTCATCGCGGCCCGTGTCGCGCGTGCACCGCTGTCGCTCGAATGGCTGCCGTCGCATGCGACTCTGCGGCTCTCCGCGTAGGCGCGCGACCGCGTCCCGCTCGCGCGGGACGACCGCGTGAGAGGTCGGCATAGATGCCGCGCTCTCGCCCCTCGCGCCGGTTGCAAGGCCCGAGGGGCGAGTAGGACTGCACCGGGATCGCTACGATGCGGTCGTGGACGGCGGGCCGACAGCGCACGACGCCGAGCCGCTATACGTCCGTGACCCGGTCGCCTCCTACGACCCTGTCCGGTCCGAGGAGCGCCATGCCGCGCTTCGCCGGGACATCCGTCTCGTCGCGACGGTGCTCGGCGAGACGATCGAGCGGCAGGAGGGTCGCGAGCTCCTCGAGCTCGTCGAGGAGGTGCGCGCGGTATCGAAGCGCGAGCGCTCCGACGCCGTTGCGCCCGACGCTCCGGTCCGCGGTGAGCTCGCGGGCTTCCTCCGGGACGTCGAAGCCTCCACGGCACTCCGGCTCGCCCGGGCGTTCGGCGCCTACTTCCAGCTCGCGAACCTCGTCGAGCAGGTACACCGGACGGCCGAGCTCCGTCGCGACCGTCAGGAGCAGCGCACGTGGCTCCGGGACGCTCTCGATCGCATAATCGAGCGGGGCCTCGACCCCGAGCTCGTGCGATCGACCATCGCCCGCCTCGAGTTCCGCCCGGTGTTCACCGCGCACCCGACCGAATCCGCCCGGCGCTCCGTGCTCAACAAGGTCGTCGCGATCGCCGACCTCGTCGAGGCTCTCGACCGGTTGACAGGCGACGCCGAGCGCAGGCGGAACGAGCGCAGGCTTCGCGAGCTCGTCGAGCTGCTGTGGCAGACGAGCGAGCTGCGCGCGGGCAAGCCGCGACCCGAGGACGAGGCGCAGAACGTCCTCTACTACGTGGACCACCTGTACGACGCCGCTGTGCCCGAGCTCCTCGAGGACCTCGACGACGAGCTCGCACGCTGCGGGGTCGAGCTCGCGTTCGGGACGTCGTTGCTCCGCTTCGGCTCCTGGGTCGGGGGCGACCGCGACGGCAACCCGTCGGTCACGCCGCGCGTCACCGCGGACGTGCTCGTGCTGCAGCACGAGGTCGGCACCCGGCGCGTCATCGCGCAGCTCGACGCGCTCATCCAGGCACTGAGCAGCTCGACTGCGATCGTCGCGGTCTCCGCCGATCTCCTCGCGGGCCTCGAGCGCGACCGACAGCTCCTCCCCGACGTGCACGACCGCTACGTCCGCCTCGACGCCGAGGAGCCCTACCGGTTGAAGTGCTCGTACATCCGCCAGCGGGTGCTCAACACACGCACGCGGATCGCGGCAGGCAGAGCGCACATCGACGGCGTCGACTATCTCGGATCGGCCGAGCTGCTCGCGGACCTCGAGGTCGTCCACGACTCGCTGCTCGAGAACAATGGCGAGCTCGTCGCTCGCGGACTGGTGCGCCGGATCGCCCGCCTCGTCGCGACCTTTGGGCTGCATGTCATGACCCTCGACGTGCGCGAGCACGCCGACAAGCACCAGCGGGCGCTCGCCCAGCTCTTCGACCCGCTCCGGGAGCTCGACGTGGCCTACGCGGAGCTCACGCGGGACGCCCGGATGTCGGTCCTCTCGCGTGAGCTCGGCTCGCCGAGGGCGCTCACGTCGCCGTGGTCGCGCCTCGACGGCGAAGGGGAGCGCACCCTCGCGACGTTCCGCGAGATCGCCGCCGCGCTCGACCGCTTCGGGGACAGCGTCATCGAGAGCTACGTGATCTCCATGACCCGCGGCCCCGACGACGTCCTCGCCGCCGTCGTTCTCGCCCGAGAGGCGGGCCTCGTCGACCTCAGGCACCGGCGCGCGCGCATCGGCTTCGTGCCGCTGCTCGAGACCGTCGCGGAGCTACGTGCCGCGGGCAGCCTCCTCGACGCGCTGCTCGCCGACCCCGGCTATCGCACCGTCGTCGCGGCCCGCGGTGACGTGCAGGAGGTCATGGTCGGCTACTCCGACTCGAACAAGGACGCGGGAGTCACCACCTCGCAGTGGGAGATCCACAAGGCGCAACGCGCGCTTCGCGACGTCGCCCATGCGTATGGAGTCCACCTCCGCCTCTTCCACGGGCGCGGAGGCACAGTCGGGCGCGGAGGCGGTCCGTCCGGGGAGGCGATCCTCGCCCAGCCCTACGGGACAGTGGACGCGTTCTTGAAGGTCACCGAGCAGGGTGAGGTCATCTCGGACAAGTACGCGCTCACCGAGCTCGGCCGGGAGAACCTCGAGGTCAGCCTCGCGGCCGTCGTCGAGTCGAGTCTCTTGCACCAAGAGTCGCGCCAGTCAGCCGAGACCCTCGAGCGCTGGGCGGCGACGATGGACCTGGTCTCCTCGACGGCGGAGCGCGCGTACCGCGCCTTCGTCGGACAACCCGGTCTCGCCGACTACTTCGCGGCGTCGACGCCCGTCGCCGAGCTCGGCGAGCTGAACCTCGGCTCGCGACCGAGCCACCGGCCGGGTGCCGGCTCGGACCTGTCCACACTGCGGGCGATCCCGTGGGTCTTCGGCTGGACCCAGTCGCGCCAGGTCGTCCCCGGCTGGTACGGGGTGGGCTTCGGGCTCGACGCGGCACGAGCGGCGGGCCGTGGCACGGAGCTCGCGGAGATGTACGAGCGCTGGCCGTTCTTCCGGACGTTCGTCGCGAACGTCGAGATGACGCTCGTGAAGACGGACCTCGAGATCGCCCGCCACTATGTCGAGCGGCTCACGCCACGTCCGCTCTGGCAACTTCTCGAAGATGTCGAGCGCGAGCACGACCGGACGGTCGCCGCGATCCTCGCGCTCACCGGTGAGGACGCTCTGCTCGACGCGCGTCCGCTGCTCCAACGCACCCTCGAGGTCCGAGACGACTACCTGCGGCCGATGCACCACCTCCAGGTCGAGCTGCTCGGGCGACGGCGCTCGGGCGACGGCGACTCAGAGCTGCAGCGAGCATTGCTGCTCACCGTGAACGGCATCGCCGCGGGCCTGCGCAACACGGGCTGAGCCGCGGCCGGACAGAGCCGGGCCGCATCGCCCGAGGCCGCCCGGCACGGTGTGCGCCCTCGATCGCCTACCCGCGACGCAGCCGCGAGATCGCGAACGGAGCGCACACGACGACGATCGCCACCGACCACCCGAGCGCAAAGGGGAGGTACGCGCCGACGGTGTGACCGAGCACCGCGGCCGCGGCACGGCCTTCAGTGAGGACGCGCACCGTGTTCACCATCTCGGTGACCGGTTGATGCGCGGCGAAGCCACGCATCCAGGTCGGCATCGTCGCCACCGGTACGAACGCGCTCGAGACGAAGGTGAAGGGAAAGACGAGAAACGCCGTGCTCTGCGCGGCCTGGGGGCTTCCCGCGACGAA
Source organism: Acidimicrobiales bacterium (assembly GCA_035534715.1). Classification (GTDB taxonomy): domain Bacteria; phylum Actinomycetota; class Acidimicrobiia; order Acidimicrobiales; family Bog-793; genus JAJZBW01. The sequence goes on along the minus strand of DATLRJ010000095.1, from coordinate 5,603 downwards.
TCCGAGCGCGACGAACAGCCAGCTGAGCGCGAACCCGAAGAGGATGCAGAGGACGAACGCGAGGAATGCCTGCCCGACGCTCGCGTGGAGGCGGAAGCCCACGGCGAAGCCGATAGCGCTCGTCACCGCGAGGCTCCATGTCGTGAGCGCCATGTCCCCGAGAACGCGTCCGCACACGATCGCGAGCGAGGGCGCAGGAAGGCTACGGAGCCGGTCGATGAGGCCCTCGTGGAGGTCTTCAGCGATCGCGATAGCAGAGCCCATGCCGCCGAAGAGCACGGTCGTCGTCACGAAGCCCGGCACGACGAAGTCGACGTAGGAGAGGCCACCCGTGTGGCTGATCGCACCGCCGAAGACGTAGCGGAAGATCACGAGGAACATGAGGCCCTGCAGCGTGCCGGCGACGATGAGCTGGGGAGTGCGCAGCACCTTCTTCACGGCGCGCCCCGCGATCGTCACAGTCGCTGCGACGAGCCCGGCTCCTTCGTTGGCTTTCGCGGGCGCGGGAGCGGTCATGGCCGGAGTCGCGGTCGTCATTTGCCGGCTCCCGTCCGGTGGCGGGCTCGTTTCCTCGTCGGCTCGACAGCCGGCGTGTGGCCGGTGAGGCTGAGGAAGACCTCGTCGAGCGTGGGGCGCCGCAGCGTGAGATCCTCGATCTCGACACCGGCCTCGGCGAGGCGGGTCGCGGCGACGGCGAGGGAGCTCGCGCCGCCGGCCGTCGCGACCGAGTACCGGTGCGTCGCTGCGTCGACCTCTGGTGCGCCCTCGCCGAGCCCCGAGAGCGTCGCCGCGGCGAGCGCGAGCCCGTCGGCGTCGCGCGTCCGGAGCTCGACCCGGTCGGTGCCTGCCTGGCTCTTCAGCTCGCCCGGCGTTCCCTCCGCGATCACCCGTCCCCGGTCGACGATGACGATGCGCCCGGAGAGCTGATCTGCCTCCTCGAGGTACTGGGTCGTGAGCACGACGTCGGTGCCCGCGGCACCAAGGGCCCGGATCGCGTCCCACAGCTCGACCCGGCTCCGAGGGTCTAGACCGCTCGTCGGCTCGTCGAGCAGCAGGAGCCGCGGCGCGCCGACGAGGCTCGCACCAAGGTCGAGACGGCGCCGCATTCCACCGGAGTAGGTCCGGACGAGGCGGTCGCCGGCGTCGGTCAGGCCGAGCTGGCCGAGGACCTCGTCGGCCGAGTCCCGTGCGGCGCGTCGGCGCGCGCCGTAGAGACGAGCGACCATCGCGAGGTTCTCCCGGCCCGTCATCGTCGGCTCGACAGCCGCAGACTGCCCCGCGAGACCGATGAGCCGGCGTACCGCGACGGGCTCGCGGACGACGTCGTGTCCAAGGACCGAGAGGGTGCCGGAATCGGGCCGGACGAGTGTCGCGACGGCGCGCACGAGGGTCGTCTTGCCCGCGCCGTTCGGTCCGAGGATCGCGGTGATCACCCCGTCAGGGAGAGCGAGGTCGATCCCGTCGAGCGCGGTGGTCTTCGCGAACCGCTTTCGCAGGCCGCGTGCCTCGATGAGTGGGGTCATCGTGCTCCTTCGCCATGTCGGGGGGTGGGGGGATCTCGGGCGACGCCGTGCGCCGCCTTGCCACGGGTGATGCCCCGTCGGCCGAATCGGTCGAATCGGTCAAATCGGCCGAATCGGCCGAATCGGTCGTGTGGGCGGTCACGAGGCCGGGTGCGGGATCGGCCCGGTCGCCGGTGGTGTCGTGGAACGACCGCCACATCTCGAGCCCATCGAGCGAACCCGACTCGAGGTCCGCGAGGACGTCGAGGACGAACAAGTGCTCCGCTTCGCAGAGGGCGATGTCGTACTCGCCCTCGAGGGCGAAGAGTCGAGGGAGGCCCGCAGCGCGGGCCGCGCCGAGCGCTCCGCGGTGGAGCACGAGGCGCATCTCGAGCGCTCGAGCTCGGTCCCTGAGGATCGACGTGACCTCTCCGGGCGGGAGCGCGGGGAGGAACGAGAGCCCGGCCATGAACTGCGGGTACTCCTTCCTCGGCACGGCGAGAAGCTCCGTGAGCCAGTCCGTCGCCTCGCGGGCGCCCGCGTCGGTGATCTCGTACGTCGTGCGCTCGGGACGGCGGCCCTCGCGAACGGTGTCGCGGGCGCGTACGAGGCCGGCGCGCTCGAGCGAGTCGACGACGCGGTAGAGCGAGCCGTAGTTCAGCCGGACGCTCTCCTGCTTCGCTCGTGATCGGAGCGTCTGCGCGATCTCGTAGGGGTGCATCGGGCGCTCGTAGAGCGAGACGAGAACGGCGAGCGCGAGCGGATTCGAGCGGCGCGGCCGGGGCATGACGTCAGTATACTCTGAACAGAATGATCCATGCGGAGTAAAATCTTCCGAGCCCGCGGAGGTCCACGGGCGGACGCCGCGCGGGCTGTACGGTCTCTTCCCAGCCTCGCCACAGCACGCACCAAGGTCGAGCCGACTGAATCTTCCGGACGACGAGGACCGGAGAGACGACGATGGCGGTGCGGCACCTGAAGCGCTGGGCGGTCGGAGGCATCGCGCTCGTCGCGCTCGTCGCGCTCGGTGTCGGTGGGCCCTTTCTCTTCATCCACCTCGTCGAGGGCCCGACGAGGCCCGAGCTTGCGCTCCCGAGGGCGAGCGCGGCCGCGGGATCCGGCGCGACGAGCGCGGCCGCGGGATCCGGCGCGACGAGCGCGGCCCTGGGATCCGGAGCGAGCTAGCCGACCGCGACCTTCTCGCTCGCCAAGCCGATCGTCCTCTCGTCGCTGCCTTCTCTCGGGAAGATCGTCTCGACCACGGCGACCGGGTCGCTCGCGATGCACGGGACGACGCGCGAGGTGACTGTCTCCCTCACGGCCGAGCGACTCGCGACGGGGATCGACATGCTCGCCGATGCGACGATCGTCTTCGCGCGCTGGGCCATCCAGAACCCGAGCATCGGCGGGTTCGTGACGACCGCGAACACGGGCATCCTCGAGGTGCTGCTCCATCTCCGCAAGGGGCGCCAACACGTGACGAGGGCGACGACGGCGACCACGTCCGCACCCGGATCGGGGGGCGCCCCGGTCAGGTCCCTATTCCCGCGACGACGCTCCCGCCGCTCTCGATCCCGTCGGGAGCGGGTCCGACGACACGCGGCGGACGAGCCACCGGCCTCAGCCGCGCCGCGCTACCTCGGGACGGGACGCGGGGGCTGTCCGCATCTCGCCCTCGATCGGGCGATGACCCCGACCGGCTACGGGACCCCGAGCGCCGTCGGCGACGTGCATCGCGAGCTGGCGGGCGGCGCGCCGGACACCATCCACGACGGCGGACACGCCCGCCGCACCGGACGCCGGCCCGCTCGGGCGGGCGTCACGCGAAGGAGCTATCCCGTGGGCGACGCCCGCCCGGGATCCTTAGCGTCGGACCACCGGCCGACCACGCTGACGTCCGCGATGAAGCGCACGGGCGTCGCGGGGGCCCAACGCCGCGCTGTCTCGTCGAGACAGGCCGACACGAGCCGGGCGACCGCGTCCGCCTGCTCAGCTCGCGTCTGGACGAGAAGCTCGTCGTGGAGGCAGAGCACGATCCGGGCGCCGAGGTCCCTGCAGCGTGCTCGTACGGTCACTGCCCACATCTTGAACAGCTCGGCTGCGGCTCCCTGCACGACCGCGTTGCGCCCGTAGCGCCCGCGCGCTGCCGCGACGCCGCGCGCCTCGAGCGCGCCGCCCGGGACGCCCCCGGCTCCGAAGTGGACGAGCCGCCCGCCGTAGGTCCTCATATCCCCTCCCGCTTCCGCCGTGCGCGCCGCACGGTCGAGGAAGGCCATCGCGACGGGGTACGTCGCGGCGAGGCGGCGTAGCGCGTGCGCGCCGTGCCCTGTCGTCTGGCCGTACATCGCGCCGAGCACCGCGACCTTCGCGCTCGCCCGGTCGATCCCGAGCTCGATCGCGACCGCTGAGTACAGGTCGCCCTCGAGGGTCGCTCTCGCGAGGGTCGTGTCGCCGGAGATCGCAGCGAGCACGCGCGGCTCGACCTGACCGAGATCGGCGCGCACGAAGACGTGGCCGGGCCCGGCCGCGACCGCAGGGCGGAGGTCGGCCGGCATGTTGTGGAGGCCGCCCGATGCGGTCATCCGCCCGGCGGCCCCGTCGCTTCCGGTCCAGGTGCCTCGCAAGCGCCCGTCCACGGCGACGTGCTCGTCGAGCCACGCGTAGCCGTAGGTGGTCGCGACTCGTTCCGCTTTGCGCCATTCGAGCAGCGCACCGACGATCGGATGACGGTCCTCGAGCGACCGGAGGCGCCACGCCCGAGTGTCCGCGACGTCGAGGCCGAGGCGTCGCAGCATGGCCTTGACCTGAACAGAGCTGCGCAGGTCCACGTCGAACCCCGGTGTCGCGAACCTCAGCACGGCCGCGTCGCGTCGCGCGCGCGACGCTGCCGCCTCCGCGTCGCCTCTCGGACGAGGACCGACGACGTCCGAGACGATCTGCTCCGCCGTGTCGCGGTCCATCGGGAGGCCGTCGACGGTCATCTCGGCGCAGAGGAGCTCGATCGCGGACTCGACCCGCGCGGTCGCGACCGCGTGCGGCCGATCGGCTATCGCGCCGAGCTCGGCCGTCTGGAGCGCGGCGAGGGCGAGAGCCAGCTCCGCCCATCGTCGGAGGCGCTCCGGGGTCGCGCGCCATCCTCCCGCCGCCCACTCGGGCCTGAGGTAGCCGTCCCGACGGACAGGGTCCTCGGGGTCGCCGTCTCCCTCCCCGACGGAGCTGAACAGGTCCGGGGGAGCCGCCGCCGGGATAGCACCGAGCTCGAGGCCGTGAAGGCATGCCCAGATGCGTGCGGGGTCCGCGGCCGAGCCGCCGGCGATGAGCCGATGCGCTCCGGCGAGGTCCCACGCCGTCGCGACGCGAACATCGGCCCGGGCGAGCGTGATCGCGGTGTCGTTCGACCAGAGGACCCAACGCGGCCGGAGCCTCTCCTCGACGATCCCTATCGCTCCGCAGGGGTCGTTGCCGGAGAAGGCCCAGGATCGCCCTGTGGCGGCGATCCCGAGACCGACACCGGGTTCGACGGCAATCCCGACGGGCTCCCCGCGATCGGCACCGGATCTCGCGAGCAGCTCGGCGATCGTGCTCCCGTCCACGCGCCCACCCTGCCACCATCTGGACCGGACGGGCGCGTCGGCAGGGATATCGAGCTCACCGCGCCGCTGGAGCGGTCGATAGCAATGGCGCGACGTGGCCTCACCCCCAACACACCAGCCTCTACGTTGCGTGGTCGCCAAGACGACGAACGTGGGAGAAGGAGATGTCGAGAGTGGAGCTGTTCGAAAAGATACGTCGTGACAACCGAGACCTCGGCCTGTCGATCCGCGCCCTCGCGGACAAGCACCACGTGCACCGCCGCGTGGTCCGTCAGGCACTGAGCTCGGCCATCCCGCCTCAGCGTAAGGTCCCCGAGCGCGAAGCTCCTGCGCTCGGGCCCTGGAAGGCGACGATCGACAAGATCCTCGCCGACGACAAGTCCGCACCCGCGAAGCAGCGCCACACCGCCCGACGGATCTGGTGCCGGCTCTGCGACGAGCACGGTGCCGACCTCGCCGAGTCGACTGTTCGCGCGTACGTCGCTGCGCGCCGCCGGGAGCTCATGAA
>DATLRJ010000094.1:0-4288 GCA_035534715.1 Acidimicrobiales bacterium | reverse complement strand
GGACTCCATCGTGTTCGCGCTCGCGAACCCAGATCCGGAGATCGACCCTGTGATCGCCCGCCGGTACGCGGCGGTCGTCGCGACCGGGCGCAGCGACGATCCGAACCAGATCAACAACGTCCTCGTGTTCCCCGGTCTCTTCCGAGGCCTCCTGAACAACGGTGCGAAGAAGATCACCGAGGAGGTCGAGGTCGCCGCGGCGAGAGCGCTCGCGGCGGTCGTCGCGAGCGAGGAGCTGTCGCCCGCCTACATCGTGCCGACAGTGTTCAACCCCGCGGTCGTCCCCGCCGTTGCCGCAGCGGTCGAGGGAGCATCGCGGCCAGCGAACTGACCGGCGCCAGCACAGAGGGTTGGCGCGGCACGCAGCCGCCACGCACCGTCAGCGCGCGAGGTGAAGGACGTCGCCGACGACGAGAGCCAGGACGAGCGCCATCACGACGGCGTAGATCACGGTGATCGCCCACCGCCTCCGGTGCCCGGCGAGCCAGAAGCGGCGGATCCCGCGCACGTCGAAGTAGAGGGCGACGATCCCGATCGGCAGCCCGACGGCAGGTCCCACGCTCGTCGCGGCGCCGAGCAGGGGAGTGAGGACCGGGAGCACGACGTAGCTGAGAAGGCACCGCAGCGCGGAGAGCAGGATCGATCCGCTGAACAGCCGCTGAGCCTGTGCCTGCCGAGTCGGGTCGGGGCACATGGGGACGCGCAGCAGGCGGCACATCGCGGCATCCGCCGCGGATCGCGGGCCGCCTGCCGGTGTGGCCGGGGACAGCGCGGTGTCGGTCATCGCCAGCTCACGGCACCAACGCTACGGCGTCGGGAGGCCGAGTACCAGCCGCGCGGGCTGGCGCGTGCGGGAACCCACCCCGTCGCGACAGCTCAGGCGCGGCCTCGAGGCAATGCACGCATGACGCCAAGCTGCTCGGCTCTTATGTCCGCGGTCTGGCCGAACACGAGGAGGAACATCGCCTCGCGGTAGAGACGCTGCGCGTCGTCCGCGAGGCCCACGGCGCGGCTCCCGCGGGCGACGACGAGCTCCGCCGCTGCTCGCGTCGCGAGCGCCGTCGCCTCGGCGCGCGCCCGAGGAACGCCCGCGTCGTCAGCGCCCTCGAGGCGCGCGCGGGCGCGCTCGACCTCGCGGGCGATGAGCTCCGAGCCGAGAAGGCGCGCGCACCGACGTGCGACCCCGAGCGCGAGAGCCCCGTTCGGTCGGAGCGCCGACCGGTCGCGTCGCTGCCACTGCTCGAAGGGCTCGAGGAGCGTGAGGCGGTCACCCTTCACGAAATGCCCGGAAAATGTGAGCGCCACGGTTGCGCTCGCGGATACAGCGGCGAGACCGAGCGGAGCCGAGGAGAGCGTCGGCCCGTCCTCGCCGTCCGCCAGGAGCCAGGCGACCGCTCCGTCGGCCGTCCGTGCTGCGACGTGGAGCACGTCGAGGTGGCCCCAGCCGGTCACGAAGGGGGCGGTGCCGTCGAGCAACCAGCCGCCGGGGTCCCTCGTCGCGACGAGGAGCGGCGGACCGGGCCGGCGCAGGGAGCCGAACGCGACTCCCGCGCGGACGCGACCTGCGGCGAGGTCCGGGAGAAAGCGGTCGCGAAGCGCGGGGGGCGCGGCCGCGAGCGCTCGCACGGCGTTGTGGTGCTGGGCCCAGACGAAGGTCGTCGTGAGGCAGCCGCTCGCGAGCTCCTCGAGAACGCGCGCGTACGTCGGTGGGTCCGCTCCGAGACCGCCGCTCTCCCTCGGAGCGAGGATGCCGTAGAGACCTGCGGCCGCAAGCGCGTCGAGCTGGTAGGCGGGGAAGCGGCCTGTGCAGTCCACATCGAGCGCCGAGGGGAACAGCACCTCGTCCGCGAGCCGCCGCGCCGACGCGATCGGCGCATCCGGGGCGGGAGGCTCGGTTGGCGCCACCGGCATCCCCGCCCCCCGCTCCTCGCCCGCCGCGCGCTCCACCCGGGCGAACCTACCGCCGCGCGCTCCACCCGGGCGAACCTACCGCCACCCCGCCACCCCGCCGCGCCGCCGCGCCGCCGCGCCGCCGCGCCGAGGGCAGAGAGCGAGACCATGGATTCGGCGCGACGGCCGCTACGCTCGGACGGTGGACAGCCACGCAGCTCTTGGCGCGCTGCCCGGCACGCCGGGGGATCCGCAGCAGCTCGGCACGAGGTGAGCACCGACGCGAATGTCACGCTGCGGGACGTCGCCCGCATCGCCGGGGTCCACGCCGCCACGGCGTCGCGCGCGCTCAACGCCGAGACTCGATTGCTCGTGAGCGCCGATACCGTCGTGCGTGTCGAGCAGGCGGCTCGCGATCTCGGATACCGGCCTGACCATCTCGCGCGCAGCTTGAAGACCCGCCGTTCGTCGAGTGTCGGCGTTATCGTGCCCGACCTGACCAATCCGCTGTTCCCACCCATCGTCCGCGGCATCGAGGACTACCTCGCACCGAAAGGGTACGTCGCGCTGCTCGGGAACACCGACAACGACGACGACCGAGAGCGGCGCGTCATCGAAGGTATGCGCGACCGCTACATCGACGGCCTCATAGTCGCGACCGCGCGCCGCCACAATCCGCTCCTCGTCGAGTCGTCCCGCAGAGGCTTGGCGATCGTCCTCGTCAATCGCGTCATCGACGATCATCTCCTGCCGTCGGTATCGGTCGACGACCCGCTCGGTGCACGCCAGGCTGTCGCGCACCTCGTCGCGCTCGGCCACCGGCGCATCGCCCACGTCGCCGGACCGCAGGAGATCTCGACCGGCTACGGCCGCTACCGCGGCTACGTCGGCGGGATGGAGGTAGCAGGACTCGCGCCAGGGCCGGACGACGTCGTGTTCGCGGAGTCGTTCTCCGAGGCCGAGGGGTACCGTTGCACGCGGCAGCTCCTCGACCACCTGGGCTCGCCGACGGCGATCGTCGCGGGCAACGACATGCTCGCGCTCGGGGTCTTGCGGGCGCTCGCGGGCGCCGGGCGCTCGTGTCCCGGCGACGTGTCCCTCGTGGGCTTCAACGACATGCCGTTCATGGACCGGATCACCCCGCCGCTCACGACGGTGCGCCTCTCGCACTACGACGTCGGGGCGGCGGCCGCCCGGCTTCTTCTCGACCGGATAGCGGATCCCTCCGCGCCGGTGAAGACCCTCCACCTGCCGCCCGAGCTCGTCGTGCGGTCGTCGACCACCTCGCCGCGCCCGCACGCCTGAGGGGCGCCGAGCCGCAGCTCCTCCTTCGTCGACTCGAGACCCGGCGCGAGAGGGACGACGGGGCGCGGCGCGCCGGGCGGTCGCCGGAGCTCGCCGCGGGCGATACTCGAGCGGGGCATCGCCCAGCTTCCTCGGGATCACAGACTCTTCGCTGAGACGACCGTCGGGGAGCGCGTCGAGTTGGACGCGTTCCTCGTGCGCGACAGGCGCGTGGCCGCCGAACGGCTCGAGCGGATCGCGCCCCTCCCCCCGGTCGTCGCCGAACGTGCGCGAGACGAGGCGGCGAGTCTCTCCGGCGGCCAGCAGAGGCTCGCCGAGCTCGCGCGGTGCGTCATGCTCGACCCGTCGACCGTCGTGCTCGACGGGCCGTCGATGGGCCTCGACCCGAAGACGCTGCGCTGATGTTCGAGACGGTGCGGCTCATGCACGCCGACGGCCGGACCGTCCTTCTCGTCGAGCAGAACGCGCGGGCCGGCCTGCGACTTGCGATGCATCGCGTCGTGTTCGAGAATGGCAGAGTCCGCCTCACCGGCACCGGGCAGGAGGTCATCGAGCACCCCGAGATCGGGGCTCTCTACTTCGGTGGCGCGTCGCGCCGGCGCCAACCCCGACGTGAGCGGCGGCATGGGGCCGGCGCGCGGCACAATGGCCACGGGCGACGCCGCACGACGAGCTACGGAGGTCCGATGATGGCCCAGCCGATCCCTGCACGACCGCATGCACCGGGCAGGATGTCGGTCGACTTCGAGGAGCGCGTCGACTTCGACCGGCTGCGCGCGTACCGGCTCGCGAGGGCGCGTGAGGCGCTCGACCGCTCGGACCTCGGAGCGCTCCTGTGCTTCGACGTGAACAACGTCCGATATCTCACCTCCACGCAGATCGGGGAGTGGGTGCGCGACAAGGTCTGCCGCTACTCGCTGCTCACGACGGGCGGCGAGCCGATGATCTGGGACTTCGGCTCCGCGGCCAAGCACCATCGCCTGTACGCGCCGTGGCTCCTTCCGGAGAACTCTCGGGCGGGGATGCTCGGGCTGCGCGGGTCGGTCGCGCCCGACGCCGGGCTGATGGACGCCGCGGCGGCGGAGATCAAGGC
>DATLRJ010000093.1:0-7541 GCA_035534715.1 Acidimicrobiales bacterium | reverse complement strand
CGCCGCGGGCGCGAGCACACCTGCGGTCGCGATGGGTGCCGAGCGGGGTCGCCTCCGCGGCGAACAGCGGCCCGAGCCCGACGCCCGTGCGCGCGGGCCCGATCGCACCTCCGGCGGGAAGCGCGCCGGTGGCAAGCGCGCCGGCGGGAAGCGCGCCGGCGGGAAGCGCGCCGGCCCCCGAACCAGGCGTCACGGACACCCCGGACCGCGACGCCCTAGTAGCGGCGTGGGGCGACCACGTGATCACGAGCCTTCGACCAAAGGTCCGGGCGTACTTCCAGGCCGGGCGTTTCATCGGCACCGACCGCGCCGACGCGGTGTTCGCCCTGCCGAACGCCGTCCACGTCGCGCAGGCCGAGTCGATGAAGAGCGAGGTCGTCGACGCCCTTTCGCGCCACTTCGGTCGCCCCGTCGGGCTCCGGCTCGTCGCCGAAGGCACGCCGACCCCCCCAGCCGGCACGCTCGCGCCCCTCGACGAGCCGCGGGCGGCGGGTTCGGCGCCACCGGCGCGCGGCGCAGAGGTCGCGCCCCGTGGCGCCGGCGCGACCGGCGCGGCACGGGAGCTCGTCGCAGCGCCGGCGACGGTACGCCCCCGACCAGCGCAGGGGCGAGAACGGGGCCACCCCGAGCCGGCCGGCGGCGCGGCAGTCGACGCCGAGATCGCGCTCGAGATCGACGGCGTGGCGGACCTCGTCCGCTCCGACGACCTCGCGACGAGCGTGCCGGACACGGGGCTATCCTGGGCCGAAGACCGCCTGCTCGAGGCGTTCCCGGGCGCCGAGGAGGTCTGACGCGGTGGCTGATCTCCCCGGCGATGTCGATCTCGGCGGCTTGCTCTCGCAGATGCAGCAGCTCCAGGAGAGCGTCGCGCGGGCGGAGGCTGCCGCGACCGCGCGTCACGTCACGGGCACGGCTGCCGGTGGCGCCGTGACGGTCACCGCGTCGGGGGAGCTCTCCTTCGACGCGGTCACGATCGACGCGTCGGTCGTCGACCCGGCCGACGTCGCCATGCTCGAGGACCTCGTCCTCGCGGCCGTCCGCGACGCGGCCGCGAAGCTCCTCGCGATGCGGCGAGAGGCCATGGGCGACGTCGTGCAGAGCGCCCTCGAGGGCCTCTTCGGTCCGGGAGGCGTGCCGGTGGGCGGGGAGCCCGGACTTCTCGAGCTCCCTGAGTAGTCGCGGGAGCCTCCGCTGGCGCTGTTCGAAGGACCCATCCAGGATCTCGTCGACGAGCTCGGCCGCCTGCCGGGCGTCGGCCCGAAGTCCGCGCAGCGAATCGCGTTTCACCTGCTCAAGGTCCCGCCTGAGGACGCAAAGCGTCTTGCACACGCGATCATCGAGGTCAAGGAGCGCACCGTGCTGTGCGAGGTGTGCTTCAACGTCGGCATCGCCAGGATGTGTGCGATATGCAACGACGACCGGCGCGACACGACCATCCTGTGCGTCGTCGAGGACCCCCGGGACATCGTCGCCGTGGAGCGGACCCGGGAGTTCCGCGGCCGCTACCACGTGCTCGGCGGTGCGCTCAGCCCGATCGAGGGCGTCGGTCCGGAACAGCTACGCGTACGCGAGCTGCTTGCCCGGCTGGACGCCGAGCACGTCGCTGAAGTCATCTTGTGCACGAACCCGAACCTCGAGGGCGAGGCGACGGCGATGTACCTCGCGCGGCTCTTGCGGCCGCTCGGCGTGCGGACGACACGAATCGCGAGCGGCCTGCCCGTCGGCGGCGATCTCGAGTACGCGGACGAGCTCACCCTCGGTCGTGCGCTCGAGGGCCGGCGCGACGTCGGCGTGTGAGCACTGGGGTCGTGAATGCATCGCCGGGACGGACGTCGGCTCGCGGCCACGGGTAGCCTCGGCGCGATGCCGCAGACCGACGCTCCCAAGGACACGATGGAGGCGCGCCTCGCCGGCCTGCTCGAGCGCAAGGCCGAGGCCCGCAGCCCCGCGACTCCGAGAGCGATCGAGGCTCAGCGGGCGAAGGGCAAGTTGACCGCGCGCGAGCGAGTCGACTACCTGCTCGACGAGGACTCGTTCCAGGAGGTCGACGCGCTCGTCCGGCACCGGAGTCACGGCGTCGGGCTCGACCACAGTCGCCCGTACACCGACGGCGTCGTGACCGGGTTCGGCACGATCGACGGACGGCGGGTGTGCGTCTACAGCCAGGATTTCACGGTCTTCGGCGGCTCGCTCGGCGAGGCGCACGCGGAGAAGATCCACAAGGTCCAGGATCTCGCCGTGCAGACCGGCGTCCCGCTCATCGGACTGAACGACGGCGGCGGCGCCCGCATCCAAGAGGGCGTCGTCGCCCTCCACGGCTTTGGCGGGATCTTCCTCCGCAACGCGCGCGCCTCCGGTGTGGTCCCCCAGATCAGCGTCGTGCTCGGACCTGCCGCCGGCGGTGCGGTGTACTCGCCGGCGCTCACCGACTTCGTCTTCATGGTGCAGAACACCAGCCACATGTTCATCACGGGCCCCGACGTCGTGCGCACGGTCACCGGCGAGGACGTCACCCCGGAGCAGCTCGGCGGCGCGATGACGCACGCGACCCGGTCGGGTGTTGCGGCCTTCGTCGCCGAGGACGAGCGATCCTGCCTCGACGAGGTGCGCTACCTGCTCTCCTTTCTCCCGTCGAACAACCTCGAGGAGCCGCCGCGCCAGGCGAGCACCGACGACCCCGAGCGCCTCGTGACCGAGCTGCGCGATCTCGTCCCCGCTCGCCCGAACCAGCCCTACGACATGAAGCAACTCGTGCGCGCGGTCGTCGACGACGGCGACTACCTCGAGTACTTCCCGCACTGGGCGATGAACGTCACGTGCGGGTTCGCGCACATCGCGGGCCGCGTCGTCGGGATCGTCGGCAACCAGCCGCAGATGCTGGCCGGCGTGCTCGACATCGACTCCTCCGAGAAGGCCGCCCGCTTCGTGCGGACCTGCGACGCGTTCAACATGCCGCTCGTGACCTTTGTCGACGTGCCGGGCTTCTTGCCCGGCACCGACCAGGAGTACGGGGGAATCATCCGTCACGGAGCGAAGCTGCTCTACGCGTACTGCGAGGCGACGGTCCCGCGCATCCAGGTCATCGTGCGCAAGGCCTATGGGGGCGCCTACCTCGTCATGGACTCGAAGTCGATCGGCACCGACCTGTCCTTCGCGTGGCCCTCCGCGGAGCTCGCGGTCATGGGACCGGAGAGCGCGGTCGAGATCGTCCACCGCCGCGAGCTCGCCGACGCACCGGACCCGGCGCTTCGCCGGGCCGAGCTCGTGGCCGACTACACCGAGCGGTTCACGAACCCCTACGTCGCGGCCGAGCGCGGCTACGTCGACGACGTCATCGACCCCGCGGACACCCGGCGAGTCCTCGCGCGCAGCCTCGACATCCTCGCGTCGAAACGCGAGGACCTGCCGAAGCGCAAGCACGGCAACGTCCCCTTGTGACCGGAGCAGACGTCTGCTCCGGCGCCCGGAGCGCGCCGCCGTGAGCCCGCGTGTCGAGGCGGAGCCGCTGCACGGGTGGGCACCGCTCGCGCCGGCGCCCGAGGTGCTCACGGTCATCGTGACGGCCGTCGAGGCGTCCCTGGTCGAGCCGGCAGCAGCGCGCTCGCCCGCGCCGGGGTGGCGCGTGCACGCGGATCACGCGTGGCGCTTCTCCGCACGATGGTGGTCCGGACCCGCGCCACTTCGCCGGGATCGCCCGACGCGCTGAGCCGGGGGCCGGCACCGCGCCCGGTGTCGGGCACTCGCGGGTGATCGCGCGGACTGCCGTGCGCGCGGAGAACACCTGTTCGCACGGTCGCCCGCGGAGCGTAGGATCGCACCGTGCACGCCGACCCGCTCGGATCGTTCCACCCGGCCGTCGCCGAATGGTTCCGGCAGCGCTTTCCTGCAGGACCGACCGCCGCACAGGCACGCGGGTGGGCGTCGATCGCCGGCGGCTCGGACACGCTCGTCGCCGCGCCGACCGGATCCGGGAAGACACTCGCGGCGTTCCTCGTCGCCGTCGACCGGTGCGTGCGCGCGGGCCGAGCGCCCGACGGTGAGCGCCGCACGTCGGTCGTCTACGTCTCGCCGCTCAAAGCCCTGACCATCGACATCCGCGAGAACCTCCAGCGACCCCTCCAGGAGATCGCGACGATCGCGGGCGAGCTCGGTCTGCGCACGCCGGACGTCCGTGTCGCCGTGCGCAACGGCGACACGACGCCCGCGGCGCGCGCCGCCATGCTCCGCGACCCGCCGGACATCCTCGTCACGACCCCCGAATCGCTCTACCTCCTCCTCACCGCACGGCGCGGCCGCGAGCTGCTCGGCGACGTGCGGACCGTCATCGTCGACGAGATCCACGCCCTCGCCCGCGACAAGCGCGGCGCCCACCTCGCTCTCACCCTCGAGCGGCTCGACCGGTGCGTCGCCGGCGCGGGGACGGCCGGTGCCCGCCCGACACGGATCGGCCTGTCCGCCACGCAGCGCCCGATCGAGACCATCGCCCGGCTTCTCGTCGGCTCGGGCGAGGGGCGCGACGCTTCCGACGGCTCGCCGGCCTGCAAGGTCGTCGACGTGGGGCACCTCCGCGCGCTCGACGTAAGCGTCGCGCTGACCTCCTGCGAGCTCGGCGCCGTCACGACGACGGACCAGCTCGACGAGGTCGTAGACGACCTCGCCCGAGTGGTCGCAACCCATCGCACGACGCTCGTGTTCGTCAACACGCGGCGGATGGCCGAGCGCCTCGCGCACCTGCTCGGCGAGCGCCTCGGTGACGACTCCGTGTGCGCGCACCACGGCAGCCTGTCGACCGCCCGGCGTTCTGATGTGGAATCGCGGCTCCGGGCCGGACGGCTGCGTGGCGTCGTCGCTACCGCATCGCTCGAGCTCGGGATCGACGTCGGGCCCGTCGACCTCGTCTGCCAGATCGGCTCGCCGCGCAGCGTCGCGACATTCCTCCAGCGGGTCGGGCGGGCGGACCACCGCGTCGACGGTGTCCCGACGGGGCGCATCTACCCGCTCACGCGCGACGAGCTCGTCGAGTGCGTCGCGCTTCTCTCGGCGGTGCGGGACGGCACGCTCGACGCAGTCCATCCTCCGGTCGCCCCGCTCGACATCCTCGCCCAGCAGCTCGTCGCCGAGTGCGCGGCCGCGGGGGACGGCGGGATCCACGAGCAGGAGCTGCTCGCGCTCGTCCGCCACGCGACCCCCTATGCGGACCTCGACGCCGAGGTCTTCGAGGAGGTGCTCACGCTCGCGAGCGACGGCGTGACGACCGGCCGGGGCCAGCGCGGCGCCTACCTGCACCGTGATCGTGTGAATGCCGTTGTCCGCGCCAGGCGCGGCGCCCGGCTCACGGCCTCGACGTCTGGCGGTGCGATCCCCGAGCTCGCGGACTACCGCGTCGTGCTCGAGCCGGAGGACGTGCTCGTCGGCACTGTCAACGAGGACTGGGCCGTCGAGGCTATGGCCGGCGACGTCTTCCTGCTCGGATCGGCGTCGTGGCGGATCCGGCGCGTCGAGCAGGGCACCGTGCGGGTCGTCGACGCGCACGGTGCCGCCCCGACGCTGCCCTTCTGGCTCGGCGAGGCACCCGCTCGCACTGACGAGCTCGCGGACCACGTGTCGGGGCTGCGCGCGACCGTCGACGCCGAGCTGCGGCGTGCGGGTACCGCATCCGCGGTGGACGCCGTCTCGGCCCTGGCGGGCGTCGATCGGCGCTGTGCCGACGAGGTCGTCGCATACCTCGCGACCGCGCGGACCGAGCTCGGCGTGCTCCCCACCAAGGCCGACCTCGTCCTCGAGCGGTTCTTCGACGACGCGGGGGGCATGCAGCTCGTCGTGCACTCCCCCTACGGCGCGCGGGTGAACCGCGGCCTCGGCCTCGCACTGCGCAAGCGCTTCTGTGTCACCTTCGACTTCGAGCTCCAAGCGGCCGCGAGCGACGACGCCATCCTCATCTCGCTCGGCCCCCAGCATTCGTTCCCCCTCGAGGACGTCACGCGGTTCCTCGCCCCTCAGACCGTGCGGGAGGTGCTCGTCCAGGCGGTCCTGCCGACACCCATCTTCGGCTCCCGCTGGCGGTGGAACCTGTCGCGCTCCCTCGTGTCGCCTCGCTTCCGGGGCGCGCGTCACCTGCCGCCCGCGATCCAGCGCATGGAGGCCGACGATCTCATGGCGGCGATCTTCCCGGCACTCGCCGCCTGCCAGGAGAACGTGTCCGGCCCGATCGGGATCCCGGACCACCCCATCGTGCGCCAGACGCTCCACGACTGCTTCACCGAGGCGATCGACCTCGAGGGGCTCGTCGCGCTCGTCGCCGCGGTGCGCAGCGGCGAGGTGCGCACGCACTGCGTCGACACCGTCGAGCCGTCCGTGCTCGCGCACGAGATCCTCAACGGGCGGCCGTACACGTTCCTCGACGACGCGCCGCTGGAGGAGCGGCGTAGCCGCGCCGTGTCGCTCCGGAGGGGCATCCCGATCGAGGCGCGCGATCTCACGGCACTCGATCCCGCCGCGGTCGACGAGGTCCGTGCAGAGGTCGCGCCAGCGCCGCGCACGGCCGACGAGCTGCACGAGCTGCTCGTCTCGCTCGTGCTCTGCCGCCGAGATCCGCGCTGGCAGCAGATGTTCGAGGCGCTCGCAGTGGCAGGTCGCGCGATGGCGGTCACGGCGCCGGGCGCGCCGCCGGCCGACGTCGCCGGTCCGGACGCCGAGCCCGGCGCGTGGTGCGCAACGGAGCGCCGGCGAGAGGTCGAGACGATGCTGCTTGGCGCCGCCTTCTCGCCCGACTCGCCGCTCCCCGCGTCCCTCGAGCCCCGTGACGCGCCGGACCCGTCCGGCGTGCTCGAGCTAGCGGTGCGCGGGCACCTCGAGCACTGCGGCCCCGTCCGCCCGGACGAGCTCACCTCGCTCGTCCCGGGTGCGACGACCCCAGCGATCCTCTCGGCACTCGCGACGTGCGAGGCGCGGGGCGCCGTGCTGAGGCTCCCGGACGGCCTGTGGTGCGCGAAGCATCTCGTCGCGCGCATACACGCCCGCGGGCGCAGCCGCGAACGGCGTCACCACCGCGCGGTGAGCGGGCGCGACTTCGTGCGCTTCCTCCTCGGCTGGCAGCACGTGCTCCCGGGCACGCGGCTCTCCGGGCTCGCGGGGCTCGCGACCGTCGTCGCGCAGCTCCAGGGAGCAGAGGCTCCGGTCGCCGCCTGGGAGGAGTCCATCCTCCCGGCGAGGATCTCGGGCTACCAGGCACACCTGCTCGACGAGCTGTGCGCGCACGGAGACGCCGGGTGGGGAAGGCCCGGGCTGCGCGCGAACGAAGGGGGCGGCGCGGCCGCGCCTCGCCGGTCGGGAGCGACGCCCTCGCGGGCGACGCCGATCACGATCGCGCGCCGCGAGGACCTCGCGTGGCTGCTCGCGGCGTCGAGAGGCGACTCGGTGCCGCAGCGCCCCGGGCCCGGAGCGGCGGCCGAGGTGCTCGAAGCTCTCGATGGGCGCGGCGCTCTGTACTTCTCGGACATCTGCGAGATGACGGGCCGGCTGCCCGTCGAGGTCGCCGAGGC
>DATLRJ010000092.1:0-29912 GCA_035534715.1 Acidimicrobiales bacterium | reverse complement strand
CGCGTCGTGGTTCACGACGACTGCGGCGACGCGCGCCTCCACGCGCTCGGCCGCGCTGCCGCCGCTGCCGCTGCCGTCGCTGCCGTCGCTGCCGCCGCTGCCGTCGCTGCGGCCGCTGCCGTCGGTGCCGCCGCTGCTGCCGTCGGTGCCGTCGGTGCCGTCAGATCCGGCCAGGACCGCCTCGACGCGCGCGTCCGGCGGCGCCTCCCGAGTGGTCCGCCGGAGGCCCGTCAACGGATGAGCTCGGCGACGAGGCCGCCGATCGACTCGCGCCACGGCGGCAGCAGGGTGCCCCCGCCCAGCCGCAGCGCCGCGTTGTCGAGCACGGAGCGCATCGGGCGGGGCGCGGGGCGGGGCGGATCGAGATCGCGCGTCGCGATGGCCTCGACGCGCCCGGCGTCGAGGCCCGCGGCCGCGACGACGTGCCGTGCGAGCTCGTACCAGGTCGCGTCGCCGGAGTTCGTCACGTGGAACACGCCGGGGCGACGAGCGAGCGCGAGCTCGACGAGAGTTCCCGCGAGGTCCTGAGCGACGGTCGGGCAGCCGTGCTGGTCGTCGACGAAGCGCAGCGGGCCGTCACCCGCCGAGGCGAGGCGGAGAACTGTCTTCACCATGTTCGGACCCGTGCGCCCGCACACCCACGACGTCCGCACGATCGTCGCGGTCGGGTCGAGCTCGCGCTCGCCGCCGAGCTTCGAGGCCCCATAGACCGACAGAGGTCGGGGCTCGTCCCACTCGGTGTACGGGCGCTCGGACGTACCGTCGAACACGTAATCGGTCGAGACGTACGCGACGTGGGCGCCGGCGAGGCGCGCCCCCTCGGCCACGTGGCGGGTGCCGAGGGAGTTGACCGCGAAGGCGCGGTCGGGGTCGCCTTCGCACGCGTCCACCGCGGTCCACGCCGCGGGGTGCACGATGACGTCCGGCTCTAGGGAAGTGATCGCGAAGAGCACCGCGTCGCGGTCCGAGACGTCGAGATGCGAGCGGTCCGCGGCGACGACGTCGAGACCGGGCCCTTTCACGATCGCCGCGGACCGACGGGCCAGCTCTGCGACGACTTCGGAGCCGACCTGCCCGGACGCCCCCGTGACGAGGACCCGCACGCTAGACCGCCGCCGGGGGCCGACCCGGTCGGTGGCCGGGGGTGAGGGGCGCGGCCTCCCAGGAGCCCTCGACGACGGGCGAGCGCCCGAGGAGCGGACGCCACCACGGCTCGTTCTCCCGGTACCAGCGGACGGTGTTCGCGATGCCTTCCGCGAAGTCGATCTCCGGGGCCCAGCCGAGCTCGGCGCGGATCTTCGACGAGTCGAGCAGGTAGCGGCGGTCGTGCCCCGGTCGGTCGGGGACGATCTCGACGAGCGAGCTCGGCTGTCCCGTGGCCTCGAGCACCGACGCGGCGATCTCGGCCACGCTCGCCTCCCGCCCGGTGCCGACGTGGTATGTCTCACCCGCCGTCCCCTTCGACAGGACGAGCTCGATCGCGCGGCAGTGGTCGTCGACGTGGACCCACTCGCGGCGGTTCTCGCTCGACGCGTAGACCGGGAGGCGCTCGCCGTCGAGCGCCCGGGTCGTGAACAGCGAGACGACCTTCTCGGGGAACTGGTAGGGCCCGTAGTTGTTGCAGCAGTTCGTGATCGTCGCGGGCAGCTCGAAGGTCTCGGCGTACGAGCGCACGACGTGGTCGGAGCCCGCTTTCGACGCGTTGTACGGCGTGCGCGGACGGTAGGGAGAGTCCTCGTGGAAGGACTCGTCACTGTCGAGAGCGAGATCGCCGTAGACCTCGCAGGTCGAGATGTGGTGGAAGCGATCGACGCCGATGCGGCGAGCGGCGTCACACAGGGCCTGTGTCCCGAGCACGTTCGTCCGGAAGAAGCGGGCGGGGTCGAGCACCGCGAGGCTGTTGTGCGACTCGGCGGCGAAGTTCACGACGACATCGACGTGGTGCGCAGCGAGGAGGTGCTCGACGAGCTCCTGGTTGCCGATATCGCCGCGCACGAACGTCACCGTCCCGTCGGTGTCGAGGGGCGCGAGGTTCGCGCGGTTCCCCGCGTAGGTGAGGGCGTCGAGCACGACGATCTCGTCGTCGGGGTGGCGCTCGACCCAGTACCTCACGAAGTTGGATCCGATGAACCCGGCGCCGCCGGTCACGAGTGCACGCATGTGCCGAGAGGCTAATCGCGGCCCCGCAGCACCCGGGCCGCAAGAGGTCAGCGCAGGTGGACCACGTCCGCGGAGTCGAAGAGGTGCCTCTCGCCTCCCGCGAGCTTGACCACGAGCCGACCGTCGTCGGCGACGGCCTCGGCGCGGCCCTCGCACGCCGAGCGGTCGAGTACGACACGCACATCGCGACCAATCGTCGCGCACGCGACCCGGTACTCCTGCATCGTGCGCCGCCGGCCCTCCTCCGTCTCGAGCACGCCGTACCGCTGCTCGAGACGCTCGAGCAGCACACGCTCGAGCTCCCCGCGGTCGACACGCCGGCCCGCTGCGCGCTCGAGGGTGGTCGCGCCCGCGACGATCTCCGCGAGCGGGCCCGGCGGCGGCCATCCGGCAGGCCACGCGAGGTTCATCCCGATGCCCACGACGACGGCCGGCGGCTCGCCGACGGCCTCGGAGAGCACCCCCCCGAGCTTGGCGCCGCCGACGAGCAGGTCGTTCGGCCACTTGAGGTCGACCTCGACGCCCGCGACCGCGAGCGCCGCGTCGCGGGCGCCGAGCGCGACGGCCGTGGGAACGAGGTGCAGCCGTCCGGGCGGACCGGAGGGGCGGAAGAGGACCGAGCAGAGCAACGACGAGCCGGCGGGGGCGATCCACGGGCGCCCCCGCCTCCCCCGGCCCGCGAGCTGCTCGTCCGCGATGACGACGGTGCCCTCGGGCGCGCCGTCGGCCGCCGCGTCGCGAAGGTACCGGTTGGTCGAGTCGACGACCGCGAGACGGACGGGGTTCGTGAAGCGCCCTGCAGGCCAACTAGCGTGCGCCGGTGGGCCGGGCGGCTCCCTGCGGCCGCCGACAGCGCCGGCTTCCGGGTCCAGCACAGGCAGAGGATAGGTCCAAAGGGGTCGCGTGCTCGAGAAGGTCCTCATCGCGAACAGGGGCGAGATCGCGGTCCGGATCATACGGACGTGCCGCGAGCTCGGGATAGGCACCGTCGCGTGCTACTCGTCCGACGACGCGTCGGCGATGCACGTCCGCTTCGCCGACGAGGCGTACGCGCTCCCCGGCGACGGCGGCGCCGCGAGCTACCTCGACATCGCTGGCGTCGTCGAGCTCGTCGGCCGCTCGGGCGCCGACGCCGTGCACCCCGGCTACGGCTTCCTCGCGGAGAACGCGGACTTCGCGCGCGCGGTCGCGCGCGTGGGGGCGATCTTCGTGGGGCCGCCGGCGAGCGCGATAGAGACGATGGGGTCGAAGATCAGCTCGCGCATCGCGGCGCTGGCCGCGGGCGTCGCGGGCGTGCCCGGCCTGAGCGACGAGGTGACCGATCCCGGGGTCGTCGTCGCGTTCGGAGAGGCCAACGGCTGGCCCGTCGCGATCAAGGCCTCCTACGGGGGCGGTGGGCGCGGGATGAAGGTCGTCCACGAGGCGGCCGCCGCGGCCCAGGCGCTCGAGCAGGCGCGCCGTGAGTCGCAGGCGTCCTTCGGCCGCTCCGAGGTGTACCTCGAGCGATACCTCGCGGCCCCGCGCCACGTAGAGATGCAGGTCATCGCGGACCGGCACGGCTCGGTGCTCTGGCTCGGAGAGCGCGACTGCTCGTGCCAGAGACGCCACCAGAAGCTCCTCGAGGAGGCGCCCGCCCCGGCACTCGCCCCGCCTGTGCGTAAGGAGATGGGCGACGCAGCGGTTCGCGTCGCGCGCGCGTGCGGCTACGAGGGCGTCGGGACGGTCGAGTTCCTCTACGAGGCCGGCAGCTTCTACTTCCTGGAGATGAACACGCGCCTCCAGGTCGAGCACCCCGTGACCGAGCTCGTGACGGGGCTCGATCTCGTCGAGCTGCAGCTGAGGGTCGCTGACGGCGAGCCACTCGGGCTGCGCCAGGAGGACGTCGTGGCACGAGGGCACGCGATCGAGTGCCGCGTCAACGCCGAGGATCCGTCGGGTGGGCGATTCACCCCGAGCCCGGGGAGCATCACGGCCTTCGTCGCGCCCGCCGGCCCGGGCGTGCGGATCGATGCCGGATACGAAGCCGGGGACGCGGTCAGCCCGCACTTCGACAATCTCGTCGCGAAGATCGCCGTCTGGGGTGCGGACCGCGAGCAGGCGAGGCGGCGGATGGTGCGTGCGCTTCGCGAGACCTCGATCGAGGGTGTCGCGACGACGATCCCTGCGCAGCTCGCGATCCTCGGCCACGAGACCTTCGTCAACGCGTCGCACACGACGCACTTCGTCGAGGAGGAGCTCGACCTCAGCACCATCGCGCCCGCCCCGGTCCCCGTCGGAGCGTCGCGCCACGGGAGCGGCCGCGGCGTGCAGGTGCTCCGAAACGTCGAGGCCGAGGTGGACGGTCGGCGCTACCGCGTCCGGCTGTGGATGCCCGAGGGGAGCGATCCGGCGACGGCCCGACCGGCCGCGGCTCGGCGCGGCGGTGCAGCCGCCGCGGTGAGCAGCGGCACGATCGTCGCCCCCATGCAGGGCACGATCGCGCAGGTGCGCGTCGCTCCTGGCGATAGCGTCACAGCGGGTGAGGTGGTCTGCGTGCTCGAAGCGATGAAGATGGAGAACCCGATCGCATCACCGATCGCGGGAACGATCTCCGAGCTGCGGGTCGCCGACGGCGACGGGGTCGGCCCGGGGGACGTGCTCGCGGTCGTCGACCCGGCAGCGGACGAGTGACGACGTGACAGGCGCCCCGGGCGAGGACGCCAAGCGTTCGGCCGCGTCCCGCGTCGCGGCCGCGGCCGACGAGCTCGTCGAGCTGTCGCACCGGATCCACGCCCACCCGGAGCTGTCTTTCGAGGAGGTGCGTGCCGCGGCCTGGTGCGCTGCCGCACTCGAGGCGGCCGGGTTCGTGATCGACGCTGGAGTGTGCGACCTGCCGACCGCATTCTCGGCGACGGTGGGGAGCGGTCCGCTCGAGATCGCGATCTGCTGTGAGTACGACGCTCTTCCCGAGGTCGGCCACGCGTGCGGTCACAACGTGATCGCCGCCGCTGCAGTCGGCGCGGGCGTCGCGCTGGCCGGCGTCGCGGACGACCTCGGCCTCACGGTCCGCGTGCTCGGAACGCCGGCGGAAGAGGGCGGCGGGGGCAAGATACTCATGCTCGAGCGCGGCGCGTTCGACGGCCTCCACGCCGCCATGATGGTCCACCCCTGGCCGAGCGAGCTGGACCAGATGCCGTGCCTCGCCGTGAGCCACTTCGACGTCGAGTACCGAGGCCGTGCGGCGCACGCGTCCGCGTTCCCCGAGCTCGGGATAAACGCGGCCGACGCGCTCACGGTCTCCCAGGTCGCCGTCGGGCTCCTGCGCCAGCACGCGTCCGCCGGCGACCAGGTGCACGGCATCGTGACTCTCGGCGGCGCCGCTCCGAACATCGTCCCCGCCTACACGCGCGCGAAGTACTACGTCCGCTCCGCGACCCTCGCCGGGCTCGCCGAGTGGGAGCCGCGAGTACGGCGCTGCTTCGAGGCGGGCGCGCTCGCGACCGGTGCGTCGATCGAGCTCCTCCCGCAAGGCCCCGTGTACTCAGAGTTCCGGCGCGACGACGCGATCGCCGCCTGGTACCGCCGCAATGCCGAGGCTCTCGGCCGCCGGTTCGCCGAGCCGGCCGGCCGAGTCGTCGCGGCCTCGACGGACATGGCCAACGTCTCGCTCGCGATGCCGGCGATCCACCCCACCCTCGGACTCGACTCGTTGCCCGCGGTCAACCACCAGGCCGAGTTCGCGGCGTTCTGCGCGACCGCGGTCGCCGACCGAGCACTCCTCGACGGCGCGACGGCGATGGCGTGGACAGCCGTCGACCTCGCGAGCGAGCCCGCCGAGCGCGCCCGCCTCCTCGAGTCCACTTACCGCTCGACCTGACAGGCGCCCGCGACGCGCGTGATCCCACGTGTCGGGCGATCTCGGCGCGCATGACGATCCCGAGCGCGCCCTGGCGCCCCTTGGCCGTGGGCCGTGGGCCGTGGGCCGTGGGCCGTGGGCCGTGGGGATCACCGATGCCCGAGCGCGGTCCCGGTACACTGCGCGTGGCACCATCGACCAGCCGTACCAACCGGCCCCGACGAGAGACCACGCGCGACGTGACGAGGCAGCACAGGTGACTGAGATCGATGTCGCCGAGATGCTGTCGCGTCTTCCCGCGCAGCCCGTCGCGGCGATGCTCGTGCTGCGTCTCGCCGAGGACCCTGACACCTCCCCGGCGGAGCTCGGTCGCCTCGTCGAGATGGACCCCGCGTTATCTGCACGCGTGATGCGCCTTGCGAACTCGCCGCACTCCGGGGCGCGCGGAGCGGTGAGCTCGGCGTCACGCGCCGTGCTCCAACTCGGCTTCTCGACGGTGAAGGGCATCGCCGCGGCGGCAGCGACGAGCCTTCTCGGGGACGACGTCGACCTCGGCCCTCCCGACCACTGGATCCACGCGGTCGCGGTCGCAGCGGGAGCCTCTGCCGCGTCGGAGCTCCTCGGCGTCCCGTCCAACGAGGCGTTCAGCGCCGGCCTGCTCCACGACGTCGGAGCGCTCGTGCTCCACCGTTTCGACCCCGCCCGCTACGCCCAGGCGCGCGCCGATGCGCTCCGCCTCACGTCGGCGGGTGCGCTCGACCACGCGGAGCGCGCCGCCTTCGGTACGACGCACGCGGACGCGGGGGCCGACGCGCTCGAGATATGGCGGTTCCCCCGGTCGTTCGTCGACGCGGTGCGACGCCACCACGCGCCTCCCGCGAGCGGGAGACCGTTGGCGCAGGCCGTCGTGCTTGGCGAGGCTATCGCCGCGCAGCTCGAGCCACTGGCGCTCGGCGAGGACCAGCCGCGGCTCGAGGCGACGGCCGATGCCCTCGGCCTCCCGACGTCCGCGTGCCGCACGCTCACCGCCCAGGCAACGAAGGAGATGGCGGCGATCGCCTCGTTTCTCGGAGCCTCTCGGTGACCGCGCTCCAGACGATCGCGCGCCGCCAGTCGAGCGCCCTCGACGAGTTCCGCGGCTCCGAGGAGGCGGGCCTGCTCGCGCGCCTCGCGCAGACGGAGTGCCTCCTCGAGATCGCGAAGCTGTCGAGCCAGCGCGTCGACCTCAGCTCTTACGCGGGGATGGTCGTCGGGGTCATCACGCAGTTCGTCCCGTGCGTCTCGTGCCATCTCACGATCGATGTCGACGACGTGCCGGCGATCACCATGACCTACGGCACGCGGGACGACGTGATCGCCCCGCGCTACCGCCACGTGCTCCGGACGGAGAGCAGCGACGCCGGCGAGCTCGTCGTCACCCCGGAGATCGCGCTCGTCGGCACCGCGGACTTCCTCGCGGAGATCGCCGAGCAGGTATCGGGTGGCCTCGGCGCCCTCGTCAGCGCAGAACGCCTCCGGCGGAGCGCGGCGGTCGCGCAGACGCTCCGCCTCATCGACGCGCTCGGCGACGAGGTCAGCGCCGACTCGCTGAACGAGCTCGTCTCCGCGCTCGCCCTGCTCCCCGACGCGCTCGGCGCCCGCCTCGAGGTCGATCACGCCGCACTCGCCGGGGCGCTCTCGGTGTCGGCGGGCGCCATCCCGGCCCGACGCGAGCAGCGCGTCGCCGTCCCGGGGGGGACGTTCTCGCTCGCCATCCGGTGGTCGGCGACGGGAGCGGCCAGAGAGGAGGAGGCGGTCGGTGAGATCGTCGATCTCCTCACGGCCGCGTTCGCCCGGGCCGAGGAGAAGCGCGAGCTTCGCGACGCCGCGGAGACCGACCCGCTCACAGGGATCGCGAACCGCCGGCGCGCCCTTCGCGCCCTTGGGGAGGCCGTCAGCCACGCCGAGCACGTCGACGACACGGTCGGCCTCGTCTACCTCGACCTCGACCAGTTCAAACGAGTCAACGACGAGCTCGGGCACGAGGTGGGCGACGAGGTTCTCGTGCTGTTCGCTTCCCACCTCGACGCGATGGTCAGGGAGCGCGATACCGTCGCGCGCTTCGGAGGCGAGGAGTTCGTCATCATCTGCCCGGGCCTGGGCGAGCGGTCCGGCGCAGCGCTCGTCACGCGAATCGTCGAGATGACGCCCGCGGCGTGCGCGCCGGCGCTACCCGTCGGGTGGCGTCAGACGACATCCGCGGGGCTCGCGTGCTATCCGAGTGTCGCGCAGCACCCGGATGCTCTCGTGCGCGCCGCGGACAAGGCGCTCTACGTCGCGAAGAGCACGGGTCGCGACAGGTTCACAAGCGCCGCGAGCCTCGACGGTCCCGCGCGGGGACGTCGCTGAGCGGCGCCGCGCGGCCGGTCAGCTCACGGTCGCCGGAACCCTCGCCACGTGCGGCATGCAGAGCTGGTCGTACTCCGCGATGACGATCTCGCCCGCATCCGGCCCGCACGCCGGGCACGCTGGGTCGCGGCGCACCTTGAACGTCCGGATCTCCTGGGCGAGCGTGTCGTAGGCGAGCAGGCGCCCGACGAGCGGCTCTCCTATGCCGAGGAGCATCTTCAACGCCTCGACCGCCTGTATCGAGCCGATGATGCCCGGAAGCACGCCGAGCACCCCGGCCTCAGCGCACGACGGCGCGAGCTCCGGCGGCGGCGGCTCGGGGACGAGGCAGCGGTAGCACGGGCCGTTGTAGGGATCGAAGACTGTTGCCTGCCCCTCGAAACGGAAGATCGAGCCGTGGACGACAGGCGTGCGGGTGAGCAGGGACGCGTCGTTCACGAGGTAGCGGGTCGGGAAGTTGTCCGTCCCGTCGACGACGAGGTCGTAGCCCGAGATCAAGTCGACCACGTTGTCCGCGCCGATGCGCACGTCGTGGGTGACGACGGTGACGTCGGGGTTCAATGCGGTGAGCGCCTTCTTCGCGGAGTCGACCTTGCGCTCGCCGATGCGGTCCATGTTGTGGATGATCTGGCGCTGGAGGTTCGACGCGTCGACGACGTCCATGTCGACGATCCCGATCGTGCCCACGCCCGCCGCGGCAAGGTACAGCGCGGCCGGCGAACCGAGGCCGCCGGCTCCGAGCAGTAGGACCTTCGAGTCGAGGAGCTTCTGCTGGCCGGCCTCACCCACCTCAGGGAGGAGCAGGTGGCGCTGGTAGCGATTGCGCTGCTCGGCGTCGAGCACGCGCGGAGCGGCCCAGTCGCGCCCCTCGTCCTTCCAGCGGTTGAAGCCGCCGGACATCGAGACGACGTCGCTGTACCCGAGCTCTTGGAGCGATTTCGCCGCGAATGCGGAGCGCGTACCGCCCGCGCAGTACACGATGATCGGCCGCTCCTTCATGGGCACGACGCCCTCGATCTGGACCTCGAGAAAGCCCCGCGGCAGGTGAAGGGCGCCGGGGATCGCGCCCTGCGCGTGCTCGTCGGCCTCGCGCACGTCGAGGAAGAGAGCGCGACTGCGCTCGGCCTCGGCGCCGGCGGGGTCGACCTCGCGGATCTCCTTCTTGACCTGAGCGAGCAGGTCCTTCACGCTCGGCACCTCGGGTTCCCCTCTCGTCGTCGACGACGGCGCGCGCCGCCCGCTCCGAGCCGCAGGGTCGCGACCCGGACCGCGCAGTCACCGTCCAGCGATCTGAAACACTACCAGCCGGGTCAACATTCCCCGGCCTGGCGCCGCCGCGTCGCAGCGCGACCCGCCGAGGCGAGCCGGCGGTGCGATCCGGACACCGACGTGACCTCCCTCGGCCGTCGACGCGTCTCCACGGTCGGTTAGCGTGCCGGCGTGGAGCTGCGCGACGCGATCGCTCGCCGGCGCATGACGAGGAGCTTCACCGACGAGCCGATTGGGAGCGACCTGCTCGAAGCTGTGCTAGCGACCGCGGTGAGGGCGCCCTCCGCGGGGTTCGCGCAGGGCGTCGACCTTCTCGTGCTGGCGGCACCCGAGGCACGGGCGAGGTTCTTCGAGCTCGCGACGGACGCATCCTGGCGTGAGCACGGCGCCCGGTCGAAGGGGCTACGCGCCGCGCCGGTCATCGTCCTCGCCATCTGCGATCCCGCCACGTACCTCCGGCGCTACGCGGAGCCGGACAAGGCGCTCTCGGGGCTCGCGGGCGCCAAGGCCCGGGAGTGGGACGTCCCCTACTGGCTCGTCGACGCGTCCTTCGTCGTCATGCAGCTCCTTCTCGCCGCGACCGACGCAGGGCTTGGCGCGCTCTTCTTCCGGCTGCACGCCCCTGAGACTTCGGTGCTCTCCGGCCTCGGCGTGCCGCCGGGGCTCACGACGATCGGCGCCGTCGCGCTAGGCCACCCCGGCACGCACGACCCACGCACGTCGCCCGCGAGCCGCCGCCGGCGCCCGGTCGCCGAGGTCGTCCATCTGGACCACTGGTAGCCGCGCGGCTGCGGGGGCGCGACCCGTAGGCTCGTGCGAGTGAGCAGCCAGAACGCGACGCCCGGCACGCGGCGGGCGACCGCGCGCCGGCGGAACGACCCCGCTCAGTACGACGACCTCGCAGGTGAGTGGTGGGACCCCCGTGGCGCCCTCGCGATGCTCCACTGGATCGCCGAGGCCCGAGCGGCGCTCGTCCCACCAGCCGAGCGCTCCGGCGCCGTGCTCGTCGACGTCGGCTGCGGGGCGGGTCTCCTCGGTCCCCATCTCGCGGGCAAGGGCTACCGCCACGTCGGCGTCGACGTCTCGGCGAGTGCGGTCACGATCGCCTCTCGCCGGGGCGTCGACGTGCTCCGCGGCGACGCGGCTGCGCTGCCAGTCGCGGACCAGTCAGCCGACGTCGTGAGCGCCGGCGAGATCCTCGAGCACGTGACCGATCTGCCCGCGGCGGTCGCCGAGGCCTGCCGCGTGCTGCGGCCCGGCGGGACGCTCGTCGTCGACACGATCGCCGCGACCCGCCTCGCGCGCATCCTCGCGGTCACGGTCGCGGAGCGCGTCCCCGGTGGTGCTCCTCCCGGGATCCACGACCCGGCGCTCTTCGTCGACCGGGGCGAGCTCGTCCGTCATGCTGCGGAGCACGGCGTCGCGCTCGAGCTGCGCGGCCTTCGCCCGCGCCTGCTCGCGATGCTCGCCTGGCGCCTCGGGCGCCGCGACTCGGTGCCGATGATCCCGACGTGGTCGACCGCGGTGCTCTTCCAGGCCGTGGGCGTGAAGGCCGGCGGATCGCGGCGCCACGGGCACCCGCCGTCGGTCGAGGCGGGCACGTGACCGCCGGACGCCTCGCCGACCCCGGCGCGGGGCTCGCCGCGGCCCGCGCGCTCGGCCCCGTGCTCGCCGGGCGCGCCGCCGAGCACGACCGGGCAGCGCGATTTCCCGCTGCGGACCTCGACGACGTCCGCGCCGGCGGCCTCCTCGGCCTCATGGTCCCTGCGCGGCTCGGCGGCCCCGAGGCGTCGTTCGCCGAGTACGCGTCCGTCGCGATCGCGCTCGGCGAGGGGAACGGCGCGACCGCGCTCGTCGTCAACATGCACGCGTCGGTCACCGGCGCCCTCGCGCGCACCCCCGACGCGCTCGCCCGAGCACTCGGGGCGCCGGACTCCTACTTCGCCGCGCGCGACCGCGTGCTCTCCGGTGCGCTCTCCGGCGAGCTCTATGCGGTCGCGATGAGCGAGCGGGGCGCGGGCGCCCGGCTGTCTGCGCTCGCGTGCTCGTACCGCGCGGTCCCGGGTGGCTTTCACATCACGGGGTCGAAGGCGTTCGTCTCCGCCGCGGGCCACGCCGACGCGTACCTCGTCGCAGCGCGGGACGCGAGCTCGCAGACCGCGCGCATCTCGTACTTCATCGTCCCCGCGGGCACCGGTGTCGAGGTCGAGGAGACATGGGACTCGCTCGGCATGCGGGCGACGGGGAGCCACGACCTCCACCTCGACGTCGACGTCGGCACGGACGCGCTCGTCGGCGGGGTCGAGGGCATCGCCCTGCTCCTCGCCCAGGTGATGCCGCAGTGGCTCGTCGCGAGCTACGCGGCGGTCTACGTCGGCGTCGCCAAGGCCGCGGTCTCGGCCGCGGCCGCGCACGCCGCCGAGCGCTCGCTCTCCTCCCTCCCTGCCGTGCGGGCGCGCATCGGGCGGGCGGATGCGGCAGTCGCCGCCGCGGAGCTCGTCGTGCTCGAGGCCGCTCGCCGCGTGGACGACGCTCCCGGCGAGTCCGAGACGAACCGCTGGGTATACAGGGCGAAGCTGCTCGCCGGCGAGACGGCCGCTGATGTCGCGTCCTCGATGCTCGAAGCAGCGGGGACCTCCGCGACGCGGCGCGGGCACCCGCTCGAGCGCATCTTCCGCGACGCTCGCTGCGGCTCGCTGCAGCCCGCGACGTCGGACGTGTGCGCGGACTGGCTCGGATCCGCGGCCACCGGCCTCGACGCCGACCAGGGCGCGGACCGCCCGCGCTGGTGAGCACGGCGGCGGTCCTCACCGGCGCGGCTCACGCGTTCCCCGCCTCCGAGCGGCAGAGCGACCTGTTCGACGGGTTCTTCGACGCGCACTTCGGCCACCGCCGCGCGGCGCGCGCGGCGTTCGACGCCGTCGGAGTCGAACGCCGCCATGCCGTCGTGAACCCGCTGGCGGAGGACGTCTCGTCATGGACGACGGGAGCGCGCATGGCGCGCTACGTCGTCGAGGCCGTCCCACTCGCAAAGGAGGCGCTTTCCGGAGCGATCGGCGCCTCCAGCGTCTCAGCGCGCGATCTCGGTCTGCTCGTCGTCGCGTCGTGCACTGGCTATGCGACGCCCGGCATCGACGTCCGTCTCGCGCAGGACCTCGACCTCGCGGCAGACCTCCAGCGACTCCTCCTCGGCCACGTCGGCTGCCACGCGGCCCTCCCCGGTCTCGCCGCCGCGAGGGACTACGTCGCGCTCCACGGCCGTGCCGCCGCTCTTGTGTGCATCGAGCTCACGAGCCTCCACGTGCAACCCCCGACGCGCGACCTCGAGCAGGTCGTCATCCACGCGCTGTTCGGAGACGCGGCCTCCGCGCTCGTGCTCGAACCCGGGGCCGGGTCCGGGTCCGGCGCGCGCGCCATCCGCACGGGCCGGGCGCTCGCGCCGCCACTCGAGGTGCTCGAGATCGAGTCGTGCACGGCGAGCGAGGCCGCGGGGCTGATGACGTGGGAGATCACCGACCTCGGCTTTCGCATGGGCCTGTCTCGCCACGTCCCCGAGGTCGTCGGACGGCGCCTCGGCCCGCTCGTCGACGGGCTTCTCGGGCGTCACGGCGTGCGGCGCTCCGACGTCGCTGCCTGGGCCGTCCATCCCGGAGGCCCGCGCGTGCTCGACGTGGTCGCTGATCGCCTCAGCCTCTCGGCTGCTCAGCTGGCTCCCTCGCGGTCGGTCCTCGCGCAGCACGGCAACTGCTCCTCCGCGACGCTGCCCATCGTCCTCGACCGAGTGCGCGGCGACGTCCGACCAGGCGAGCTCGTCGTCGCGGTCACGTTCGGCCCCGGGCTCACGCTCTGCGCGTGCCTGCTCCGGGGAGTGGACGGATGACCGACGCGGTGCCGCGTCCGCGGGGGCTCGCCACGACGCGGTGCCGCGTCCACGGGGGCTCGCCACGACGCGGTGACGGGCGATTCCGTCCGCTGACGATCTCTCCGCTGACGATCTCAGAGTGAGCGAGCCGGCCACACAGGGGGAGCTGTGCCCGATCGCACCCCGCCCGGGATCGCGCTTCTCGGCCCTGCAGGTTCGTGGCGTTACGTGACAGGTTCGGACTGAGCCAGTATATTTTTATAATGATATCT
Organism: Acidimicrobiales bacterium; assembly: GCA_035534715.1. Taxonomy (GTDB): domain Bacteria; phylum Actinomycetota; class Acidimicrobiia; order Acidimicrobiales; family Bog-793; genus JAJZBW01. Next base: position 16,126 of record DATLRJ010000092.1, on the reverse strand, counting down.
CCGGCCGCGCCATCGAGGCCCAGCGAGGAGGACCTCGTCGAGCTGCTGTCGAAACTCGTGAGCATCGACTCCTCCAATCCGTGGCTGGTTCCCGGCGGCGCCGGAGAGTCGGGCATCGCCCGGTACATGCAGGCATGGCTGGACGAGCTCGGCGTCCGGTCGACGGTCGACGAGTATGCCCCCGAGCGAACCAATCTCCTCGCGACGGTACGTGGGGCGCGGCCGGGCCCGACACTCGCGATCAATGTGCACTGTGACACCGTCGGATATGCGAACTGGGCGGACCTCGCGTTGACGCCACGACGCGACGGCGAGCGCCTCGTAGGTCTCGGAGCAGCTGACAACAAGGCCGGATGCGCTGTCGCGCTGCTCCTCCTACGTGCGCTTGCCGCGGAAGCACACTCCTTCGCCGGCACCTTCGCCGTGGCCTTCGTCGCCGACGAGGAGGGTCTCTCCACGGGCACGGAACGTCTCCTCGAGGACCATGAGATCGACTACTGCATCGTCCTCGAACCGTTCAACTTCCCGAGCATCATCGTCGAGCACCAGGGATTCGGCTGGATCGACATCACCGTACGAGGTCGCGCCGCGCACGGCTCCGCTCCCGACAAGGGAGTCGACGCCATCATCCAGATCGCGGAGGTGCTCACCCGGCTCCACGAACACGACGACGAGGTGTTCGGTCCGACGAGCACACGGTTGAGCGGTCGCACGGTGTTCCACGCAAGCACGATACGCGGTGGCACCGATTACGCGACCTACCCGAGCGATGCGAGCGTCGGCATCGAGATCGGGACCCAGCCCGGTGAGCACATCGCCGACCGACTCGCCGAGATCGACGAAATCCTCGATATCGGACGTAAGCGCTTCCCGGATCTCGACGCCTCGGTCACCGTGAGGGTCGAGCGCGATCCGTTCTTCGCCGAGGGTCACACGCCGATCCTCGACGCACTCCGCGCAAGCGCGCTCATGCAACTCGGTAGGACCGTGGAGCCGAGCGGGGTGAACGCGTGGACCGACGCGGCACTCATGCAGAATGCCGGGGTCCCCACAGTCCTGCTCGGCCCAACTGGCGGGAACCTCCACGCTCCCGACGAGTGGGTATCGATACCCGACACGCTCCTTCTGTACAACCTACTTCTCGGAGCCATCCATATCATCCTTGCCTGATTCGGTTGACCCGCGCCTCACCATCACCGGTCATGAGACGAGGCCGATCGTCCCGGCAAGATCCGGCACAACCAAGTCAATCAGCCGGGACCGGGAGAATTAACAGTCCGGAAACGTCACCGATGCCCGGGCCCGCAAGGGATTCGCGGTCATGCCGCAGAAACAAGGTGCCGCTGAGCTGCGCGGACGCGATCCGAGGGGAGCTCGGCGCACGGCCCCGTCTCGATCTCCTCGTCAACGTCGCCGTGCCAGATCGGTTGATGGCTCTCGGATATTGGTGATATACACATAATGAGTTGCTCATCCTGCGCCACCGAATGCGAGGTTCCGGCTATGACTGACCTGCGGCGCTCATCCTTTCGACACGCTGCGAGGGCGGTGATCGCGACTGGGCTTCTGACCGCGACCTCGCTTATCTGGGGATCGACGTCGTACGCGTCGCGGATCGTTCCGCATACGACGTCAACAGCGCTTATCACGGCCGACGTGAATACGGACCCACCATCGCTGGACCCTGCAAAAGGCTTCGACCCGATCTCCTGGTCGTTCGTCCACGCGACCTTCGTCACCCTCCTCACCTTCAACTCCTCGGAGCAGGTGGTGCCCTGGGGAGCGACGGCGATGCCCACGGTCACCAACAGTGGTAAGACCTACACCTTCCATCTTCGTCCGGGACTCAAGTTCACCGACGGCGAACCTGTGACGGCCCAAGCGTACGCCGACGGGCTGGAGCGAATCCTCAACCCGGCCACCAAGTCGCTGCTCATGGCGTTCTTTCAGCTGATCAGCGGCGGGGTTGCCTACTCAAACGGCAAGGCAAAGGGCGTGAGCGGCATCCAGGTGCTCGGCACGGATACGTTGCGCATCACGCTCACGATCCCCGACCGGACCTTCCTCGACCTCATGGCAATACCGAATGCGAGCCCCGTGCCGCCGAACGTGATCGCGAAGAGCTCGGCGACGTTCGGTCTCGACCCGGTCGGTGACGGGCCTTACATCATCAAGAGCTACATCCCCGGCAAGTCGATCGTCATGGTGAAGAACCCTGGGTATTTTCTTGCCAACCAAGTGGCAACCAAGCAGATCGACGTCACGATCGGCCTCGCTCCTCAAGTCGAGGCGCTCGCGGTGCAGAACGGCACGACCGACGTGATGATGGACCCGATTCCTACGTCGACCTACCTCGGCGTACGTGGCAACTCCCGCTACAAGAGCTATCTCCATATCTTCAGCTCGGTCGAGGACAACTATGTTGCCCTGAACATGCAGAAAGCGCCGTTCAAGAATCTGCTCGTACGTGAAGCCGCTGCATACGCGGTAGACCAGGCTCAAGTGCTCAAGTCGATCGCCGGCATGGGGACTGCGCTCACCCAGATCCTCGCTCCGGGCATGCCCGGCTTCGACCCGAGCGTGAAACCACTCGGGTCTGATCCGGCGAAGGCCAAACGCCTGTTGAAGCAGGCTGGATACCCCGGCGGCAAGGGACTTCCCACGCTCACGTTCGCGGTTGCGACCGGAGGCTTCACCGCAGATCCGAGCGTCGCGGAGGTCGTCCAGCAGGAGCTCGAGCAGGTGGGCTTCAAGGTCCAGCTGAAAGTCATGGCCCCTGGCGCGTTCCTCTCGTCGCTCGGCGAGTTTCCACTCACGATGGGGATCTACGCCCTCGACTATCCGGACCCCTACGATCTCATCAACAGCCAGTTTGCCTGTAGTGAGATCGCGGCGGGGAACAATTGGCAGTACTACTGCAATCACGCCATCGACTCCCAGCTCGCTCAGTCGCTGTCGCTTCCCCTTGGCAAGGCGATCCCCGTCTACCACAAGATCCAAGCCAAGATCCTCAGCGACTTCCCGTGGATCCCGCTCTTCTACCAGGAGCTCTACTTCCTCGAGAACCCGCAGCTCAAGGGATTCGGCGCCAGCCCGATCTGGCGACTCCAGTTCGCCAATTGGAGCGTGTGAGCAATCGAGCGGTCGAGCGTCGTGTTGCGCCGGCACGGGGGAAGATTCTCCTGTGCCGGCGGCGCGCGAGGTTGCCTCCGTCCGGTAGGAACGATTGGTAGGGTCGACCCGTGAGGCTGCCGTGCTGAGTCCCCCGACGATCCCGGTGTCCGGGATCGCCGGCACGTCGGATCGTCAGCGCGGACGAGCGTCACAGGTCTGGCGGGCGGTGGTCGCTCGACCGTCGGGGATCATCGGCGTCGCGATCACGCTCCTCGTCGTCGTCGTATCGGTATTTGCTTCTTTGCTCGCCCCGCACTCGGCGTACTACCAGTTCCCGAACGGACTGACGAACAACGGCTCGCCAGTGGGGCCCGGCGCGCAGTTCCTCCTCGGCACCGACGCACTCGGACGCGACCTGCTGAGCCGTCTCCTCGTCGGCCTCCAGAACACGATGGAGGTCGCCGTCGCCGCCAACGTCATCGCGGCGGCCATCGGCGTTGCGGTCGGCAGCGTCGCGGGCTACGCCGGTGGGTGGGTCGACGTGATCCTGATGCGGACGACCGAGGTGCTCCTCGCCGTTCCCGCGATTCTCCTCGCCGGCTTCATCGCGCTCGTGACCCAGCCTTCGAAGCTCAGCCTCATCGTCATCATCGGCGCAGTCAACTGGTTCTATCTCGCCCGCATCGTCCGGGGCGAGGTTCTCGTCATTCGCACCCGCCAGTTCGTCGAGGCATCGACCATCGCCGGCGCGCGCCACGTCCGAGTCCTCATCCGCCACATACTCCCGCAGGTATGGCCGCTCGTCGCGGTCTACACGACGCTCCAGTTCTCGACGACGACAATCTTCGTCGCGTCGCTCTCGTACGTCGGCGTCGGCATCCAACCACCGACCCCCTCGCTCGGTGACCTCATCTCCGACGGGTCCGCCTACCTCACGAGCGTTCCCCGGCTCGCGATCATCCCCGGGATCGCGCTCGGACTCGTCGTGCTCGGACTCAACCTCCTCGGCGATGCGCTCCGTGACGCGCTCGCGCGCCGTGACTAGGTGTTCCCCCCGGGGATCGGTGACGGCGTGCTGAGGTTCGCGGTCCGGCGCTTCGTCGGAGGGATCGGCGTGCTCTGGGGCGTCATCACGCTCGTGTTCATCATCGGCTACGTCATCCCGATCAACCCGGCGCGGGTGATCGCCGGAAGGAGTGCCCCGCTCTCGGTCGTCCGTAGCATCTACCACCAGCTCGGACTCGACCGGCCCTTGCCGGTGCAGTACGGGGAGTATCTGTGGCGCCTCGTCCACGGCAACCTCGGCGAGTCATACGCGACGAACCAAGCCGTGAGCCAGGCGCTGCTCCAGCGACTGCCGTACACCTTGGAGCTCGTATCTCTGAGCGTCCTCGGCGAGCTCGTCATCGGGGTCGGCCTCGCCGTGCTCGCGGCTCGAAAGCACGGCTCGCTGGGCGATGGCGTCGCCAGCGTCGTCGCGATGGTCGGCCTCACCCTCCCGACCTTCTGGTTCGGTCTCGTGCTCCTCTACGCGTTCGCGTACAAGCTCGCGTTCTTCCCACTCGGGGGGGTCGCGGCGGCGAGCTGGGTCGTGCTCCCGGCATTCAGCCTCGCGTTCACCGGCGCGGGCTTCTACACACGAATCGGTCGCTCGAGCATCCTCGACGAGTTGAACGAGGACTACGTCCGCACGGCTCGCTCCAAAGGAGCGACGAGCCGACGCGTGCTCATCCACCATGCACTGCGCAACGCACTCCGTCCCGTGGTGACGATGGCGGGCCTCGACTTCGCGACGCTGATGGGCGGCGTCCTCGTCACCGAGCAGGTCTTCGGGATCCCTGGACTCGGCACGCTCTCGTGGACCGCGATCCTTCAGAACGACTTGCCTATGCTCGAGGGTGTCGTGATCGTGATCGGCGCGGTGATCGTCGTCATGACGATCCTGACCGATCTCCTCTACGCACTCCTCGATCCGAGGGTGAACCTGGAAGCGACGGGTTGACGCCAACATGACCATTACGCGCTACGAGGCGACCGTTCAGCTCATCGAGGCCTACATCGAGGAGAACATGCTCGCCGTCGGCGACAGGCTGCCGACAGAGACCGAGATCGCCCAGATGGCCGGAGTCAGCCTCATCACCGTCCGGCGCGCCATGACCGAGCTCGCCCAGGCGGGCTTCGTCCGACGCGAGCAGGGACGCGGGACGTTCGTCCAGGCACGGCGCATCGACGCCGAGACGACGCGGCTCGGCGGGTTGAGCGACACGCTCGGCGAGCTGATCTCGCTCACCACAGAGGTGCTGTCGGTGGGCCGGGTCGACGCCTCGTCCGCGCAACGGTCCGCCCTCTCTCTCGATCCAGGCGACAAGGTCTGGGAGGTCCGCCGCCTCCGGCGCATCGATGGCGAGCCCGCTGTGCTCGAGGTCGCGTGTGTACCGGCGGCGCGTGCACCAGGACTCGACAAGCAGGTGCTTCGCGATCCGGCCGGGTCCCTTTACCGGCTCCTCGCGGATCGCTACGGACTCGAGGAGGCCTACGAGGAGCAGGCGCTCGTCGTGCGACGCCCCGATCCCGAGACTCGGTCGTGCCTCGGCCTCACCGCTCAGCGGCTTGCAGTGATCATCACCGGCACGAGCTACACGAGATCCCGGCTCGCATTCGACTCCTTCTACCTCGCCTTCGACGCTCTCCGCTTCACCTTCCATCTCCGCTCCACCCCCCAGGACGCGCTGCTCGCGCGTACGGCCGGCTCGGCGAGAGAAGGCGACCTTCCGTAATCGGGCCGTCGATCTCGAGCCGCGACGGCGATAGAGTATGTCGTTATATTGTTTGCGAGCAGAGGGGCTCCCCGCGAACTACGCACGCACGCCATCGCTCCGGACGTCGAGAGATGCTTTCGCCGCCGCCCGCGAGTTCATCCCGACCGGCGTGAACTCGACGGCGCGATCTGTCCAGGGTGGTTGGAGCCCGTACCCGCTCTTCCTGCGCGACGGACTAGGGAGCCACGTCACCAATGTCGACGGCAACACCTACCTTGACTATCTCCTCGGACTCGGCCCGATGATCTTCGGCCACCGACCTCCTGAGATCACGCGAGCCGTGGTCGACTACATCGAGACCGTTGGCCGATGTTCGCGATGCCGACGCTCGAGGAGACAACCCTCGCGTGCAAGATCGTCAACGCAGTCCCGAGCGTCGAGCAGGTGCATCTCACCTGCACCGGGACCGAAGGTGTCCTGTACGCGGTCCGCCTTGCCCGGGCCCACACGAACCGTCCGTTCGTGGTGCGCTTCGAGGGCATGTACCACGGATTCTCCGACAGCGTCTACTGGTCGAAGCACCCCGACATCACGGCTGCGGGTCCCGACGCCTCGCCCATTGCCGTTCCCCAAAGCCCGGGTCTTCCGCCCCACGCAGAAGAGAGCTTGATCATTATCCCGTGGAACGACATCGAGGCACTCCGTCTGGCGTTTGCCGCGCATACGGACCAGATCGCGGCGGTGCTGACCAAGCCGATCATGTGCAATACCGGCTGCATCCTTCCAAAGCCGGGCTATCTCGAGGCGATGCGTGAGATCTGTAGCGAGAACGGCGCGCTGCTCATCTTTGACGAAGTGATCACCGGTTTCCGCGTGGCGCGTGGCGGCGCTCGGGCGCTCTACGGAGTCGCGCCCGATCTCACGGTGTTCGCCAAGGGCCTCGGCGGGGGCTTCCCAGTCGCCGCCCTCGGCGGTCGGCGCGACGTGCTCGCCCCCGTTGAGGACGGCGTCGTCTCGATGGCCGGGACCTAGAGCGGCAACGGCATAGCGGTGGCTGGTGCGAACGCCGCACTCGACCTGCTCGCGGACAGCGAACGCTTCGACGCACTGTGGGCCCGCTCGACACGCCTTCGTGAGGGATTCCAGGAGATGTTCGACAGGCACGCCATCGAGACAAGGGTGGTCGGGATCGGACCGCTCTTCCAGGTCTGGTTCACCGAGCACCCGATCCACAACTACCGCGACGCAGCGCGTCACGCCGATCAGGACCGGTTCCGGCGCTGGTGGGAGGCGATGCTCGAGCGCGGCGTGCTGTTCCACCCGGGGCCCTTCGAGAACCTGTTCATCTCGTTCGCGCACAGCGAGGACGACATCGATGCGACCCTCGACGCCGCCGCATCTGCCATCGACTTCCTTACCGAGAGGGCGTAGTCGCCATAGCGCCGAGAGGCTGGCTGTCGTCGACCCGTTCACCCCTCGAGACCTCACCTATCCCGCCCTCTCAAAGGACGTGCCACGTGGTCGATGAACGCCGCCACGCGGTCGGATTCGACCTCGGGAATGAAGGGCGTCGCCCTCGACGCGGTGGGCCGCGTTGCCCAGCGCACAGCGCGGCCACCCGACAAGTCTCCCTGCACCAGGAGTCTCCGACCAGGATCCCGACGATTGATGTCCCGCGACCACGGCCGAGCGCGCCGATCTCGCTCTGGAGTGCGACCCGCGACGATGGATTGGGATCGGACTCGCGGGCATGATCTCGACGCCGGTTGTCGCGAACGACCACGGCGACGCGATCGGCGCCGCCGACTCCGTTCTCAACGCGCTGGAGCTGGGGGTCGCCGAAGCCGGAAGCGTCGCCGGCATCGCCGGGAGAAGCTGAGTCGCCCTCGAGAGCCGAAGACGCCTCGTGCTCCTCGAGGACCTCGGGCCCTGCTGCGACAGGATCCACGTGACGGGAAGGGACGCTCCGTCGAACGCGTTCCTCACGGGACTCGCGGATGCGACTGGCGGACCGGTCCGGTTCGACAGCGACAGCGACAGCGACAGCGACAGCGACAGCGACTTCTCGGCCATCGGCGCCGCTCACCTCGTCCAGGTCGCGCTCACGACGATGCGGCGCGCCGGAGAACACCCTCTCCGGGTGACCGACCCGGACCGGCTGCCGGACGTCGTTGCGGACGTGCTCGGCAACGAGAGCCCGGCTGCTCGGCTCGGCCGGCAATGGTCGGGTTTCGACCGCGTGCTCGTGAGCGCCCGGGGCCTTCTCTACGCGGCCGCACCCGGGGCCTTCTCTGCGCGGCCGCGCTCGAGGCCGCAGCGCTGCACCCGGTCGTCGCGACGGTGCGGTGTCAACAGACCGCTTGCCACTTCCCGATCGAACGCGGTGTCGACCCGGATGCCCCCGCGGTCTCTCGAAGATGACCGCCGACCGCTGAGCCCGGCTCGGACGTGAGCGACGGTCGTCCGTCCTCGATCGGAACGTCCTGATGTACGGGCGCACACGGCGCCTGAGGGGCGCCGGGGCTCGCACGTGCTTCTGTCAGCGACCCGCCGACGCCGGTGCCGAGTCGTCCGGGGCCTCGGCAACGAGGGGGAAGTGGCATGCGGCAGCGCGCCCCGGCCCGAACGACCGCATCGGTGGCTCGACCTGCGCGCACACGTCCGCGGCGCGCGGGCACCGCGTCCGGAACCGGCAGCCGCTCGGCGGGTCTATCGCCGACGGCAGCTCGCCACGAACCAGCCGGTCGCGCCCGCGGCGCGAGGCGCGCGGGTCGGGCACCGGGATCGTGTCGATGAGCCCCTGGGTGTACGGGTGAGCAGCGCGCTCGTAGATCTCGTCGGCCGGGCCGGTCTCGACGAGCTTGCCGAGGTACATCACGCCGATTCGCCGGGCGAGGTAACGGACGACGGCGAGATCGTGTGAGATCACGACGTATGCGAGGTCGTGCTCGCGTTGCAGGGAGCGCATGAGGTTGAGTATCTGGGCCTGGATCGACACGTCGAGAGCGGACACCGGCTCGTCGGCGACGATGAGCCGGGGTCTGAGCGCAAGCGCCCGCGCGAGGCCGATGCGCTGGCGCTGGCCGCCCGAGAACTCGTGCGGAAACTGCGCGACGGAGCGGCGCGGCAGGCCGACCTCGTCGAGCAGCTGCTCGACGCGACGGCTGCGGTCGACCCGGCTGCCGATCCGCTGGACGGCGAGGGGCTCCGCGACGATCTCGCCGACCCGCATTCGGGGGTCGAGCGAGGAGTACGGGTCCTGGAACATGAGCTGCAGGTCCCGACGGCGCCGGCGCAGCTCGCCCGCACCGAGTCGAGCGAGGTCCTCGCCGTCGACCCGGACGGCACCCGAGCTCGGACGCTCGAGTGCGACGAGCAGTCGCCCGACCGTCGTCTTGCCGCATCCGGACTCGCCGACGAGCCCAAAGGTCTCGCCGGCATCCACCGCGAACGACACGTCGGAGACCGCGTGCACGACGCCGCGGTGGCGCCGGCCGATCGCGCGCGACGCGACGGGGTACTCCTTCACGACGCGGTCGAGCACGACGAGCCGCTCGGCGCCGCGAAGGCCGGTCGCCTCCGGCGACGGGGCCCGCTGCTCGGGCCCCTTGGCGGTGACGGCGCGCCGCGCGCGCATCCCCCCGACGACACCGTCGAGCGGGTGGAAGCACGCGTGGCGGTGACCGGCCGCGTCTCCCGGTCCCCCGTCGACGAGGTCCGGCTCCCGCGCGAGGCACTGGTCCGTCGCGTGCCCGCAGCGCGGAGCGAAGCTGCACCCCGAGCGCGGGCGAGAGAGCTCGGGCGGCGCGCCCGGGATCGTGAAGAGCGCGCTATCACGGTCCTGGTCGAGGCGCGGGATCGAATCGAGGAGTGCCCTCGAGTAGGGGTGGCGCATCGCGCCGAACAGCACGTCGGTGGGGGCCGCCTCGACGATCCGCCCGGCGTACATGACGAGCACCTCGCTCGTGCGGGACGCGATCACGCCCATGTCGTGGGTGATGAGGATGACGGCCATGCGCAGCTTCTCGCGGAGCTCGTCGATGAGATCGAGGATCTGCGCCTGGATCGTGACATCGAGGGCAGTCGTCGGCTCGTCGGCGATGAGCAGCTTCGGCTCGCACGCGAGCGCCATCGCGATCATCACCCGCTGCCGCAGGCCGCCCGAGAGCTGGTGCGGGTAGTAGTCGAGACGCTCCGCCGGACGTGGCATACCGACGAGGCCGAGGACCTCGAGAGCGCGCTCTCGCGCCTCGCGCCTCGACGCGCCCCGGTGCAGGACGACCGGTTCCGCGATCTGGCGGCCGATCGTCCACGTCGGGTTGAGCGACGTCATCGGGTCCTGGAAGATCATGCCGACATCGTCACCACGGACCTTCTGCATGTCCTTCGCGCCGAGGGGCACGACGTCGCGCCCGAGCAGCCGAACGCTGCCCGACGTGATGTGCCCGACGCCGGGGAGCAGCTTCATGATCGACATGCCGACCGTCGACTTGCCGCACCCCGACTCCCCGACGACGCCGACGCACTCCCCCGCGCGCACCGAGAACGTGACGCCGTCGACGGCGCGCACGGTCGAGGAGCGGAGTCGGAACTCGGTGTGCAGGTCCTCGACCTCGAGCACCGGCACGCCGACGTGCCGCGCGACGTCCGCGGGACCGCTCATGCGCGTGGCGCGAGTGGCGCGGACCGAACCGGCGACGTGCTCCGCGTCACGACCGTCAGGGTATACCAAGTCGGCTCTGCATGGCCTGTCCCGGACCGACGGCTGCTCCATGCCCTCCCGTGAGATCCGGGGTGGGCAGACCGGGGCGGTCCGGGCCAGCCCAGACGTGGGCGCTCCGCGACCTCCCCGCGCCGGGGCGGTAGGTGCCCGGGTAACGCGGGCTGCGACGTTGCGCCGACCGCTCGAGATCCGACACACAGGAGGGCACGATGACCTCGCTCGCAGGGTTCACGGAAAGCACGGTGATCACGGTCGACGCGTGGCGTGATCCCGTCGTCGACGCTCTCGGTCACGATGCGCGTTCGCTCTACGTCGAGACGTTCTGGCTCCCGGTCCTTGGTCCGTCGACGACCCTGCTGCTCCGCCGCGTCGCCGCGTGCCTCGAGGCGTCGCCGTCGGGATGCGCGCTCGACGTCGTCGAGACATCGCGTGCGCTCGGCCTCGGCGAGCGGTCCGGGCGCAACGCGCCCTTCCTCCGAACGGTCGCTCGCTGCGTCGACTTCGAGATGGCACGCGTCGTCGCGCCGGGAGCGCTCTCGGTGCGCACCGTCATCCCGCCGCTCGCGCGTCGCCACCTCGCACGGTTGCCGCAGGCGCTTCGGGACGAGCACGCCCTTCTCGACAGCGTGTCCGGCGGCGCTGCGACGGTGCCGATCGAGGAGATGCGGCGACGGGGGCGGCAGTTGGCGCTCAGCCTCGTGGAGCTCGGCGAGGACGAGCCTGGCGCGGCCCGGCAGCTCATCCGGTGGCGCTTCCATCCCGCGCTCGCGCTCGAGTGCGCCGCGTGGGCCGCGGACGCACGGGGCACACGATCCTCCGGCCCTGCGGCCCTTCCCGCGCGCCCCGAGCGCATGCCGCTCGGCAGCGTCGGCTCGGTGCGACCGGCCGTGCCCACCGGCACGTGATCGTGCTACCGCTACCATCGGGGATCGCGCCGGCCGCGACAACTGGTCCTCGCGCCATACGCGGGCCGGCGCCCCATGGGACAGCCCCACCCCGGCACACCGGTAGCCTGGGAGGACGATGTCCGGCTACCTCGACCTCGTCCGCGAGCGCGTCGTCGTCTTCGACGGCGCGACCGGGACGAACCTCCAGCTGCGCGAGCTCGGCCCCGACGACTTCGGGGGGGCATCGCTCGAGGGGTGCAACGAGGCGCTCGTCGCGAGCCGCCCGGACGTCGTGCGAGAGCTCCACGCGTCGTTCCTCGACGCTGGGGTCGACGTGGTCGAGACCGACTCGTTCGGCGCGTTCCCGACCGTCCTTGCCGAGTACCAGATCGCGGACCGCGCCGCGGAGCTAGCGCGACGCGCCGCGGAGCTCGCGCGCGAGGTCGCGTCGGGCTACTCGACCCCGAACCACCCGCGCTTTGTCGCCGGGAGCATCGGTCCTGGAACGAAGTTTCCGACGCTCGGGCAGATCTCTTTCGCGGACCTTCGTGACTCCTACGAGGTCGAGGCGCGCGCCCTGCTCGACGGAGGCGTCGACCTCCTCCTCGTCGAGACGTGCTTCGACCTGCTCGGAGCGAAGGCCGCCCTCGTCGCGTGCCGCCGCGCGATGCGCGCCGTCGGGCGCGACGTGCCGCTCCAGGTCCAGGTCACGATCGAGCTCACCGGTCGCATGCTCCCGGGCACAGAGATCGCGGCCGCCCTCGCCGCGCTCGACGCGATGCGGCCGGACGTCGTCGGGCTCAACTGCGCGACGGGCCCCGCGGAGATGTACGAGCCGATCCGATATCTCGGCGAGCACTCGCGGATTCCCGTGTCGACGATGCCGAACGCCGGGCTGCCTTCCGTCGTGGACGGCCGGATGCACTACGACCTCACACCCGACGAGCTCGCGGATCACCTCCACGCGTTCGTCACCGAGCACGGCGTGTCGGTGGTCGGCGGGTGCTGCGGCACGACTCCGGAGCACATGGCCCGGGTCGTCGAGCGCGTCGGCGAGCTCGTGCCGAGGAGGCGGGAGCCGCAGCACGAGCCGGGCGCCGCCTCGCTCTACAGCTTCGTCCCGTTCGCACAGGACCAGTCCTTCCTCGTCGTCGGCGAACGGACGAACGCGAACGGCTCCAAGCGCTTCCGCGAGGCGATGCTCGAGGGCGACTTCGACACGACGACCGAGATGGCACGCGACCAGGTCCGGGAGGGCGCGCACGTGATCGACGTGTGCGTCGACTACACGGGCGCGGACGGCGTCGCGGACATGGCCGCGGTGATGAGCCGCCTCGCGACGGCCTCGACGGTCCCGATCATGGTCGACTCGACCGAGCCGGATGTCGTGCGCACCGCGCTCGAGTGGCTCGGCGGGCGGGCGCTCTTGAACTCGGTGAACCTCGAGGACGGCGACGGCCCCGGCACCCGGCTCGACGCGTTCCTCTCTCTCGCACGAGAGCACGGAGCGGCCGTTGTATGTACGTGCATCGACGAGGAGGGTCAGGCGCGCACCGCGCAGTGGAAGGTGCGCGCGGCGCGCGCGATCCACGACCTCGCGGTCGGGCGGTACGGCCTCGAACCCTCCGACCTGTTCTTCGACCCGCTCGCGCTCCCGCTCTCGACGGGCATGGCGGAGAGCCGGCGGGACGGCGTCGAGACGATCGAGGCGATCCGGGCCATCACGACCGAGCTGCCGGGCGTCCACACGATCCTCGGCCTCTCCAACGTCTCCTTCGGGCTGTCCCCGCCCGCGCGCCAGGTGCTCAACTCCGTGTTCCTCCACGAGTGCGTCGCCGCCGGCCTCGACGCGGCGATCGTCCATGCAGCTCGCATCGTGCCGCTCCACAAGATCGACGACCGGGCGCGCGAAGTGTGCCTCGACCTCGTCTACGACCGGCGCCGTCCCGGCTACGACCCGCTCCAGGCGCTCATCGAGCTCTTCGCCGGCGCGACCAGCTCCGCGGTGGCGAGGGAGGACCGCAGTGGCTGGCCGGTCGAGCAGCGGCTCGCCCGCCGGATCGTCGACGGCGAGCGCACGGGGATCGAGGACGACCTCGACGAGGCGCTCGCCTCCGGCCTGCCCGCGCTCGCAGTCGTCAACGACATCCTCCTCGAGGGGATGAGGACGGTCGGTGAGCTGTTCGCGTCCGGCGAGATGCAGCTGCCATTCGTGCTCCAGTCCGCGGAGACGATGAAGGCGGCCGTCGCTCATCTCGAGCCGCACATGGAGAGGAGCGACCGCGCGGGTCGCGGGAGCGTCGTGCTCGCGACGGTGAAGGGCGACGTGCACGACATCGGCAAGAACCTGGTGGACATCATCTTGACCAACAACGGCTACGACGTCCACAACCTCGGGATCAAGGTCCCGATCGCGGACATGTTGAGCAAGGTCGAGGAAGTCGGCGCAGACGTCGTCGGCATGAGTGGGCTCCTCGTGAAGTCGACGCTCGTGATGCGCGAGAACCTCGAGGAGATGAACCGGCGCGGCGTGTCGCACATCCCCGTCCTTCTCGGCGGTGCCGCCCTCACGCGCAGCTACGTCGAGCGCGACCTGCGCGGGGTCTACGACGGCCGCGTCTTCTACGGGAAGGACGCATTCGAGGGCCTGCGGACTCTCGAGCGGATCATGGAGCTCAAGCACTCGGGAGTCGACGACCCGAACTTCGGCACCGAGCTCACCGGACGCGTCCTGCCGCCCCGGAAGAGCCAGATCCTCGGGGCCGTCGACCCGGCGACGCTCCCGGCGCGCTCGGCGGAGGTCGTCCTGGACAACCCTGTGTTCGTCCCGCCGTTCGTCGGGACGAGGATCGCGAAAGGTATCGCGCTCGACGACGTCCTCGCGTACCTGAACGAGACGGCGCTCTTCCGCAACCAGTGGGGGTACCGGCCCGAGAGCGGCGAGGACGACGTCGAGTTCAAGGAGAGGGTGCGCGCCGAGCTACGGCTGCGCGTCGACGAGGCGAAGGCCGCCGACGTGCTCGTCCCCCAGGTCGCCTGGGGCTACTTCCCGGCGAGCTCCGAGGGCACGGACGTCGTCGTCTACAGCGACGTCGAACGCACCGTCGAGCTCACGCGCTTCACCTTCCCACGACAGCGCGAGACGCCGTATCTCTGCATCGCCGACTTCTTCCGGCCCGTCGGTGCGAGCGAGGTCGACTACATCGGGCTCGTCGTGACGACGGTGGGCGCGCGGGCGTCGGAGCACGCGGGCGCCCTGTTCGCGGCGGACCGCTACGTCGACTACGTGGCGCTCCACGGACTGTCGGTCGAGATGACCGAAGCGCTCATGGAGTACTGGCACCGGCGCATGCGCGAGGAATGGGGCTTCGCATCCCAGGACGGACCGAACCTCACCGGGCTGTTTCGCCAGAAGTACCGGGGCGGGCGTTACTCCTTCGGCTACCCCGCATGCCCGGATCTCGAGGACAACGCGAAGATCGTCGAGCTGCTGCGCGCCGAGCGGATCGGCGTCACGGTGAGCGATGGCGCCCAGCTCGAGCCCGAGCAGACCACGCTCGCGATCGTCTGTCACCACCCCCAGGCCAAGTACTTCGTGGCGTGACCCGAGCGGTGCACGCGGCCGAGGTCGTCACGCGGGGGCGCCGTCGGCCGGGGTCGCGATCACGCGGTCGCGGCCAGCGCGCTTGGCTGCGTACATGTGCGTGTCGCCCTCCGAGATCAGTGCAGCGATGTCGCCGTCGGGCCCGAGCGTCGCGACCCCGACGCTGATCGTGACGGGCCAGCAGCCCACGTCGCTCCGCCACTCGTGCGACCGCATCTCGTCGCACACCCGCTCGGCCGCCCGTGCCGCGCTCTCGCGGTCGCACCCCGGGAGAACCATGAGAAACTCCTCGCCGCCGAAGCGGACGACGAAGCCTGTCGGCTCGACGGCGCGCCGGAGCAGGTGGCCCGTCGCGACGAGGACCCGGTCACCGATCTCGTGGGAGAGCTCGTCGTTCACCCGCTTGAAGTGGTCGAGATCGGCGACGGCGATCGACAGCGGCCGCCCCGTGCGCCGCGCGATGCGCACGAGGCGCGGGAGCCTGTCGCTCAGGTACCGACGGTTCCACAGGCCCGTCAGAGGATCGCGCTGCGCGAGCTGCTCGAACTCCCGGCTCCGGCGACGGGCGAGCTCCGTGTCGTACAGCGCCTGCAAGGCAGCGGCCTGCGCCTCGCCCTCGGTCGCGCGCAGCTGCTCCCAGCGGTTGTAGAAAGCGACGTGCTGTTCGTATGCGCGCGCGTAGTCGCCCTCGGCCGCGTGGACGCGCGCGAGCTCCCGGAGCACCTTCGCCTCGACCTCGAGCAGCTTGCGGTCGACCGAGAGCGCGAGACAGTCCTCGAGCGGGCCCCGGGCCGCCGACGGGCCGTCTCGCGCGCCGACGATCTCGGCGAGCGAGAGCAGGGCTCCGGGCAGCGCGGTGGAGTCGGTCTGCGGTGCCGGCAGCGGCCCGCTTATCGCTTCGCGCAGCATCGCCTCGGCGCCGTCGGGATCCCCGAGCTCATAGAGGACGCGGGCGACGGTGTCGACGGTCGAGAGGTTCAGCCGGCTCTCGCTGCTCGCCGCGACCGCGAGGAGCTCGTCGACCGAGGCGCGCGCGGCA